>JAQTYN010000048.1 GCA_028688275.1 Gallionella sp. | reverse complement strand
GGGATGAATTGATGAAATTTATGGCTCTCAAAAATAGCGTCCACCTCAATTCTTCCTGATTATTAAGCGGTGAAAATGGACTTCGGAAAATTAAACTTTAGGAGAAATTTGAATTGAGAATTGCTGGACAAGATCACGCAATTCTCAATTCAAAATTTATGGCTCTCTATCGGTCATCTGGTTGCGCAGTGTTCGCTGAAGCTGCCTGCCGATGATCGTGCTGTTTATTTGAGGCTTCATCTCTACCCCATCCCCACCCCAACCCTCCCCTTGAAGGGGAGGGAGATTGTTCACTTGTGCCACGACGACCCACTGTTATTCATATAGATCATTATTTTCGTTGTAAAAATGCCTCAATATGCTCCGCTGAGATGGGTTCGCTAAAGAAATAACCCTGACATTTTTCGCACTGTAAGGCTTGCAAGAAATCCAGTTGCGCTTGATTTTCCACGCCTTCTGCGATGACTTCGATGTTCATTTCGTGCGCCATACCAATTACCGCACGGACGATCGCGGCATCATCGGGGTCGGTATGAATATCCCGCACAAAGGATTGATCGACCTTTAGGAAGTCCAGTGGGAAGGTTTTTAAACGGCTGAGTGAGGAGAAGCCTGTGCCGAAATCATCCAAAGCCAAAGTGGCACCCAACGATTTGATTTCGTTCATAAATTGTAAGCTGGCATCGCCTAGGTCCATCAGGACACTTTCAGTAATCTCGATTTCCAGCAAATTCGCGGGGAAGCGCGTGTCATGCAAAATATTTTTTAAACGATCTAGAAATTGCCCACGCTTGAATTGTACGCCTGAGACATTCACCGCAATTGGCACTAACTCATAACCTTGCGCTTGCCAGATACGTCCTTGCATACACGCTTCGTGCAAGACCCAATCACCGATTTCAATAATTAAGCCAGATTCTTCTGCAATGGGAATAAAGCGCGTAGGCGAGACCAGTCCAAACGTAGGATGTTGCCAACGTAGTAGGGCTTCCATGCCTGTCATTTTATGGGTTTGGGTGTCAATTTGTGGTTGGTACAGCAAGCACAGTTCATGCCTTTCAATCGCGAGTCGCAACTGCATTTCAAGTTGTAAACGCTCATTGACGTGCAAGGTCATTTCGGGTAGGTAGAACTGCAACATGTTTCGACCGCCATCTTTGGCGCGATACATCGCCATATCGGCATTGCGCAGCAAGGTGGTTGAATCCACGCCATCATCGGGATAAATGCTGATGCCAATACTCGGTGTGATCGTCAGTTGGAAAGTGTCTATATTGAACTTTTTGTCAAAACCTTCCAGAATTTTTTCTGCTAAATAAGCCGCTTCGCTTTCTGAGTGCATTTCAGGTAAGACAATCACAAATTCATCGCCCCCTAGACGAGCTAATGTGTCGTGCGTGCGTAAACACTGACGAATGCGATCTGCCACATGTTGTAGCAAGGTGTCACCCACCTCGTGTCCCAGAGAATCATTGATGTTTTTGAAGTGATCGAGGTCGATAAACATCACCCCGACTTTAACGTGATGGTGTTCGGCAAATCCTAAAGCTTGCGTGAGTCTATCCATCAATAAATAACGATTGGGTAATTGGGTCAACATGTCGTGGGTTGCCAAATACTGGATGCGTTCTTCTTCACGTTTACGTTCGCTAATGTCAGAATAAATCGCGATATGGTTAATCACCTTGCCAGATTCGTCTCGCACCAAGCTCAAAATCAACCATTCTGGATAAGTTTCATTGTTTTTGCGTTTATTGATAATTTCTCCGCGCCAACCATCATTACGCAAAAAGTCACGCCACATCGTCTGATAAAACTTCGGACTCATTTTCCCTGATGAAAATATACGGGGATCCTGCCCTAACACTTCAGCTTCGGTATAACCCGATATGCGACTGAATGCACCGTTGACGCGCACGATACGATTATCAGTATCCGTAATCACGATGCCTTCGGTATTGTTGGCAAACACGGCGGCAGAGAGTTGCAGTTGTACCTCAGCATTTTTCCGTTCTTGGATTTCTTGTGTCAGGTGATTGACCATGGTGTGTATGGCTTGAGAGAGGTGCGCCACCTCGCCATCGCCCGATTGCTGGGGGGCATCGTATGTCAAGTTTCCTGCCGCCACCTTATCGGCAGCTTCAGAAATGAGCGAAATTGGACGAGCGATACGCCGCGCCATCGCCGCACCGATCAACATAAACAACACCCCCAATCCTAAACCCACCCACAAGATGTGCTGCTGTAATGCTTTCGCAGGCGCAAAAGCTTGCGCTGCATCTTGACGCACGACTGCAATCCAACCTAAACCTGGATAATCTCGATAACCCGTATCATGTGCATGCCCGATCAAATAGCGTTTGCCGTTCTGCCAAGTATCCAACATGTAATCATCCTGCGTACCAGCGGTATGAATACGTTGCCATGTATGGGGAGCCAATCCAGATAAAGGGTGACTATTCTGCTCAGGTCCAGCCAAGACCAAACCATCACGACTTAATAAAAGTATCTCAATACCAAGATCTTCGTTCTTGTCCTTTAACAGATTTTTTGCCCACCCCCAATAAATATGTCCGCACAACACCCCTTGCAATATACCCTGCTCATCTTTCACGGGAGCGGCCACATCAACCAAATAAATCTTTTCGCCACTGGGGTTGGGCAATAATTTGGCTAATTTCAGTGCATCATGCACATCGCCCACAAAGGGGTTTTCTCGACCATCTCGACACCAAGGTCGTTTGGATAAATCCACTTTTTCTAAGTAGCCCGATGTGCCAACGATACCCAAGCCTTCTGGATTGCAAATACCAATCCATGCGTAAGCATCAAAATTGAGCTGCAACTTCTCCAACACAGCACGTTTCTTATCAATTGAAACCGAGGGGTTCCGAATGTCGTCCAGCGATGCCACAATCTGCATTTCACGATAACGTTCGAACATGCTGCGATTGAGTACATCAACGATATGCTGAGCGCGACGCACGAAGCTTGCACCTTGTTCACGTTCAATTTGGTCACGACTAATCTCCGCAGCGTAATAGCTCAATATCACAGACAGCACCAAAGATACCAACGCAAAGGCATAACTCATTTTCGCAACCAAGCTATGGCGCGGATGCAGTTTTCTGACCCAAGCTAACGCTTTCATTTCTCCCCCTAACCTGAGCTGTTTTTTATCGCTTCAGTCTAAAATTGTGCTGAATTTGGATTGATTTTGTAACTGATAAATTTTCGCTGCCATCCATTTATGAGTCTAATTTGCTTACCGTCTTGTTGATTAAGCGGGCAAATTGCTTTGCTTGGACTAACCATTGCTGTTGTTTAATTTCTGCTTGACCTGCAACGCCATATCGGAGGGCATTATACCCTTGAGTGATCTCAAGAAATGGGCGTGCCAGATCTGGTCTAAGTTGAGCCACGCGTTGTGCATACGCTAATGCGGCTTCGGAGGGCTCGCGTGCTAGTCCCACTTTAGCAAGTCTATTGCATAAAGTTAACCACTGATCTTGTATTTTGTCGGTAGTTCGATGGAATAAATGGCGCAACATCCACGCTGAAAAGAGCGCGATGAATAGCGCAAGTCCAATGCCCATCCAGCTCACCATTTTTTGCCAAGTAACCTCCATCCCTAAACGGGTCAGAAAGTCGAACTGCCGCTCACTGTCGTACCCTAGCACCCACTGATTCCATTGATTAGCAGCCGCATCCCAATTGAGGCTGAGATTGCGTAGCCATTGCGGCGGATTACGCGCCATAAACGACATGGCGGAATTGTCTTGCACCGCCGCCGCTAAATTATTTTCAATGCGCCCAGGGGCAATTGCTGCCGTCGGATCCACCCGCACCCAGCCACGCCCAGACAGCCATACTTCAGCCCACGCATGGGCATCGGACTGACGCACGATGTAATACTTGCCCACCCCGTTAAATTCGCCCCCCAAATAACCCGTCACCACGCGCGCGGGAATATGCGCCGCGCGCATGAGAAACACAAAGGACGACGCGTAATATTCACAAAACCCCTGTTTGGTATTAAACAGAAAATCATCGACGCTGTGCTTTCCTAATGGCGGCGGCTCCAAAGTATAGGTAAAGCCTTGCTGATTGAAATAGCGCAACGCCTCATTGACCAGCAAGGCATCATCCTTTTGCTGGGCACGCCACGTTGTTGCCAACTCGCGAGTCCGTGGGTTAAACCCTGCGGGCAAAGCCAACGCACGTCGCAGCTGCGTATCGAGTTCCTGCACATTGGCGTGGTAAACCAAGTGAGAGCGCGCACGATAACGTAGCCTAGACGTGACGGGTGCTTTGCTCAATATCTGAAAATCGTCTGTCAGTGTCGCGTCTATGGATAATTGATACGGTACATCTAACGCGAACAGCCAAGATTTATTATGCGGCTCTAAGGTGACGCGATAATCCATGGGCTGACTAAGTTCAGTAAATTTAGGCGGCATCACAAAAGCATTATGTCCTGGTGTCCACGTTCGCCCATCAAAATTCCACAATACAGGACCGCGCCAATACATCTGATTACGGCGCGGCACGGCACTTTCGTAGTTCACCCGAAAGGCCACTGCATCCGATAATGAAAGCTTGCTCAAACTCCCTGGCGACATGGTGTCGCCCAAGCCACTGCTGGCGTGTGCATCTTGGGGCAATCCCCACAACGGCCCTTGCACACGGGGAAAGAGTACAAATAGGATCAAGGTCAAAGGAATGGCTTGCAGTAGCAACACGCCTGCCAAACGAAAACGCGCTTTGAGTTGCGCATTGGGGGTTTCTAAATGCAACCAAGTCGTCACCACCACGAACAGCGTCGCTAACATATACACGGCGGTGACCATGCTTTGCGAATAGAAAAAGTTGGTAATGACAATAAAGCAGGCGAGAAAAATCAACGCCATCACATCCCGCGCCGCACGAATTTCCATCAACTTCAACGTTGCTAGCAACACTAACAGCGTGACACCCACTTCTCGCCCAAATACCGTTTGAAACTCGATTGTGATGCCCCCAATACTGGCAACCGTCAGTACGATCAATAATTTATGCGAAGGAAGAGGTTTGTAGAAATAGGTTAATAACGTTCGCCAGAGCAATACCACGCCACATAACACGCTGACCCACACAGGTAAATGCAGCGCGTGCGGCGCAATCACCATCGCAATGCTCAATAACAGGAAATAGATCAATGACGGATTCATGGCTGCGCTTTCTGCGTCATGGTTGAAGGCGGGTTGAACAATGCCAACTGCTGCAAACACAGGTCACGATGCGCCACACCGTGATCGGCAGGCAGTTCGCTGCCCAATAGCCGAAGCCCATAACGTAAGCCTTGCGCTTCGGCATCTAACACCCAACGGGTCAAATGCGACAACTTGGCTTCCACGTCCCGCTCTGGCGTATGCAAATAATCAAATAACAATGCCGCGCCCACAGGCGTGGAAAATTGTTTCACTTGCAAGCCTTGTTCACGGGCGAAGGCTTTCCACGCAATACGAGGCAGTGCATCGCCAGGCGTATAAGCGCGCAACCCTGCAAATTCATCTTCTCCCGCGACATGATTTTTACCCGCTTCATTAAACGCCAAGCTCACAGGCAAGGGCGCAAAAGGTAAGGGTTTAGGATAGACTAAACCCTGTGTATCAAAATGCAAATACGACCAAGCGTGAAACAAGCCCAAGGGAAATGTGGTGTACAGCGACAGCCGCCCCGTTTGCACCCAGCCGCGTTGGTGCGTGGGTAACGAAAAGGCCACTTGGCTGACTTGTTGCGCGGGCAAGTCAAAACTCACTTTATTGCCCTGTAGGTCGCGCAACCAAAGTTGATGGCGCACCAAGGTGCTGGGATTGTCAAAATGCAACATAAACTGTGCAGGCTCACCACAAAATACCGCATCCACGCGCCCTGCCCGTATTTGTAAATGCGCTAAATTGCGAAAAGCGTGCAACATTGACATGACCGCCATCATCGCCAGTAAAAAAGTGAGTACATAGCCCAAGCTCAACACGTAATTGATGTCGCCCAATAGCATCAAGATCAATACCCCGCCCAAGACCAGCCCTTGTTTGGTGGGCAGAATAAAAATGCGGCGTTGCGTCAAGGTCACCGTACCTTGGTCTATTTTGGGGCGAAACAACCAGATGCGAAATTTTTGTTTGAAGTGGCTGAGCATGACAAAATGCAGTTTGAATATGAAGCGGGAATATAGAGGATAAAGTCCACGACGGGGAGAGAATTTCACACAAAATAGTCGCGACGATTCACATTTATATCCCTTAACGGCAGTTATCGCACTAAAATTCAACTTATCTAGGTATTGTGTGCGACTTAATTTCTTTGGAGAGCTTGCAATGAAACATATCACAGGTTTGTTTTTCCTCTGCTGTTGCGCGATTGTTCAAGCCGCACCTGATTTCGATACCCTGCCTTATCGCTATTTGCCACTTTCTACGACTGAATTGGGTAAGCCGTTTCCCTTGCAATGGCTGCGCGAAGTCGATCAAAACAATGCAACAACCCCCCGAAAATTTAACGTTTCTATTGGGCTTACAGGCGCGCAGTTGAGTTGGGACAATGAGCTGGACGACGACCATCCTGCGCAACCCTTAACCGCCACGGGCAAAGATCGTGCGGGTAAGCCTTGGCGTGTGCAAATTGATAAACTGGAAGGCTGTGCGCCCACCCAGCTTTACCAAGCCGATTTGGATCAAAATGGCATTCAGGATTTAGTGGTGGTGCGTCAAACTTGTGGCAATGGTTTGGCGATGCCCACACTGATTTATTTGCTCACTTTTGAGAACAATGGCAGACCGACCTTGCTCACGCTCAACAGTTATTTTTCAGAAGAGCAACACACCCTCACCGCGCTGGTTGATATGAACCACGATGGCAAAGCTGAATTGATCGACATGCGACATGGTCAAGGCTATTGGGCAATCAATCTTTATCAAGTTGAGCAGGCGCGTTGGCAACGGGTACAAGGAAAATTTGCGCAACGTAGCTATCCGCTCTACACCCGTTTTACCTCGCGCGGCAATCGTCGTGCCGTTGTGCCACCCACTGCATCCGCGCGTGCGATCACGGATTTTGATAACACCACGCCATTGATGTCAGGGACATTGGCATCGCTTGCTGCGGCAAGGAATGAGGATCAAGAAAATGACGTGATACTTACCCTCAAAAACGACCCGAAAAAAGTGTGCACTTTGTCGGAATTTTGGACGATTACCCTAGACCGTGCCGCAGGCAGAACCATTTTGGCTAACCTCTACAGCCCATTCCCCTCTGATCCTGCCTTAGCCAATCTCGCCAATGGCAAGCTGCCCGTCACCTTGTATGGACAACTGATGCCCAATGAATGCAGCCCCATCGGTATTTGGATCACGGAGTGAGGCGTACACACGCGTTTATCGAGCAGTGAAATGCGAAATTAGATTGTGAAACGAACTGTTTTAACTTATTGTTTCAGCACTTTTTATTTTTTGGTTTTATAACCCAGATGATTTTTAACCATGCGTTCCAAACATAATCTGCGACATCGACTCAAAGAACTCAACGAGATCGGGATCGCACTGTCGCAGCAACGCGACATCAATAGTTTGCTTGAAACTATTTTGGTTGCCGCAAAACGGATTACCCATGCCGATGCAGGCACACTGTATTTGCACGAACCCGAACAACGCGTCTTGCGCTTTGAAATGCTGCGCACGGATTCACTCAACATCTCGATGGGGGGCAGTAGTGGCATACCCATTACCTTTTATCCCATTCACTTATATAACGATGCGGGTAAGCCCAACCACGCCACGGTCGTCAGTCATGCCGCGCTGAGTGGCGAAACGGTCAATATCCCTGATGCCTATACGGCAGAGGGCTACGACTTTTCGGGCACTAAAAAATTTGATGCCAAGACGGGCTATCGTTCACAGTCTTTCCTAGCGGTTCCGATGCGCAACCACGAAGATGAAATGATCGGGGTACTGCAACTGATTAACGCACAAAATCAAGCCACAGGCGAAATTGTGCCGTTTTCCAGCGACGATCAACAACTCTTGGAGTCACTCGCCTCACAAGCCGCCATCGCGCTTACTAATCGGCGATTGATCCAGCAAATGGAAGCGTTATTCGAGGCATTTATCAATCTCATTAACACCGCCATCGACGACAAATCTCCCTACACGGGCGGGCATTGCGAACGCGTACCTGTCCTCACCATGATGCTGGCAGAAGCCACTTGCCGTGCTCGTAACGATTCCCCGCTGCATGGGTTTAAGCTGACTGACAAGGAAAAGTACGAACTCAAAATCGCCGCGCTACTGCACGATTGCGGCAAAATCACCACGCCCGTGCATGTGGTCGATAAAGCTACCAAGCTGCAAACGTTATTTGATCGCATACATCTGGTCGATACGCGTTTTGAGATCCTCAAGCGCGATGCGGAAATTTCCATGCTGCGCGCGATTTCTACAGGAAAGGTTTCCGAAGAGCAATGCCGTCATGATTTTGATGCTCGTATTCAGCAGTTAGACGATGATCGACGCTTTTTGCACCAGTGCAACATGGGCAGCGAAGCCATGACACTCGAAGCCCAGCAACGTGTACACCAAATCGCTGCCTATACATGGCGCAATGAAGTAGGTCTAGCCAGCCCATTTTTGAGTGATAACGAGATTGAAAACCTCACCATTCGTGCAGGCACATTGACCTCAAACGAGCGGCTCATCATCAATCACCATATCGACATTACCATCAAAATGCTGGAATCGCTGCCGTGGCCAAAACATCTTAAAAATGTACCTGAATTTGCAGGCGGCCACCACGAACGCATGGATGGCAGGGGCTATCCCAAAGGATTGACCCGCGCAGAAATGTCCGTGCAAGCCCGTATTATGGGCATCGCCGATATTTTTGAAGCCCTCACCGCCAAGGACAGACCTTACAAAAATGGCAAAAAGCTCACTGAATCGCTCGAAATTCTCGGCAAGTTCAAGCTTGGCGGTCATATTGACCCCGACCTATTCGATATTTTTATCCGCGAAAAAGTTTATCTCGACTACGCCCAACAATTTCTCGATTCCGAACAAATTGACGACGTGGATTTAAGCAAAATCCCAGGCGTGAATGTTTAAGGAGGCACTGATTTATTCGTCATTCCGACGAAAGTCGGAATCCAGCACATTGATAAATAAGCATTTTTGCGCCAGCAAAAAACTACACAACCGAATAAATCAGCACTTCCTTAAATTCACTCGCCCGCCTGCGGGTGAACGTTAAGGGAAAAATATGTTACAAAATTTAATACTTATTCAGAAGTTTGACGATGCCATCGTCTCAGATTTTCTTATCGCGCCATTTCCTGTGACGGTCAACGATTTTCGAGGCATGCTTGGATTGGAATCAACAGGAATCGATGGTGATAGTGCCGCTCAAAAAGCCACGTGGTCAGAAGCGATCCACTATTGCAATCAGCTATCCCTCAAGCACCATTTGCCTATAGCTTATTGCGAGGAGACGGGCAGACTATTGGACGAAGCAGGCAATCCCGCCTCCTCCATCGCCGCTGTAGTGGGGTTCAGGCTGCCGACCATGATGGAATGGGAGTATGCGGCAAAGGGCTGGGTTAAAAATAAAGTGGGCGATTACGATGCCATTCAGCGAAAAAATTTCCGAGTACCCTATTTAGACTATCCCACCACGGCAGACGACATCGAGTTTTTCCAGCATGGATTTTCAAGTTTCGAGAAGATGCCACTGAACACTATCGGGCTGCATGGCTTGTTAGGCAATGCGCGGGAATGGTATAGCGACATGGAAGAACGAGAGGGTATTCAGCACAAGCTGTGCTATTGGGAAGAATACGTGATCAATTATGACAATGCGTATTCCCACCAAGTTAAGGGGCGCATTGCCCAAAAATCCGACGTGTATGCATTTAGAGTAGTACTCAAGAGTCCTGCCACGCTAGGTGAGTGCTGACGGGTGTAGTGTGAAGAAGCCCGTGCATACACCTCAAGTTGTTATTTCAATGGTTGAGACTGTATCGCAATGCCCTAACTACGTGGTTGCTGGGGCTGTCGTCTTTCCTCAGTGAACGTGGTGTAGGCGCGAATAATTCCGCACCTACCATCCACGCAGCAAAAAAATTATTTTTTGCCCGCTTTATCCACATCGCGTCTAATTTTGCACGAGCAATGAGGACACCTATCCACAAAAATTCCAGTGACGCAGTTTTTGCAGGAGAGTTTTGAACAGACTGGGCAAACATAAACAGTCTTACTGAAAAGGCTGTAATGACCGCAACTTGGACAGAATTTAAATGTTCGAACTTCAGCCATCATTTTCTCCATTGCATCACGCGAAAGAACATGATGACTATGATAATGGATATTGCATCGAATATTTTCCTCATTTACAGCATGATTCACGTAAGCAAGCCTCTAAGGAGGTGCTGATTAAAGATGTTCGCCCTGAGTTTGTCGAAGGGTGATCGGATTTAATCAGCGTTTCCCTATGTTTCACTTAGTTGTGCTTTTCACGCCTTCCAAGTCAAATCCAACTCCCGCGCGGCTTTGACATCGTCCAAACGGCGCACGGGTTGGCTGTAAGGCGCACCTTTGACCAAGTCGGGCGTGGCGTGGGCTTCGTCCCAAATTTCCTTCATCGCGGCGACGAAGGCATCCAAGGTTTCTTTGGATTCGGTTTCGGTCGGTTCGATGAGCAAACATTCGGGGACGAGCATGGGGAAGTAGGTGGTGGGCGGGTGATAGCCTTTGTCCAGCAGGCGTTTTGCTACGTCCATCGCAGAAATGCCCGTCGCGTCTTTTAACGGTTTGCACGACACGATAAATTCGTGGCTGGCGCGGCGTTGGGGGAAGGCGATGCGGTAGCCAACTTTTTGCAATTCTGCCATCAGGTAGTTGGCGTTTAAGGTGGCGAATTCCGCGACGCGGTGCATCCCGTCCGCACCGAGCATTTTGGCATAGATGTAGGCGCGCAATAGCACGCCGATATTGCCTGTGAAGGCGGAAAGGTGACCGATGGAGAGGGGGAGGTCGGCTTCGGTTAGGTAGCGGTATTCGACAGCACCCTCTCCCCCAACCCCTCTCCCACTTGTGGGCGAGGGGAGTTTCGCTACTACGGGTAATGGTAAGAATGGCAATAAACGTGCTGCCACGCCGACCGCACCCGCACCAGGGCCGCCGCCGCCGTGGGGGGTCGCGAAGGTTTTGTGCAAATTGCTGTGGATCACGTCGAAGCCCATGTCTCCAGGTTTGACTTTACCCAAAATGGCGTTGAGGTTCGCGCCGTCGTAGTACAACAAGCCGCCCGCGTCGTGAATAATGTGTTTGATGTCTTCGATATGCGTTTCAAACACGCCCAGCGTCGAAGGATTGGTCAACATCAGCCCAGCGGTTTGCGGGCCTACCGCCGCACGCAGCGCGTCTAAATCCACGTCGCCGTCGGCATTGGTGGGGATTTCGCGCACTTTGTAGCCGCACATCACCGCCGTGGCGGGATTGGTGCCGTGTGCCGCGTCGGGCACGATGATTTCGGTGCGAGCGGTGTCGCCGCGACTGGCGTGGTAGGCTTGGATCATGGCGATCCCTGCGAATTCGCCTTGCGCGCCCGCCATCGGCATCAAGCTCACGCCTGCCATGCCCGTCACTTCTTTCAAAATTTCTTGCAAATCATACAAGCACGCCAACACGCCTTGTCCCGTGTGCGCGGGGGCGAGCGGGTGACGCGCCAAGAAATTCGGCAGCATCGCCAAGGTGTTGCAAGCACGCGGGTTGTACTTCATGGTGCAAGAACCCAGCGGGTAAAAATGCGTGTCGATGGAAAAATTCTTTTGCGACAGATTGGTGTAATGGCGTACCACGTCCATTTCCGAGGCTTCGGGTAACAGCGGGGCGGTTTTGCGCAACAGCGCGGCGGGGATGTTTACCGCCGCCATCGCTTGCGGAGCTTGTGCCGCATTGCGGCGGCTGGGGTGACTACGTTCAAAAATTAACATGATGAGGTCTCTTAAAATTGTCTCGGTCTCATTTCCCTCGCCCGCTTGCGGGAGAGGGTTAGGGAGAGGGGTATTTGAATTTTTCGGGGAATTCCCTCTCCCCCAACCCCTCTCCCATACATGGGCGAGGGGAGCAAGTAGGTCGGTTCAGCCAGACCTATGCAATCGCCGCCTGCAACGAGGCGACAAATTGCTGCAAGTCTTCCTCGGTTTTGGTTTCGGTGGCGCAGACCAGCAAGGCGTTGCCCAATTCAGGGTAATCCGCACTGAGGTCGTAGCCGCCCAAAATACCTGCGTTTGCCATATTCGCCAAGACTTCCGCGACGGGTTTGGGCAATTGCAACACGGTTTCGTGGAAGGTTGGGGTGTTGAATAACACCGACACGCCCGCGATGCCGCTTGCCAATGCTGCCAAGCGTTGGCTGTTTTGATGCGAGGCGGCGGCGACGCGGCGCAGTCCGTCTTGTCCCAACAGCGACATAAAAATCGTCGCGGCGGTGACCATCAAGCCTTGATTGGAGCAGATGTTAGAGGTGGCTTTGGCGCGGCGAATGTGTTGTTCGCGAGCTTGTAAGGTCAAGGTGAAACCCTGTTTGCCGTCCAAATCCACGGTGCGACCGATGATGCGCCCTGGCATTTGGCGTACCAAGGCTTGTTTGCAGCACATAAAACCAAAGTACGACCCGCCGCTGGACAACGGTGCGCCCAAGGGTTGACCATCGCCGACCGCGATGTCCGCACCAACAGGGGCGCGCAGCGCGGCGTTCGTCCCCTCTCCCCCTGGGAGAGGGTTAGGGTGAGGGTTGTCGCCCCACAAACCCGCTGGTTTCAGCAACGCCAGCGACAAAGGATTAACCAAAGCAATCGCCAGCCCACCATTAGCGTGCGCCCAGTTAGTCAGCGCATCCACATCTTCCAGCGCGCCAAAAAAGTTCGGTTGCGGGATCACCAAGGCGGCAAAATCTGTGCCCGCGTGTTGCGCCAACGCTGCCATATCGACCGTACCCGTGGCGCGGTCGTAAGGAATTTCAACCAATTCAATGTCTTGCAACTTGACGATGCTGCGCGCTGTGCTGCGATAGAACGGGCTAACCGTGGCGGGGACGAGGATGCGGCGCGAGGTTTTGTGCGCCCGCACCGCCATCAACATGGCTTCTGCCAAACCCGACGCGCCGTCGTACAAACTGGCGTTGGACACGTCCATGCCCGTCAGCGATGCCATCATGGTTTGGTATTCGTACAGCACTTGCAACGTGCCTTGGCTGGCTTCGGCTTGGTAGGGCGTGTAGGCGGAATAAAATTCGCCGCGTGTCGCCAATTCCCAAACCGCAGCGGGAATATGGTGTTCGTAAGCACCCGCGCCGATAAAATTCAGCAACGGCGTGTCTTGCGCCGCACGGTCGCGCATCAAACGCGCAACCTGCATTTCGTTCAAACCCGCGCCCAAAGCCGTCAACGAACCGCTTTTTAAATGCGCAGGGATTTCATCAAACAACGCGTCAATCTCCGCCACGCCAATACTGGCGAGCATGGAACTAACATCTTGAGAAGTATGGGGAATGAAGGGCATTTTTCTAATGAGAAGAGTATTTTGAGAAGGGAGAAGAGGGAAGTGAGAATAGAGAAGGGTTGGGGAGTGCAGCGCGGGAAGGTAATGGATGCGTATTGTGGGAGAAACGTTTTCCCCATGCACGATCAACCGTCACTCCCTTCCCTCTTCTCCCTTCCCCCTTCCCAGTTTCTAATGCGCCTCGCTATCGACCACCGCTTGATATGCGGCTGCGTCTAACAAACTTGCAACCGCGCTTGCATCGGCGGGCTGCATTTTGAAAATCCAAGCATCATAAGGCGCGCTGTTGATGGCTTCGGGTGAACTGTCCAGCTCGCTGTTATTCGCTGTAACCGTGCCAGAAACGGGCGCATAGACGTCAGCGGCGGCTTTAACGGATTCCACCACAGCGCATTCTTCGCCTGCGTTCAAACTGCGCCCCACGGCGGGAGCTTCGACATACACCATGTCACCCAATAATTCTTGAGCGTGTTGGGTGATGCCGATGGTGATGCTTCCGTCCGCTTCCACGCGGATCCATTCGTGGGAGGGTGTGTATTTCAATTCAGTTGGGATGCTCATTGGGGTCTCCAAAAGTTAAATAGGGAAGGATGTTCGATAAACTACAGCACCACGATTTAAAATCCGTTCGCCCTGAGCTTGTCGAAGGGAAGCGGATTTGAAATCTTTACGTTTTCAAGCGATTCATCCTTCGACAAGCTCAGGACGAACGGCTTGAAAACAACACATTACGCCTGCACCACCGCTTTGCCATTGCGCGCAAACGGGTATTTCGCCACTTTGGCGGTCAGCATTTTATCGCGGATTGCCACTTGTACGCTGTCTCCGATGGCAACTTCTTTCGGTACACGCGCTAAGGCAATAGATTGATTGAGCGTGGGCGAAAAACTACCGCTGGTGATTTCGCCTGTGCCGTGCGCAGTGTGGACAATTTGATGCCCACGTAGTACGCCACGATCTTGCAGAATCAGCCCAATCAGTTTGTGTGTGGGTGGATTCGCCAGCAACGCCGCTTTACCCACAAAGTCGCGTGGGCTGATTAAGTCGATGGTCCACGCCAAGCCTGCTTCCAGTGGATTCACGGTTTCATCCATGTCCTGACCGTACAAATTCATGCCCGCTTCTAAACGCAAGGTGTCGCGTGCGCCCAGCCCAATCGGTTTCACGCCCTTTTCAGCCAAAATTCCCCAGAAAAACGGTGCAGCTTTAGCGGGCAGCATGATTTCAAAACCATCTTCGCCTGTGTAGCCCGTGCGCGCAATAAACATCTCGCCCATTTCTACCGCGCTAAACGGAATCAGCGATTCGGTCAACGCTTGGCTGCCAGGCAAGGCTTCCCAAACTTTGGCGCGGGCATTCGGTCCTTGCACCGCAATCATCGCCAATTCGGGATGGTCGGTAATATCCAAGTGAGGCGCGTGAACCGCTGCTTGTGCGCGCATCCATGCGATGTCTTTGTCGGCCGTGCCTGCGTTGACCACGATGCGAAACCAATCTTCGCGCATAAAATACACAATCAAATCGTCGATCACGCCGCCATCTGGGCGCAACATGGCGGAATATAACGCCTTGCCAGTCAGGTGCAATTTGCTGACGTTGTTCGCCAATAAGCCTTGCAAAAATGCGCGTACATCATTGCCACGCATATCCACCACGCGCATGTGTGACACGTCAAACATGCCGCAATCGTTACGCACTTGATGATGCTCGTCGATTTGTGAACCGTAATTGACGGGCATGTCCCACCCGCCAAAATCCACCATTTTTGCACCCATGGCACGATGTGCAGCATTCAACGGCGTTTGTTTCAAAGTCATGTGTTTTCCTTAATTGAGCATTTCAATGTCTCCCGTTCGCCCTGAGCCTGTCGAAGGGTGAGCGGGCATTGCGAAGTTTCGGCAACTTTCCGTTCATGGTTCGACAAGTCTGTCTTGAGCTTGCCGAAAGGCTCACCACGAACGGAAAGCTGGTATTTATTCTGATTTATTGGTTTTTAGACAATAAAAAAGGCGTAGCACGATAACGTGCTACGCCCCATCTGTCCTTGATACCTGAGAGATTACGATCGAAAATCGCTTGCCCCTTCGGTGATTGGCGATGCCAATACTCTCCAGATTTGCCTGTGCCAATAGTTCCTTTGCCTGAGCGGTTGCGGGTGTTGCGCCTTCGGCGGTGGTTGTGAACCACACTCTCCCATTGGTCTTAAACGGCGGCGCGGATTATGCCGTAAAGTACAGATTTGGGATAGTGAAAAGTTCTTGTGGCATACCCCGATTAGTTTGAAGCTGATAGTTTCTCTATCAACCCCTGATTCAACACCCGCCGTGCGGCATCTATGCCGTCAAGTATTCTCAATTATGGAGTTTCATCGCCTCTGTACAGCGGAGTTTAGCGTTTCTGGTTCACGAATCCGCATTTCCAACTGGCGTTTAATATGCCATTCACGGTTATCCTCACGAAAATCCAGCCAGTCAAAGTACAGATAGCCATCTTGAACTCGCAAACTTGGAACGCGGATATAACCAATAAAGCCCTCAACTGGGTTGGGATTGCGGAAACTCGTCCGATAAACCAGATCACCTGTAAGCGTGAATTTTGAAATGACCATTTTCACTGGTATTTCTTGATGCGTGATAAACCAAACGTAATCATCACAAAGCACCCTTACACCCCCGTCAAATTGTGCCGATCTTGAGTACGGTGCTGGTTTATTCCCTGTGCTGTCGTTGATGAAGCGTTGACCTTGCATGTAGTCGTTGGGGTCTGTTGGTCGGAATAGCTTTTTGCACTCTCCTTCACGCTTTTGATCGAACACCATGCTAGACCAATCATCACCGACGGCGACACGATCTGGCTTGTAATTGATTATGTTAAGAATTTCTGGCGAGCTTTCGACTGGTGTTGGCAAAGTCACGGGTGGCGGCAATTGACGCGGAGGACGACAGTCTCCTTGCAGCCGTTCGTTGAGGTGGTTGTTTTTGCCCATGTAACGCCATTCATCATAGGTTCTTGGAATGGATGACTGAAAACCTCCCCCTAAATGATGCTCCGCATTAGACATCCGCTTTTGAATGTCTTCAAGTGACATATCTCGCCGCGCACGCCCGCCACGCCGCTTCGCTTCAATTGCTTCGCTTTCGACACCAAGATTACCGAAGTCAGGGTAATCAGGCGACAGATTAGCATTGCGCAGCGATTGCGGTGCGGCTTCTACAGGTATTGGCGACCATTTCTCAGCAGAAGAGGGGTCATATTTGAGATAAATATAGGGAAGTTCTGCGCAGCCATAAGTTTTTTCATTGGCCTTAGTCGAGTATCCCCACAAAACCAGATACGGCGTACCGTCAACAATATCTAGCAACACAGGGCTAAAATACTGTATCCCTTGCCACTGGATGAGTTCATGTGTATTGGGATGTTCAAATTCCAACCAGAATTTGTCGGGCCAACTGTTAGAAAAATGTGGTGGGACTATTGGCAAGCCGAAAAACGGATCAGTCGTAACGATGTGCGTTGTCCAATCGACTTTTCTCTTTACCTTGATGAGTTTCCCACTTTGCAGCAAAACATCTTCACTCCAGTACTCCGTCCGCGAAGAAAAATGCCAAGAGAAAGAAATTACAACGAACAATACCCACAAAAAAACCATACCGAATAAAATCATTGCCCAGTTATGACGTACAGGTTCTGACATTGCCTTACCCCTTTTCTCTACGTGAACCCCTTATTCCGCATAGGGCGTATGCGTTGTTACACTGCCGTGTCTATTTTAAATCAAATAATTGATGCGTTCAGCGCGTTATTCATTCGCATTTCCTTTGCCCACTGATTCAATACCTGCCGTGCGGCATCTATCAATTCTGTTGCGGTCATGCCGATGGCGATGCCTTGCTCTGCTAACGTATCGCCCGCCGCGCCGTGTAAATGTACGCCTAACAACAGTGCGTCGTCCGCGCGCATTCCTTGGGCGATCAAGGCGGCGATTATGCCTGTCAACACATCGCCCATGCCCGCCGTACTCATGCCAGAATTCCCCGTGGTGTTGATGTGCAGGTGACCATCTCGCGTCGCGCACAAGCTGCCCGCACCTTTTAACACCACGCTAGCGCGAAATTTTTGCGCCAATTGCTGTACTGCCGATACGCGATCAGCTTGCACCGCCTGCGTGCTACATCCCAATAAGCGCGCCGCTTCGGCAGGATGAGGCGTTAACACCGTCGCGGCATCGCGTGCCAATAAAGCGGTTTGCAAGTCGCTGTTCTTCGCCAATAAATTCAAGGCGTCGGCATCCAAGACCAACGGCACGGCGCATTGCAAACCACGCGCCAATAACGCCCGTGCCGCCTCGCGCCCGCCCATGCCGCAGCCCATTGCGAGTACGGTAAATTTTGTGGTGAAAATCGCTGAAGCTGGCGATAGCATCAGTTCAGGCTGCGCCACATCCACCACAGGCGCGCCCTCCGCCAATAATCCCACTCGTACGCAACCCGCACCCAATTTCAACGCTGCCCGTCCCGCCAACAAAGCCGCACCCACCATCCCTGCTTCTCCGCCGATGATCGCCACTGTGCCGAATAGACCTTTGTGGCTATCGCATGGGCGGGTAGGGAGGAGAGGGCGCAGCAGGGTGGGGGTGAGGGGAATCATATTTTTACGTCGGCATGGTTATCGTTTGTAGTTGCGTCACAAAATCGTCCAAACTTTCATTGCGCTTTGCGGCATCCAATAAGGTTTTACGCTTACGAAAGTCTTTGGAAAGTTCAAAATAGTTTTTGTGATTTTTTTCTGAATTTGGTGTTCCTTTTCTAAGTGCGAGTAGCCCTTTTAATTTTTTATCGCAACTAAACACTTTGTTATCCGTTTTGTGGTGATCTTTTGAGTGCAAGGGCAACAGCCAGCATTCCGTGGAACCAACCGCCACAGCAATCAGAATTTGTGCGTGATATTGCTGATAAAAATCATTGCCAATTTTTTGAACGATAAGCTGTTTTACGTCGGCAATGATTTCAATCGGGGCACGTTCAACGCCTTGATTCGTGAGGGTGACGTTAAAATTTGGATGCTCTGCGGTATCCGTGTCAATTTGCACAATCACGAATTCGTTAAATTGCAGCGAGGCTTTGAATTCATCTTGTTGGCAGTATTCCAGCACTTTTTCCCAATTGCTAAACGAGGCGGCGCGGTGTGTATCGGTAGCATCTCGCAATGGATTCAATGGGTTGATTTCAACATCATCAAACCAGCAGTACAAGATGTTTTCTAATACCGCTTGGTCGGTAATGCCTTCTGTCACCAAGGCAAAGGCAACCACGGGCTAAAATCCTTTGGGCAAGCCGCCCAAATAGCCATTCAAAAATGCGGCGGACAATTTGGTCGGTTTGGTGTCGGCGATGGCTTTAGGTTTTTGGATGCGTTTCAGCTTGGTGTAGCCGTCGGGCGTTCTGTTTACCACATACAAAATTTGCTCAGGATCATCCAAATTTAGCCCGTCCAAAATCGAAGGATTGTGCGTGGTGAAAATGACTTGTTTGTCGAATTGTTTCGCCAATTGGGTCAATTCCTGCATCAATTTTTCGCATAACTTGGGGTTAAACGAGGCTTCGATATTGTCGATGGCGAAGAATTTTGGGGTGTTTTTGCTGGTGAATAACGCGAGGTAAAACAACAAAAACAAAAAGCCTTCGTTGGCACTTTTTTGATCTAATAGGTTAATTTCAGGCGGAAGGTATTTGTCTTCAAGCTGGATTTTTCGGTCGGGGTGGTTGCTGTCCGATAATTTAAAATCCTTGAACCAGCCCAAGACTTGCAGTCCTGTTTTGATGGCGGGAAACGCTTCAGTATCTTTGGACAACACCCCCAATAATTTGAATAAACCCTCGCCTCGAATACCCAAAGGTTGGATTTGTCCTTCTTCTTCAAATTTGCGTAATGCGCTGTTTTCGGGGGCGTAGATTAGGAAGTCTCGGATAGGGTGAATATTGGGGTCAGAAAAGATGACTTTGCGTGTGTTCGGAGAAATAATTTTATCCAAAAGATGATCTAAAGCGTCAGTGTTTTTGACTTTGGTTGCTTTTTGGAGTGACTCCCAAAAAGCCCAGTTTTGTTGCTTGAAATTTTCGAGTATTAAAGTGCCAACCTTATCTTTTTCCTCAGCAGTGAGATTGGCAACAACTTTACTGGTTACGCCCCATGTTGAGTAAGGCTCATTGCTGTTTTTGAGTGCAAAAGAAATAGCAAATTCGTTATCCGTCGAAATTTTAAAAGGGATGTTTTTACTGATATTTTCCGTCGAAAATGCCGCCCGCATCACTTCTGGATTCGTCACGCGTATGCCACGCGAGGCTAAAAACTCATTATCCAATTTATCTGCCGCCGCCGCGCCCGCCAGTGCAATGGCTTCTAAAATATTGCTTTTACCAGAGCCATTTTCACCAATCAACACGGTGACACGCCCGAATTCGATGTCCAGTTTGTCGATGCTTTTGAAATTCTCAACGGTAAGCGATTTAATCATGGGATGTTTGGGTCTTGAGGTGGGCGGGTGTATCGTTTGATTGTATGTTGCTTAAAATACCAAGGCAAGGACATCGACAGATGTTCGTCCAGTATCGTCATAATTCAGCGCGCCAAAATGCTAATTTGGACTCGCTAGCCTGCTTTGCGATAAAAACATTTGCTAATGTCGGCACAAGCCTTTAAAATGCGCCCCTTTTATTGCAAGCCAAATTCTTAGGGAGTCATCAATGGCAAATAGCGCACAAGCACGTAAACGTGCTCGTCAATCAATCAAGCAGAATGCTCACAACAGCAGCTTGCGTTCCGAATTACGCACTGCGGTTAAGAAAGTGATCAAAGCGATCCAAGCGGGCGACAAAGCAGCTGCTCAAGCTGTTTACCAAAGCTCGGTCAGCACCGTGGATAGCATCGCTGACAAGAAAATTATTCACAAGAACAAGGCAGCGCGCCATAAGAGCCGTTTGTCTGCTGCTATCAAGGCAATGGCTTAATCCCCATCGTTTGATAGCTGCACCCACAAGCCGACAGAGATGTCGGCTTGTTTGCGTTGGGGCATTCGTAGCCTAGATGCAGCGCAGCGGAATCTAGGAGGCGATGCGCCAAAATCCCTAGATTCCATTACATTCCATCTAGGCTACGATGCTTTCGCTGGTATGACGTTACGTAGGTGCGAATTCATTCGCACTCTTTTGAATTTTTTTCCGCACTACCAAAAACCGTGCGAATAAATTCGCACCTACGGTTGCTGCGCCAACGCATCGCGGAACATTTGCACCCAGCCTTTTTGTTCCGTATTCAAGCGATCTTCTTTCGCCAGCCGTTCCAAAATCGCCAAGCCGCGTCGTAAAAATCCTTTTGCTTCGTCGCCCTGGGTCACTGTCGCCAATTTCCAACATAAAACTACCATATCCGTTTGCCATTCCACATTCGCCGCATCGTGCTGGGCTAAGCGTTCGGCGATGGTCAAACTAGCGCGGTAGGACAACAGAGCACTCGCTAAATCGCCTTGGGCTTGTTGGATTTCGCCGATTTTGGTGTGCGACACACTCAAATCTCGCTGCCATTCGGTATTCGCAGCATCTTGTTTAGCGAGGCGTTTGCGGATGGTCAAACTGGCGCGGTAGGACAACAGTGCGCCAGCTCCGTCACCTTGGGCTTGTAGCATGTCGCCGATTTTGTCATGCGACACGCTCAAGTCGCGCTGCCATTTGGTATTCTCCGCATCGTGTTGGGCGAGGCGTTCGCTGATTTCCAAATCTTTGCGGTAGGACAACAGTGCGCCCGCTCTGTCACCTTGGGCTTGTAGCATGTCGCCGATTTTGGCGTGCGACACGCTCAAATGGCGCAGCCATTCGGTATTCGCCGCATCGTGCTGAGCGAGGCGTTTGGCGTTGGTCAAACTAGCGTGGTAGGACACCAGCGCGCCCGCTCTGTCGCCTTGGGCTTGTTGGATGTCGCCGATTTTGACGTGCGACACGCACAGGCCGCTCTGCCATTCGGTATTCGCCGCATCTTGTTTTGAGAGGCGTTCGCGGATAGTTAAACTGGTGCGGTAGGACACCAGCGCGCCCACTCTGTCGCCTTGGGCTTGTTGGATGTTGCCGATACGGTCATGCGACGCGCTCAGGTCGCCCTGCCATCGGGTATTCGTCGCATCTTGCTGGGCGAGGCGTTCAAAGATGACATGACTGGCGCGGTAGGACACCAGCGCGCACGCTCTTTCGCCTTGGACTTGTTGGATGTCGCCGATTTTGACGTACGCCACACTGTGTTCACGCTGCAAGTTGAGGTCGTTGGGTTGGGCTAGGCTGGCGGTACGGGTAATGCGCATGGTTTGCTGAAAAGCGCGTTCGGCTTGCGGTAAGTCGCCTGCCCGTAGTTGCAGATTTCCAAGGAATTCCCAGTAAAACGCATTGTCTATATCATTGTTAGCGGCAAGGGTGGCCTCACGAATGGCGGCGAGTGTTTTGTATTTCAGTGCTTTGATCTGTGCCGAAGCAAAGGCATTCGCAGCACCGCTTTTCAAACTTGCTGCCGCATTTTCAAAATCATTGTTTTTGGCTTGATCAAAAAGTTCTTCTGCTCGATCCAAATCGCCTTGTTTCAAAAAGGCTTGAGCTTGTTTGCCGATGTCGTCGCTACGGGCGGCCAATTGGCGTTCTAGCTCTTGATAGCGTTGCATCCATTCATCGCGCTCTGCTTGGTAGCGTTGAATCCACTGATCTCGCTCATTTTCTGCGACACCGAGCTTGTGCGATAACTCAATCAACGCATCAGGCGAAACGCCAATAAAAAACTGGTTGAAATGCTTTTGCATTTGCTTGGGGTCTTTCGCTAGGTTTTGGAGGATGTCATCCCAAAACCACAAGCTCACTGCAAATTTTTCGAGCTGAACTCTTTCCTCGGAGTGGTTAAAAACAAAGCCCTGTACCGTTGTGTCTCTCGGTGCGGTTGTTGCGACACACAATTTTTTCAACTTGGAGGGAAATTTTTCAGCGTTGCCGATTTCCTTAGTGACAATTTTCTGCGTTAGTTCCGTTACGTTTTTGCACTGCAAACCAACATGTGACGTTTGCGAGTAAACATCAAGTCCATCTTGCTTTTGCCCACTGCGACCGTAGCGTTTGAAATCTGTTGCGCCCCATTCGGTGCTCAGGTTGGCTGCATCACAGACGATGTCCTCAAACTCACTCGCGTCCTTGGGCGGAGGAAATTTTGCATTGGCGAGGGTTGGCATGACGATCCTTTACAAATGAAACGCGGCATTCGCCGCAGCGGGCTGAATGCTACACAGACAACGGGGGAATGCAAAGCGGTTTTGAGCGATGTGAAACGTGAAGGGTTAAAGTGGACCCCTCGGTCAAGACAATAATGTGTCTAGTTTAAGAGGGTCGCCTATTTCATGCAGCTGGTCGGCGCTGCCCCGTGTTTTTGTTTCTATTTCTAAACGCGTTTTTGCTGTCGCAC
>JAQTYN010000099.1 GCA_028688275.1 Gallionella sp. | reverse complement strand
ATCGGTACGACGCTCCTTGCTCTCCCACGGGCTTGATGTCCCAGAGGGGTATCGAACTGCCGTACCGAACCAGATAAGATTAACTAACAAAAAACTAACCTTGTCTAGCAAACTAAGCATACAAGGGTTAGGGTGGGGGTTGAAATCGTCGCACGAATGCAAACTTTCAACCCCCATCCCAGCCTTCCCCCTGCTAGGGGGAAGGAGTATGTTCGATATGATTTTAATTACAAATCATCATGTTAGTGCATAAAATGCACCCTACGCCATGATTGCTGTATTGAAATGAAAACGGGAAATACCCCGCAACCGCTATCCTAAAGTACACCATGTCTGAAAAACCTTTGTCCCCCTTAGCCCTACGTCGCCAAGCCCGTGTCGCTGCCTTAACTCAAATTGAATTCCCCGCTGATTTACCCGTGGTAGCTAAGCGCGAGTTATTGGCAAAAGCCATCCAGCAAAATCAAGTCATTATCGTCTGCGGTGAAACAGGTTCAGGCAAAACCACGCAGCTACCCAAAATTTGTTTGCAATTGGGGCGCGGGGTGTTGGGCTGCATCGGGCACACGCAACCACGTCGGGTGGCGGCGCGCACCGTGGCGACGCGCATCGCGGCAGAATTGAAAACCGAACTGGGCGGCATGGTCGGCTACAAAGTGCGTTTTCACGACAAAGTTTCGCCCGACACCAATGTCAAACTGATGACCGACGGGATTTTGTTGGCGGAAATCCACAGCGACCCGCTGCTGCGTCATTACGACACGTTGATTATCGACGAAGCGCACGAGCGCAGTTTGAACATTGATTTTCTGCTCGGCTATTTGAAACAACTGCTGCCGCGCCGCCGCGATTTGAAACTGATTATCACTTCGGCGACGCTGGATGCGGATCGTTTCGCCAAGCATTTTGGCGCGGAAGTCATCGAGGTTTCAGGGCGCAGCTACCCTGTGGAAGTGCGTTATCGCCCGCTGGAAGTCAATGAAGACGGCGACTTGCCCGATTTGCCCAAAGCCATCAGCCACGCGCTGGACGAATTGGCGGTGGGAGGCTTGCGCGGCGATGTGCTGGTGTTTTTGCCAGGTGAACGCGAAATCCGCGACACCGCCGAAGCCTTGCGCAAACACCATCCCAAAGGCATCGAGGTGTTGCCGTTGTTCTCGCGTCTGTCCGCCGCCGAGCAAGACCGCGTGTTCAAAGTCGGCAACCAGCGGCGCGTGGTGCTGGCGACCAACGTGGCGGAAACCTCGCTCACCGTGCCGAATATCGGCTATGTGATCGACTGCGGCTTGGCGCGCATGAACCGCTACAGCATCCGCCAAAAAGTCGAACAGCTGCACATCGAAAAAATCTCCCAAGCCGCCGCCAACCAACGCGCAGGCCGTTGCGGACGGGTGATGAGCGGGATTTGCGTGCGGCTGTATGACGAAGCGGATTTCTTGCTGCGTGATCCCTTCACCGATCCCGAAATTTTCCGCGTGTCCCTAGCGACGGTGATTTTGCGCATGAGCGCGCTGCAATTAGGCGACATCGCCGCCTTTCCGTTTATCGAACCGCCCACGCCCAGAATGATTGCCGATGGCTATCAACTGCTGGACGAACTCAACGCCATCACCACGCAACTCCCCTCGCCCGCAAGCGGGAGAGGGGCGGGGGGAGAGGGCAGCGCGCCCAAAAATCAAAAACCTCACCCTCTCCCTAGTCCTCTCCCGCAAGCGGGCGAGGGGACTGGCGGCAGCAAATACCACCTCACCTCCCTAGGTCACGAACTCGCCAAACTTCCGCTCGATCCGAAAATCGCTCGATTGTTGTTGGCAGGGCGCGATTTCCATTGTTTGACCGAAATTCTGATTATCGCCAGTGCCTTGTCGGTACAAGACCCGCGTGATCGTCCGATGGAACGGCAAGAAGCCGCCGATGCGGCGCACAAACGCTTTGCCGATGAACGCTCGGACTTTTTGGCATTCCTCAAAATTTGGGCATGGTTTGAACAAGCCATCGCGCATAAAAAATCCAATCGCTTATTGGCAGAAGCCTGCCGCGACGCATTTTTATCCCCGCTGCGGTTGCGCGAATGGCGCGAACTACACCAACAATTGCACGCCCAAGTCTCCGAAATGGGAATGTTTTCCTCCCCGCGCCCACTCGTGGGAGAGGGGTTGGGGGAGAGGGCTGCAACTTACGAACAAATCCACAAAGCCTTGTTGTGCGGGTTATTGGGCAACATCGGCATGAAGGCGGTGGAGGGCAACGAATATCTCGGCGCACGCGGCATTAAATTTTTCATCGCGCCCAATTCGGTGTTAGCGAAAAAAGGCTCGAAATGGGTGATGGCGGGCGAGTTGATGGAAACCCATCGCTTGTACGCCCGCACCGTGGCGCGCATCGAAGTGGAATGGTTGGAAGAAGTCGGCAAGCATTTGATTAAGCGACATTATTACGACCCGCATTGGGAGAAAAAGCCCGCGCAAGTCAATGCTTACGAGCGCAGCACCTTGCACGGTTTATTGCTGAATCCGAAAAAACGCGTGCATTACGGTCCGATGAATCCTACGGAAGCGCGGGAAATTTTCATCCGCCAAGCCTTGGTGGAAGGCGAATTCGAGACGCGTGCGCCGTTTTTTGCCCACAATCAAAAGCTCATCCACGACATCGAAACGCTGGAACACAAAGCCCGTCGCCCCGATGTGTTGGTCGATGACGAGCTGATTTATGCGTTTTACGACAGCCGCGTGGGCGCGGAATTGCACAATGGCGCGGCGTTTGAAGTCTGGCGCAAAGAGGCCGAACGCGCCCAGCCGAAGTTGTTGTATCTGAAAAAAGACGATTTGATGCGCCACGAAGCGGCGGGCATCACCACCGACCAATTCCCGCCGCAACTGCTGATGAACCAAGTCAGCTACGCGCTGGCGTATCACTTTTCGCCAGGAAAAAATGACGACGGTATCACGCTCACTGTGCCGATTGCACTCATCAATCAAGTGATTGCCGAACGCTGCGAATGGCTCGTGCCTGGGATTTTGGCGGAAAAAGTCACTCAATTGGTGAAGACCTTGCCGCAAAAATTGCGCCGCCATTGCGTGCCCGTCCCCGAATTCGCCACCGAATTTTGTAGCAAAGTGCCCGCCAGCAACACGCCGTTGTTGCAAGCCTTGACGCGCTACATCCGCGAACAAAAACAAGTCGATCCGCCGCTGGACGCGTACCGCTTAGAACAATTGCCGCCGCATTTGTTGATGAATTTCCGCGTGGTGGATGAACACGGGCGGCAACTGGGCATGAGCCGCAACTTCGCCGAACTGCACGAACAACTCGCTCCGCGCAGTGCGCCCGCCGTGATTGAAAAGGAAAGCAAAACCGCCGACGCGCCCGAAGTGCGCTACACCGCGTGGACATTTGGCGACTTCGCCGACACCCGCGAAGTCAAACGCGCAGGACAAAATGTGATTTTATTCAATGCCTTAGTCGATGAAGGCGATGCCGTGGTGCTGCGCGCTTTCGATCACCGCGATGTCGCGCTGGAAGCCCATCGCGGCGGATTGCGCCGCTTGTTTATGTTGTTGCTGAAAGAACAGGTCAAGTATTTGGAAAAAAACTTGCCCGATGCGCAACGACTCGGCATGTTGTACATGGCACTCGGCACGCCGCAAGAATTGCAGCAACAAATCATCGACATGACCTTTGAACGCTGCTGTTTAAACGACCCGCTGCCTTGCACTGCCGCCATGTTCACCGAACGCGGCAAGTCTGCCAAAAATCGTTTGTTATTGATTGCACAGGAATTGGCGCGATTGGCGGCGCAAATTTTGACAGAACACCACGCCGTGCAAAAACTATTGCCGCAACTCAAAGCCAGCCCAGCAGCGCAAAAAGACGTGCGCGAACAACTGGAATTTTTGTTGCCAAAAAACTTCGTCGCCCTCACCCCCTACGAACGCCTGCAACATGTCCCGCGCTACCTAAAAGGCATCCAACTGCGCATCGAAAAATTCCGCAGCAATCCCAGTCGAGACGCGCAATGTATGGCGCAAATGCAGCCGTTAAACCAAGCCAACGCCAAACGCCGCGCCGAACGAGATGAATTCGCATGGATGATGCAGGAACTAAGGATTTCCCTGTTTGCTCAAGAGCTTAAAACACCTGTGATCGTGTCGGTGAAACGACTGGAGAAGATGTTGATGGGGAAGTAGTATGACTCCCCTCGCCCGTCCACGGGAGAGGGTGCGCCATAGCACATCCTTTAAGTCTTTAAACCCAACCCACACATCAGTTTCTGTGCGCACAAAAACTGTTTGACGCGCCGCTTTGCTGTGCATACAATAACCCTCATGCAAATCACATTTGACCCCGAAAAAGACATCAAGAACAGCGAGAAACACGGTGTGTCGCTAGCTGCTGCGTCGAGGTTTGAATGGGACAATGCGGTGACATGGCCTGACCAGCGGCGTGAATATGGCGAACAGCGTATCGTCGGACTGGGGTACATCGGAGACCGCCTGTTTAGCGTGGTATTTGTTGACCGTGACGAAAATCGCCGCATCATTAGCCTACGCAAGGCGAACAAACGTGAGGAATCTATCTATGCCCAAACTTAAATCAACCCATATTTTCGTGACTGACGAAGAAGATGCCGCAATCACTGCCGCCGCCATGACTGACCCTGACGCGATGCCCTTAACGGATGCAGAATGGGAAGCGGTCAAGCCCAAAATTCGCATCGGTCGCCCCAAAGCCGAAGTCACCAAAGAGCGCATCACCATACGCTTGTCGCGTGATGTGGTAACCCAATTCCGCGCCACAGGTGAAGGCTGGCAAACCCGCATGGATATTGCATTGCGCCAATACATTGTGGAGCATCCGATAAGCGTATAAGCGACGCGCTACGCATCGAAAATGCAACAGTTAAGATGTGGAAAAATAGCCGTTATCTCGTTGAAAAAATTGGATAATAGATTGTCTGGGACGTGAGGTAGGTTGGGTTGAGCGTAGCGAAGCCCAACAAAACACGCGGAAAATGTCACTTTGCCCACTACGCCACAAAATCATTTCGAGATGACCAATTGTCCTGATTGGCTTACTCGACGTGCATAATCCGAAATAGGTAGCAATGATTCGAAAGCCGAACCAGCAATTCTCAATTCAAAAATGCTTGATATGCAAACGGGCCCCAAAGGGGTACAAAGTGGTTGTGGCATAAATTAAGGAGAATATCTTGACCTCCCCGACCGTTACGAATTTCAAATTTAGCAG
>JAQTYN010000047.1 GCA_028688275.1 Gallionella sp. | reverse complement strand
TCAAGTGCCACTTTCGCCTTGAACTCGCCCGTGAAGTTTTTACGTCGGCTTTCACTCATCACCTGCTCCTCTTTTACTGCAGGCTACCATCTTAATTCACTGTCTGAAATTCGGGGTCCACTATAGTCAGGCATTCGATAATTTTGTTTCAATGACTCAGTCTGCCACTGGATGGGTCGGCGATGTATTGCGCCCGTTCACTGGTGGTGCAACTCCTCAAGAAACTGCTCTGGCCTGTGCAGGCTTTATCAACTGGCTTGCAGGTGAGAAATTTACGAAACTTGTCGCAGCTCCGATGGCTTCTGCTGCAAACCCTATTGCGAACGCATTGGGTTCGCAGATATGGGGTGAAGCAAGCGGGAAGGCTATCGAGTTAACATTTCAACCTGGCTCAAATGTTTGTCAGGGAATCATTCCCAAAGATAGCTTGAAGTCATTTTTCAGAGACGCGGGTCTTAGTGGTTATTTAGATTTGAATTACGACCTGTTTCCTAGTTCGATAGCAATTGAACTACCCCTTGACGCAGTACAAAATGCACTAGCTTTGAAATCGGCCACTCAGTGGTTTGCAGATAACGCTGTTCAGTCTTCCAGTCAAATGCCTATGTTATTGGCTGGCTTGGATAGCAGGTTTCAGGCAGCAACGACAACTGATGTGGTTGCTGGTTTTTGGGATGCAACACTCGGTGTTGTGTCTGACTTTACTACACCAGCTAATACCTACACCGACCTCATCAACATAGACAAAACCCTCAAACAAAACTACAACAACGGTTTGGTTGGTAGCGGTTTATATAATGGTTTCACCGACTATTTCTCCAACTGGCTGCTCAACACCGCCCCCACCCCACAAATCGCTCCTTTCGTCCCAGGCTACAACCCTGCTGATCCTTACGGTTTGGGTCTTGATCCCATTGGCGCATTCTACGAAACCGTCACCCCCGCCCTAGACACCGCCCCGTCCATTGCCGCAAAAACCCCTGTTCTGCTTGGTATCAATAATCAAGGCTTCAATGTCAGTACACTCACCAGCCGCGACAGCAACGCTGACGGACAACTGACGGGCGCAGAACTGACAGGGCTGAACGTGTGGCGCGACCTCAACGAAAACGGACTGCTCGACACAGGCGAACTCAACACTCTAGCACAAGCCAATATCGCCCAAATCAAATCCGCCGACTATGGCTTTTATACCCAAGGCAATGCGCTCGCAAGGGCAGGTGCGGCAATCGCCCCTTTGCGCCCCAATGAACTCAATGGTATGCCCGTCGCAACCGTTGCCGTCAGCAATTACCGCACCTTGCGCGATACCGACAACATATATGTACTCTCGTATGCTAGCTTCATCAACTGGGCAGCGACGCAAATCAAAGTCAATTATCTCAATCAAACCTACCTGATTGGCACGGATGGTGCGGATAGCTTTGATGCCAATTACTACAACTACGTCGGCACCCCTATCAATGTTTCCATTCTCACCAATTTCTTGGCGGGTGGTGGCGATGACATCTTTGGTGGTAGTACCCGTGCGGATAACTTGTGGGGCGGTTTGGGCAACGATACCGCTTATGGTTATGCGGGGGATGACAGGCTCTATGGTGAAGAAGGTAATGACACCCTATTGGGGCAAGACGGCAATGATTATATAGATGGGGGCGTGGGCGATGATTTGCTGATGGGTGGATTAGGTAACGACATGCTCTTTGGTGGTGATGGTTTAGACGAGCTGCAAGGTGGTGATGGTTTGGACAAACTGCTCGGTGGCATGGGCAACGATAGACTCTTTGGACAGACTGGCGATGACATCCTGTGGGGTGGAGCAGGGGATGATGTGCTGGTGGGGTTTACGGCTACCAACGAACTTAAGCAGACGCTGAATGTCGGTGAAACCGATAACGACACACTCTATGGTGGGGCAGGTAGCGACAATCTTTACGGTGGTTTGGGTAATGACATCCTCGATGGTGGCACAGAAAACGACCTGCTGTCAGGCAACGAAGGCAATGACAGCCTTTTTGGTGGGGACGGAAACGATGAGCTACAAGGCGGAGATGGCAGTGACCAACTACAGGGTGAAGCAGGTAATGACAAGCTCTTTGGTCAGGTGGGGAATGACCTATTGTGGGGCGGTGATGGCAATGATATTTTGGTCGGATTTACCGCCAGCAACGAACTCAAACAAACGCTGAATGTCGGTGAAACTGACAATGATACACTCTATGGGGGCGCGGGTAATGACTTTATGTCGGGAGGTTTGGGGGAGGATGTACTCTACGGCGAAACGGGCACGGATGAACTGCAAGGGGGCGACGGCAATGATTTCCTGTATGGCGGCGAAGGGGATGACCGCTTGTTTGGTCAAACAGGAAATGACGTACTTTATGGTGGAGACGGTAATGACATTATCTTGGGTTTTACTGCTGGCAACGAACTCAAGCAAACCTTGAATGTAGGCGAGTCGGACGATGACAAACTCTATGGTGGTGCGGGGAACGATATTTTGTTTGGTGGGTTGGGTAATGATTATCTAGATGGGGGTGCAGGGGCGGATTTCATGGAAGGCGGTCAGGGGGATGACACTTACCTTGTCAACAGTGTGAATGACTCCATTTTGGAACGCGCCAATGAAGGTTATGACACAGTCATTAGTAGCACGAACTATATTCTGAATACAGGCATTGAAGAATTGCGGTTGCTGGAAGGGCTGGATATTCATGGTACGGGCAACGCGCTGGACAACAAAATCATCGGCAACAGTCGCAACAACATTCTTGATGGCGTGACGGGCGCGGATGTCATGATCGGCGGGGCGGGTGATGATACCTATTATGTGGACAATGTGGGCGACCAGACCGTGGAACTTGCGGGGGAAGGTATCGACATTGTGCAAAGCAGTATCAGCCACACGCTGGGGGCAAACTTAGAAAATCTGATTTTGCTAGACTTTTCCAAACCAGAAAAAGGCTTGGTCGATGGAACGACAACGCTGGTTTATGGATACCCAAAACGTAACGAATTGGATTATATGCAAGGCAATGCCGTACCTAATTATCAAGGTACTTGTGCGCTGACTGCCATTGCCAATTTGCTCACACAATCAGATCGTCCGACCACGGAAGCGGATGTCGTGCAGGTGGCAATCAATAACAGTTGGGCAGTGACGAATCCGAGCCTGCCCGCGTACCAGCGCGGCGGCTCAAATTACCTTGGGCAACAAGCTATTTTGGACAGTTATGGCGTGCGCAATAATCTGTTGGCGGGCTACAACGAGCAAGGCGTGGCGAACCTGATTCGCAGCGGACGCGGGGTCATCATCGCTTTGAACGCAGGCTTGTTATGGGATGATCCTGCGTACATAGACAATGGCGGTGTCAATCATGTGGTGACCATCACGGGGGCGGTTCATCGCGAGAGTGATGGCGTGTTACTTGGTTTTTACATCGCCGACTCAGGTCGAAGCAAGGTCAGCGATATGACGCGCTATGTGAGCATCGAAAAATTCCGTACCGTCGCCAATGTTGCCAGTGCCTACGCCATTTATACCATTGAACCGCTGAAGCTCTGGAACGAAGACATCAACGGCACAGGCAACGATTTGAACAACATTCTTGTTGGCAATCGTGGAAATAACATCTTGTCTGGTGGAGCAGGTGCAGACCGCATGTCAGGGGGCATGGGCAACGACACTTACGTGGTGGACAATGCAGGCGATGTGGTGGTGGAGAACTTGAATGAGGGGATTGATACAGTGGTCAGCAGCATGAGCTACACACTGGGAGCCAACGTGGAGAACCTCACGCTTACAAACACGACAACAAGTAATCGCATGGGAGATGCACTCAACGACAGACTGGCTAGCAGCATAAACTACGTCTCCGCTCGCGTAGGTCAAACCAATATGTATGGCATGTTTGGCTTGAACAGTGACCCTACCACAGATAGCGGCTACATCTCACTTGATTATGCGTGGTCCTCCCTGCCAACTGGGGCACTGCAAATTTACGAAAGCGGTGTGTTAGTGGGCTCATTCGGCACATACACCACCACAGATGTGCTTTCCGTGGTATACGACGGCAATACCGTTCGCTACCTCAAAAATGGCATTGCACAACGTACGGTAAGCACCACCGCAGGGCGTACTTTTTATTTAGACGCTAGCCTGTACGACACAGGCTATACCCTCAACGATATCCAATATGGCGTATCTAATCTGGCAACCACCTCAACGGATATCAGCCTGAATGGTAACTCACTCAGCAAAACCAGCGGCACAACGGGCTGGAATGCTGATGCCTATAGCCAAAATGGTCTCACAGGCGGAGCCTACGTCTCTGCTCGCGTAGGTCAAACCAATATGTATGGCATGTTTGGTTTGAACGGCGATCCCAGCACGGACACCAACTACACCTCACTCGATTATGCTTGGTACTCCTTGCCAACTGGGGCACTGCAAATTTACGAAAGCGGTGCATTAGTCGGCTCATTCGGCACCTACACCACCACAGATGTGCTTGCCGTGGTGTACGAAGGCAATACCGTTCGCTACCTCAAAAATGGCATTGCACAACGTGCAGTAAGCACCACCGCAGGGCGCACTTTTTATCTGGATACTAGCCTATTCAATGTAGGCTATACCCTCAACGATATCCAATATGGCGTATCTAATCTGGCCACCACCTCAACGGATATTACCCTGAACGGCAACTCACTCAGCAAAACCAGCGGCACGATGGGCTGGAATGCTGATGCCTATAGCCAAAATGGTCTCACAGGCGGAGCCTACGTTTCCGCTCGCGTGGGACAAACCAATATGTACGGCATGTTTGGCTTGAACAGTGACCCTACTACAGACACCAACTACACCTCACTCGATTATGCGTGGTACTCCTTGCCAACTGGAGCACTACAAATTTACGAAAGTGGTGTGTTAGTCGGCTCATTCGGCACATACACCACCACAGACGTGCTTGCCGTGGTGTACGAAGGCAACACCATCCGCTACCTCAAAAATGGCATCGCACAACGTACCGTCAACACCACCGCAGGGCGTACTTTTTATCTAGACACCAGCCTGTACAACACAGGCTATACCCTCAACGATATCCAATATGGCGTATCGAATCTAACCACAACGGGTGTCACCCTGAATGGTAACTCACTCAGCAAAACCAGTGGCACAACGGGCTGGAATGCTGATGTTTACGCAAGCTGTGCCTCCAACGGTACAGGCAATGAACTCAATAACATCCTTGTTGGCAACTCGGCGGCGAACATATTGAATGGCGGCGCGGGTGACGATACGTTGAATGGCGGGGCGGGTGCCGATACATTAGATGGGGGGCTTGGAGCTGACAACATGCTGGGTGGCATGGGCAACGACATATACGTGGTGGACAATGCAGGCGATGTGGTGGTGGAGAACCTGAATGAGGGAATTGATACGGTGGCCAGCAGCATGAGCTACACACTGGGAGCCAACGTAGAAAACCTCACGCTTACAAACACGACAACAAGTAATCGCATGGGAGATGCACTCAACGACAGACTGGCTAGCAGCATAAACTACGTCTCCGCTCGCGTAGGTCAAACCAATATGTATGGCATGTTTGGCTTGAACAGTGACCCTACCACAGATAGCGGCTACATCTCACTTGATTATGCGTGGTCCTCCCTGCCAACTGGGGCACTGCAAATTTACGAAAGCGGTGTGTTAGTGGGCTCATTCGGCACATACACCACCACAGATGTGCTTTCCGTGGTATACGACGGCAATACCGTTCGCTACCTCAAAAATGGCATTGCACAACGTACGGTAAGCACCACCGCAGGGCGTACTTTTTATTTAGACGCTAGCCTGTACGACACAGGCTATACCCTCAACGATATCCAATATGGCGTATCTAATCTGGCAACCACCTCAACGGATATCAGCCTGAATGGTAACTCACTCAGCAAAACCAGCGGCACAACGGGCTGGAATGCTGATGCCTATAGCCAAAATGGTCTCACAGGCGGAGCCTACGTCTCTGCTCGCGTAGGTCAAACCAATATGTATGGCATGTTTGGTTTGAACGGCGATCCCAGCACGGACACCAACTACACCTCACTCGATTATGCTTGGTACTCCTTGCCAACTGGGGCACTGCAAATTTACGAAAGCGGTGCATTAGTCGGCTCATTCGGCACCTACACCACCACAGATGTGCTTGCCGTGGTGTACGAAGGCAATACCGTTCGCTACCTCAAAAATGGCATTGCACAACGTGCAGTAAGCACCACCGCAGGGCGCACTTTTTATCTGGATACTAGCCTATTCAATGTAGGCTATACCCTCAACGATATCCAATATGGCGTATCTAATCTGGCCACCACCTCAACGGATATTACCCTGAACGGCAACTCACTCAGCAAAACCAGCGGCACGATGGGCTGGAATGCTGATGCCTATAGCCAAAATGGTCTCACAGGCGGAGCCTACGTTTCCGCTCGCGTGGGACAAACCAATATGTACGGCATGTTTGGCTTGAACAGTGACCCTACTACAGACACCAACTACACCTCACTCGATTATGCGTGGTACTCCTTGCCAACTGGAGCACTACAAATTTACGAAAGTGGTGTGTTAGTCGGCTCATTCGGCACATACACCACCACAGACGTGCTTGCCGTGGTGTACGAAGGCAACACCATCCGCTACCTCAAAAATGGCATCGCACAACGTACCGTCAACACCACCGCAGGGCGTACTTTTTATCTAGACACCAGCCTGTACAACACAGGCTATACCCTCAACGATATCCAATATGGCGTATCGAATCTAACCACAACGGGTGTCACCCTGAATGGTAACTCACTCAGTAAAACCAGTGGCGCAACGGGCTGGAATGCTGGTGCTTACAGCCCTACCTCCAACGGCACAGGCAATGAACTCAATAACATTCTTGTTGGCAACTCGGCGGCGAACATATTGAATGGTGGTGCGGGCAACGACGTATTGAACGGTGGCTTGGGCAATGACATTCTCAACGGGGATGCAGGCAACGACATCTTGCAAGGCGGCGACGGCAACGACACCCTGTCCGACACCGCAGGAATCAATGCTCTGGACGGCGGCGCAGGTGCTGACACTTTAACAGGCGGTACTTTCAATGAATTCTTTATTGGCGGCACGGGCAATGACACCATCAACACGGGGACAGGTGCGGACATCATCGCCTTCAACCGTGGTGATGGCATGGATGTGGTCAATGGCGGGATTGGCACGGACAATACCTTGAGTTTGGGTAAAGGCATCGCTTACACCGATTTGGCTCTGTCCAAAGTCAACAACGACCTGATTATTGAAGTTGGCGCGGGTGAGCAAATCACCTTGGCAAATTGGTATGACACTTCTGCCAATTACCAAAGTGTGTTGGATTTGCAAGTCATGGCAGATGCCATTGCAGGCTTTAACGCCAGTTCCACCGACCCGCTGCTCAACCAGTCCGTGCAAAACTTCAACTTCACCGCCCTCGTCGCCAATTTCGACCAAGCACGCGGCACCAGTGCCACCTTCCAACATTGGAGCCTGACCAACAGCTTGTTAGCCGCACGTTTATCGGGCAGTGACACTTTAGCGTTGGGCGGCGACCTCGCGCACCAATACGGCACAATGGGCACGCTCACAGGCATGAACCTCGCTGCCGCACAAACGGCTTTGAACACGCCGAATTTTGGCAGTCAGGCGCAAACCTTGCGTCCGTTACAAGGGTTGCAAGGTGGTGGGATGACGTTGTAGCAAGGTAATGGGCGCGACTGCGTGTGCACCCTGCTCTTAATGTTTTGGTGTGAAACGGGGCAGACACGCAGGTCTGCCCCTACGTTGGATGTCGATTTACACGCACATCTAAGCAACGCAAAACACGTTTCACCTTTCACATCCCAAAGGCAAGCCCCATGAACCCCAAAAAACCTAAGCCCGCCTCCCACTGGCGGCGGCAACTGACTGACGTTGATCCGCTGGATTTCTCCCCAGGGTTGTTGCGCATTCAAGCCCAACCGCCCACACCGTTTGCTCGCATGGTGTTGTACAGCTTGCTGGTGCTGTTTGCGGCACTGCTGATTTGGGCAGCGTTTGGCAAGCTGGATGTAGTTGCCAGTGCGGAAGGTAAGTTGCTCCCGCAAAGTTATCTCAAAATTGTTCAGCCTTCCGAACAAGGCATCATCCGCGAAATTTTGGTTGCGGAAGGGCAAGAAGTGAAGGCGGGACAGGTGTTGATGCGCATGGATACCACCTTGAGCGATGCGGATGGCAAAGAAATCCAAACCGATTTTTTGAGCAAGCAAATTACCTTGCGACGCATAGATGCGGAATTGGCAGGACAAGCCCTAATGCGTTTACCCAGCGAAGACCCCGTTTTATTTCAAAAAGCCCTTAACCAATACACCATCAATCGCACCGCCTTAGACAGTGCCTTGTCCGAAGAGCGTGCGGTACAAAACAAAGCGCAAAACGAACTCGCTTCTGCCCAGTCCACGCGCAGTAAGTTGTTGCAAACCCTGCCGCATTACCTTAGCCAAGACCAAGCCTATCGGGAATTGGTGAAGGACGGCTATGTCAGTCAACTCGCCGCCACCGACAAAACCCGTGAACGTATTGAAAAAGAACAGGATTTGCAATCGCAAATTCATTTGATCGAAGCCGCCCGTGCCAGTTTGCAACAAAGCCGCAAACGCTATGACAAGCTCACCGCCGATTACCGCCGCCAATTGCAAATTGAGCGCGTGGACATCAGTGACAAACTGGAAAAACTGGAACAAGAACACGCCAAGCAACAATATCGCGCCCAATTACACGAACTCAAAGCCTCGCAAGACGGCATCGTGAAGGATCTTGCCACACACACGCTAGGCACGGTCATAAGCCCTGGTACGATTTTAATGACCCTCGTGCCGCACAACGAAATTTTGCGCGCTGAAGTCTGGGTTGATAACCAAGATGTCGGCTTTATTCACACAGGCGAACCCGTCAAAATCAAATTCGCCGCTTATCAATTCCAGAAATACGGCATGGTAGAAGGGCAAGTCAGCCACCTCAGTGCCGATGCCAGCGATAACAGCCAGCAAAACGCCGCGCCACCACAAAACGGCAAACCCAATGCCACGCCGCCGTTCACCTATCGCGCCCTGATCGACCTCAAAGCGCAAAAACTAATCGCCGACGGGATACACCACAAACTTACCCCAGGAATGCAAGTGACGGCAGAAATTCATCTCGGCACGCGCAGCATTTTGGAATATCTGCTTTCGCCTGTGGTGGGGGCGTTTCAAGAGGCGGCGCGGGAAAGGTAACATAAAATATCTCCCTCTCCCCCAGCCCCTTGTATGCTTGGTTTGCTCTCCCGTAAACGGGCGAGGGGAGTTTGGGCTGCTAGCAGTTGGGTTGAAATGCCCAATGACTATTCCAAATTTTGTATTTGTTCTCGCATTTGCTCGATCAAAATTTTCATTTCCATCGCGCTGCGGGAAACTTCGGCATCGACTGATTTTGAGCCTAGGGTATTGGCTTCGCGGTTGAGTTCCTGCATCAAAAAGTCCAGTCGTTTGCCGACTGCACCGCCCGCGCTGAGGATGCGGCGCATTTCGGTGAGGTGGCTGGCGAGGCGGGACAGTTCTTCATCCACGTCGATTTTGCTGGCAAACAGCGAAATTTCTTGACGTATGCGGTCATCGTCGGCAATTTGCAAGGCTTCTTTCAAACGATTGACCAGCTTTTGTTCATAAGCGGCAATCGCGGCGGGCACATGCGGCATCACGCCGTTGCGTAACGCTTCAATTTTATCCACGCGTAGCAACAGGAAGTCTTTCAGCTTTTCGCCTTCGCGGGCGCGGGAGGCGGAGAATTCTTGCAGAGCGGCGTTGAGCAAGGTCAATAAGGTGTCGCGTAACGCTTCGGCAGAGACATTGGGGGTTTCCAGCACGCCATTCCAGCGTAATACGTCGGATACGCTCAAGGGGCGAGCATCAGGCAAAATTGCCCGCACGGCGTTGTCCCAGCACGACAGTTGCGCCAACATATCTTGGTTGAGTACCGCATTGCCTTGCGCCGCGCGGGCGGTGTAGTTGATGCGGCACTCCACTTTGCCGCGTTGCAATTGTGCTGCAATGGCTTCGCGCAATACCCCTTCAAAGCTGCGCAACTCATCGGGCATACGCAATTGTATGTCCAGATAGCGGTGGTTGACCGCGCGTAGTTCCAGCGTTAACGCGCCATTGTCCGTGTCAGCCGCCGTGTTGGCATAGCCTGTCATACTTAAAATCATAAAATTCCTTTCAAAAAATTAGGCACTAGTCGCTAGTTGGTGGGGTGAGGGCATGAGCGTACTAATAACTTACCCATGACTGCACTTGCCCATCAATCACCACCGAATCGGATTAGAATCGGTTTAACTATTCGCCCACCACGTCCGCACCTGCGGGGGGCGTGAAGTGGAATTGTTGTTCGGGCAGCTTGGGGTTGTGCTGCATGGCGGTGAAGGTGAGGACAGTTTTGTGACCGAAAGTGTCATTCAATTCCATTTGCACCAGTTCAGCTTGAGCGTTAAAACCCATACGCACAGCGGAGAAATTGCTTTCGGCGGTTTTCGGTGTAGCTTCTAACCATTCCAAACCCTCTGCCGTACCCTTTTCTTTTAGGCTAAATCCGCGTTCTATTTCGTTATTGCCCGATAACAAGGCAGCGGGGCTGCTGCCCAAGGCGGCATCGAGTTTTTTGACCGTTACTTGATTTAAATCCACATCGTATAACCAGAATTTCGCGCCATCGCCGACGATAATTTGTTCGTAAGGTTTTTGGTACGTCCAGCGGAATTTACCAGGGCGTTGGAACTGCATCACGCCAGAGGCACTTTGTAGTCGCTTGCCGTTTTGATCCAGCACCACTTGGCTAAAGTTGGCTTGCGCCCCGCGTGTGGCGGCAATAAACGATTTGAGCTTGTCAATCGCACCCGCGTGAGCGGTGGAAGTCAAGAGACAAAGTAGAGCAGACAGGGCAATTTTGGGCAACATGATGTTTAATTCCAATAAAACAGAAGGCGGCGATGATACTGTAAAAATTTCCCAGTGCGCGCTTGTCTCTGGTTTTTCAAGGGAAAGCGGGCGGGATTTGCTACAATCTTAGCTGTTAGTCGTTAGCTATTAGTCGTTAGTTGATAGCGAGGATAAGCGTAGTGCATGACTAACAACCCACTCACGACTAGCGACCCACAACCCACCATGCCCTTTACCCCACAAGATGCTCATTGGATGTCCTTAGCCCTGCGTTTAGCAGAACAAGGTTTATATAGCACCAGCCCGAATCCCCGCGTCGGGTGTGTGATCGTGAAAAACGAGGTACAAATCGGCAGCGGTTGGCATCAACGAGCGGGCGAACCCCATGCCGAGGTGTATGCCTTGCGCGAGGCGGGAGCGGCTGCTGAAAACGCCACCGCTTATGTGACATTAGAGCCTTGCAGTCACACGGGGCGCACACCGCCGTGTGCCGATGCCTTGATTGCGGCGGGCGTGGCGCGGGTGGTGATTGCGATGCAAGACCCGAATCCGTTGGTGTCGGGCAAGGGCATTGCCAAGTTGCGGGCTGCGGGCATTGCGGTGGCATCGGGTTTGATGGAAGCCTCAGCACAGGAATTGAATCGGGGTTTTGTGTCGCGCATGACAAATGGGATGCCGTGGGTGCGCAGCAAAATTGGGATGAGTTTGGACGGACGCACCGCTTTGGCAAATGGCGTGAGTCAATGGATTACCAGCCCCGAAGCACGGCAGGATGTGCAGCATTGGCGGGCGCGATCTTGCGCGGTGTTGACGGGCATTAACACGATTTTGACAGATGATGCGCAGCTTAACGTGCGCAGTATCGAGGTGATCCGCCAACCGCTACGTGTGGTACTAGACAGTCAATTACGCATCCCGCTGACCGCAAAATTACTGGAAAGTCAGGGTGTGTTGATTTACACCACCCGCAACGACATCGACAAAATCACCGCGTTGGAAAAACTCGGCGCAGTGGTTTGTGTCTTGTCAGGCGAACAATTTGATCTGAACGTGATGCTACGTGATTTAGCCCAACATGGCTGCAATGAGGTGCTAGTCGAAGCGGGCAGCACCTTAAATGGCGCGCTCCTTAAAGCAGGTTGCGTGGATGAATTGATCCTGTACCTCGCCCCTCAACTATTAGGCGATGTCGCACGCGGCATGGCGCAACTGGGCGAACTCACCCGTTTAGACCAACGCATTAACCTCCACTGGCAAGAGGTGCGGCAAGTGGGTAAAGACTTACGGCTCGTGGCACGCGTGCTAAGAGCTGAATAATCGGGCATTTTCGCTTAAATCCCTCGCCGATTTCCCGTCTTTACCTCGTCTAGGCAGCTATAATCTCGCCCTTTGCGGTTGCAATGGGCATTCCATGCGCGGCAATCGCGACGTACAAGGAGTAAACATGTTTAGTGGCATTATTAGTGACATCGGGTGCATTGCGCAGGTGGCGGATCGGGATGGCGGATTGCGCTTGGAGATTGCGACGCACGCATTGGATTTATCCGATGTGAATCTGGGGGATAGCATCGCGGTCAATGGCGTGTGTTTAACTGTCATTGCGCAAACGCCGAACAGCTTTGCCGTGGATGTGTCGCAAGAAACTTTGGCTTGCACGGTAGGATTGGGCGCGAAGGATGCGCCTGTCAATTTGGAAAAAGCCTTGTGTTTGGCGGATAGATTAGGTGGTCATCTGGTCAGCGGTCATGTCGATGGCGTGGGCGAAGTGTTGGAATTTACCGATTTGGGCGAAAGCTGGAAGTTGGTGGTCAATGCGCCACAGGCTTTGGCAAAATTTATCGCGGTCAAAGGTTCAATCACCATTAACGGCGTGAGTTTGACCATTAACCAAGTCGCGGGCAGTGTGTTCCATGTGAATTTGATTCCGCACACCTTGGCGATGACCAATTTGAAACAGTTAAGCGCGGGTAGTCGGGTGAATCTGGAAGTGGATTTAATCGCCCGTTATGTTGAACGTATGATGCAAAAGGAAGTGCTATGACTGGAATTTCACCCATCGAAGAGATTATCGAAGACATGCGCGCAGGGCGCATGGTGGTGTTGATGGATGAAGAAGACCGCGAAAATGAAGGCGATTTGGTCTTCGCAGCGGATTTCACCACGCCTGAAAAAATCAATTTTATGGCGAAACATGGGCGCGGCTTGATTTGCCTGACATTGACCGAAGCGCATTGCAAGCAGTTGGATTTGCCGCTGATGGTGCGTGAAAACGGTTTGTCGCTGGCGACCAATTTTACCGTGTCGATTGAAGCCGCCACGGGCGTGACCACGGGGATTTCAGCGGCGGATCGCTCGCGTACCGTGCAAATGGCGGCGGCAAGAAATGCCCAACCTAGCGACATCGTGCAACCTGGGCATATTTTCCCGTTGCGTGCGCAACGTGGGGGGGTGTTGGTGCGGGCAGGACACACCGAAGCGGGTTGTGATTTATCCGAACTGGCAGGGCTTACCCCCGCCGCCGTGATTTGCGAGATTTTAAAAGATGACGGCGAAATGGCGCGCTTGCCAGATTTGATTGAGTTTGCCAAAGAACACGGCTTGAAAATTGGCACGATAGCCGACTTGATTCAATATCGTAATCACAACGAAAAGTTGGTGGAACGCGTGGCGCGTCGTCCAGTGCAAACCGCTTACGGTGAGCTGGATTTGGTGACCTATCGCGACAAAACCACGCTACGTACTCATCTGGCATTGGTGAAAGGCGATATTCTGCATGAGCAAGAAACACTGGTACGGGTACACGAACCCTTGTCCGTGTTGGATTTTTTAGAGCAAACCGACTATGCCCACTCCACCAGCGTGCATGACGCGTTGAAGAAAATCAGTCAGGCAGACAGCGGCGTGTTGGTGTTGATGCACCACGGCGAAACCTCAGAAGAACTGTTATCCCGCGCCGCCACCTCACCCGAATCACATCATGCCGCCCGCTGGGATTCGCGCAACTACGGCATCGGCGCGCAGATTCTGTGCGACCTGAATGTCGGCAAAATGCGCCTCATCGCCACCCCCCACAAAATGCCCAGCATGACGGGCTTTGGGCTGGAAGTGGTGGGGTATGCGGAGCGGTGAATCAGGAAGGGTGAAGGGAAAAAGTCCCTCGCCCGCTGGCGGGAGAGGGGTTGGGGAGAGGGAGTGCCCACTTATTTCCCCGCCTCAGCGCAAAAAAATTCTGTGGGTCTGGCTTCAGGCCGCGACCTATATTGCATTGATTAACCTATTAAAAAGGAATACAAGATGAAAGAATTGGACAAAAACTTGAGTGGTGCAGGGATGCGTATTGGTATCGTGCAAAGCCGCTTTAACCCCGCCGTGTGCGAAGGTTTGTTCGGCGCGTGTTATGCCAAATTGCTGGCACTGGGCGTGGTCGATAGCAACATCACCTTAGCCACCGTGCCAGGTGCTCTGGAAATTCCTGTGGCATTGCTCTACATGGCAGAAAGCGAAAAATTCGATGCACTGATCGCCTTGGGCGCGGTGATACGCGGCGACACCTATCATTTTGAAGTCGTGTCGAATGAGTCTGCGCGCGGTATTGGCGATGTGCAATTGTCTTGTGGCGTACCCATTGCCAATGCAGTCTTGACCACGGACACCGATGAGCAAGCGATAGATCGTATGCACGTCAAAGGGGCGGAAGCCGCCGAAGTCGCCATCGAAATGGCAAATTTATTGGAAGGTTTGAAATGAGCGACACAACTGTAGCACCAGTCGCCGCACCCGTTAAAAGCCCGCGCCGTCGTGCGCGTGAGTTGGCGATGCAAGGCATTTATCAATGGCGCGTGTCAGGCAATGATCCCGCTGATATTGAAAAGCAAATGCTGGCGGAAAAAAATCTGGGACGCTTTGATAAGCCAATGTTTTCCCTATTGCTGCGCGGCGCACTCGCCAAACACGAAACGATAGCCGAACAACTCGCGCCCCATCTGGATCGCGCCATGCTCGAACTCAGCCCCGTCGAATTCGCCATCCTGATGCTAGGCGGATTTGAACTGACCAATTTGCCTGATGTGCCTTACAAAGTGGTCATCAACGAAGCCGTCGAACTCGCCAAAACCTTCGGCGGCACCGACGGACACAAATACGTCAATGGCGTGTTAGACAAACTCGCCCCACAAGTCAGAACGGCGGAATTTGCCAAGCGTAAGGGTTAAGATGTCTCTGAAGTTATGAAAACTAATGTGAACACTGTCATTCGTTTTACCGATTTATTCTGTGGAATTGGTGGGTTCCGTGTGGCGGTTGAGCAAGTGTGTTCAGAAAATGGCATCACATCTGTATGTGAGTTTTCCAGCGATATTGATCCTGATGCACAGCGAGCATATCACGCCAATTTTGGTGAATTGCCCACAGGCGACATTACGCAAGTAGAAGCGGACAGTATTCCTCAGCATGACATTTTGTTTGCGGGTTTTCCCTGTCAGCCATTTAGTATTTGCGGCGATGGCAAAGGCTTTGACGACACACGCGGCACGTTGTTTTTTGACATCGCCCGCATTCTTGCCGTGCAAAAACCGCAGGCGTTTGTGCTGGAAAACGTCAAGCGACTGCGCGGACACAATGAAGGTAAAACCTTGGCGCGGATTTTGGAAACGCTGCGCGAATTGGGCTATCACACCGACTATCGCGTGTTGAATGCCCTCGATTTTGGCGTGCCACAAAAACGCGAACGGATTTTTATCGTGGGTTTTCGTCAGCCTGTTAATTTCGTTTGGCCGCAAGCAGATGTGCCCATGCCATCGTTGAGTAGTATTTTGGAAAGTGCGATTCCTGATTTTTACCGAGCTTCCGACAAAATTAGGGAAAACCGTCAAGAAAAACGCCTCAACAAACCTAAGCACCAAGAACCCACCATCTGGCATGAAAACAAAGCGGGCAATGTCAGCGCGTATCCCTACTCCTGCGCCTTAAGGGCGGGTGCGTCTTACAACTATTTACTGGTTGATGGTGAACGGCGACTGACCGAACGTGAAATGCTGCGCTTGCAAGGTTTTCCCGATACTTACCAAATCGCCTGCAACTACCAAGCTACACGCAAACAAGCGGGTAATTCCGTCGCCGTGCCATGTGTAGCGGCGGTATTGCGAGAAGTGTTTCGGGCGATGGGATGGACGACTCATCACGCCGATTCAACGATACACTTTCATTTTAAAAACTAGGACCACAAAGCATGATTTACAAAGATATTGACCCTTTGCACGGGACTTCTAAATTTGAGCAGGCAGGTTATGCTGCTGAGAAAGAAATGGCGTTTTTCCTCCGCCGTTTTTTTAAGGATAGTCAAGAAGTCGATGTTTTGAATTCTTTGCGTATTGAGTTAGGCGGTGAAATTGCGCAGATTGACCATTTGATTTTAATGCCACATGGTTTGCTGATTGTTGAAAGCAAAAGTGTTGCGGGCAAAGTTCAAATTAAGGACGATGGTCAATGGATACGTTGGTATGACAACCAATCGAAGGGGATGCGTTCGCCGATTACTCAAGCGCACATGCAGGGAATGTTGCTGAAAGAATTGTTAGGTAGCGGGGTAAAGCAAAAAGGTGCATTTGACCAAATCCCCGTCGATGTGTTGGTTGCAATTTCTGATAACGGCGTGATTTTGTGGTCTACCAGCGGTACACTACCCGAAGTCTGCAAAGCCGATCAAGTGCCTGATCGCGTGAAATCCAAGTTGACACAGTATGCCGCCAAACCGTTGAGTGCGGAAAATCGCCGCAAAATTGCTGATTTTTTATGTGTGTCACACCGTCCAGTCGTTGCGCCTACTGCTAATCCAGTAGCATTAACGATTGCAGAACCAGTGGTTCAATATGTTGCATCGCCTATTGCAAATGCTCAAAAACTCGATTCGTCCGTACTTACTTGCAAGCATTGCCATGCCTGTAATGTAGAAATTCGATATAAACATAACTATTTTTTGTATTGCCAAAAATGCAACCAAAACACCGCGTTGAAACCGCCTTGCGCTAGTTGTGGCAAGCCAGCGCGCATTCGCAAAGACGGAAAACAGTTTTTTGTGGATTGTGCAGATTGCAATACTTCTCAACCTTATTACATCAATCCATAAATCACGGATATGTCCGAATTTGACCTCATCCGCCGCCATTTCACCCGCCCCACGCCATCTGCGGTGTTGGGCGTTGGGGATGATGCGGCGTTGTTTCAGGTCAGCGAAGGGAATGTGTTGGCGGTGTCTAGCGATATGCTGGTGTCGGGGACGCATTTTTTCCCAGACGCCGATCCGTATTGGCTGGGGCATAAAACCTTGGCGGTGAATTTATCGGATATGGCGGCAATGGGGGCGAACCCGCGTTGGGCGACGTTGGCGATTGCTTTGCCGAGCGTGGACGAAGCTTGGTTGTCGGCGTTTAGCGCGGGGTTTTTTGCCTTGGCGAAGGCGCATCACGTTGAGTTAATTGGCGGGGATACCACGCGGGGCGCGTTGAATTTGTGCGTGACGATTCTTGGGGAAGTGCCGCAGCATCAGGCTTTGCGCCGTGCGGGCGCGCAAGTGGGCGACGAGATTTGGGTGTCGGGTTGCTTGGGCGATGCGGCATTGGCGTTGGCGCATTTACAGCAACGTATTGAATTGACTGAGGTGAAATTTGCGGCGGTCGCCCCTGCGTTGCATCAACCGCAACCGCGTGTGGCATTGGGCTTGGCTTTGCGTGGGATTGCAAATAGTGCGCTGGATATTTCCGATGGCTTGCTGGGGGATTTAGCGCATATTTTGGATGCTTCGCAAGTCGGTGCGACGGTGGAGCTTGCTTCGATTCCTGTGTCGGAGACGTTGCGCGGGCTTGCACTCATCCCCTGCCCCTCTCCCGCAGAAGAGGGCAGTCACGCGGCGTTATTGCAGCAATTCGTGTTATCGGGTGGGGATGATTATGAGTTGTGTTTTACCGCGCCGGTACATCATCATGCGGACGTGGTGCATAGAGCCAGAAAAGTGGGTGTGCCAGTCACCAGAATCGGGCATATTGTGGCTGGGCAGGGCTGTGTAGTGCGTGATGCTGCGGGGAAAATAATAAAGGGGGCGAGTAATGGGTATGATCACTTCAGATGACGCGATGATACGAGCGGATTGGCGATTTATTTTGAGCCATCCCGCGCATTTTCTGTCTTTTGGCTTCGGCAGCGGGCTGGCGCGAAAAGCCCCAGGTACGTTTGGTACGCTGGTCGCGTTCCCAATGTATTGGTTTCTTGCCCCGCGCTTATCCGACGCGCTGTTTCTGCTGGTGTTGATTTGGGCATTTGCCATTGGCGTGTGGGTGTGTGATGTGACAGGGCGGGCATTGAATTCGCCCGATGACGGCGGCATGGTATGGGACGAAATTGTGGCAATGTTGTTGGTGCTGTTTTTTACGCCCGAAGGCTGGGAATGGTCATTGCTGGCATTTACCTTGTTCCGCTTTTTCGACATCGTCAAACCACAACCGATACGTTATTTCGACCAGCACCTCAAAGGCGGTTTGGGTGTGATGTTTGACGATGTACTGGCGGCGGGCTACGCCTTGCTGTGTATGGCGATTATCAGGAGTGTGCTGCTATGGATTTGAGGCGTTTTTTCTGTGAGTACGAATCCATTCGTACCGTCGTATGCGAACAAGGCAAATTTGGTCGCATTTTTCGCCCTTTCGGGCGACGTACGAATAAATTCGTACCCACAATCATGTTATTGCTCTGTGCTTTTTCTGTTCAAGCCGAAACGTTTACCACGCAAATTTTAACTGTGCTAGACGGCGATACCGTGATGGTTAAACGAGGGGCTGGCACACTCAGCATTCGCCTCGCCGAAATCGATGCCCCTGAAAAATCCCAACCCTTTGGCGAAACGTCCAGAAAGTCCTTGTCCGATTTGGTCATGGGTAAATCGGTACAAGTGGTTAGCCAAACCATGGATCAATACGGACGCATGGTCGCTCACCTCAATGTCAATGGTTTGGATGTCAATGCCGAACAAATTCGGCTCGGCATGGCGTGGGAGTATTCGCATTTCCACAACAACCAAGTCCTGATTGCGCTGCAAAAAGAAGCCCAATCCGTTCCAAGAGGCTTGTGGGCATTGAGCAATCCGATTCCTCCATGGGAGTGGCGTAAAACACACCCCTACGCAGAACCCGCCTCCGCCATTCTCCCTGCCACGCCCCTTGGTATGTCCTGCGGCAGCAAAAAGTATTGCAATCAAATGACCAGTTGCGAAGAGGCAAAATACTACCTCAATCAATGTGGTGCGAAACGCTTGGATGGAAATGGTGATGGCGTGCCGTGCGAAAATTTGTGTGCGGGGCAGTGAAAATGTCGATTGATCCGCGTTATTGAATATTCAAATTTATGCACGTATGTTTTTATCACCCAGTCCGTATAAAATGTGCTGAGAAATCCGCAATGGATTTTCCCTCCGCCAGCGTTCTTTGCGTGCGGAGCATTCCGTCCACTTACAGAGGAGCATTGCCATGAAAACCAAAATTTTGGGAACCATCATCGTATTGTTGTTTTGCAGTAGTGCATGGTCGGCAGAGTCGGCGCACACTGCTAATGCTAGCCATGAGAATAGCAAGGTTTCTGTCGCGAATAGTTTGGCAGGATTGTATTGGTGTATCGCGCCGAGCTGGAGCAAAGGCACGATCAATCTATTGCCGAATGGCACTTATCAAATGAATGGTGTGGATGCTGGACGTTACCAAGTGGTCAAAAATGAGGTGCATTTCGTGGGTTCGCTCAAAACGTGGAACAACGGTGTGGCGAGAGTAGAGGATGGTAATTTGATTTTTGAGTGGAAGAATCAAGATGGCTCTATGCAATATTTTGCTTATCGGCGGTAATATTCTCTTCGTTGATTACTCGCTCTGACACTACGTGAACTCGTTTTGTCAGAGCGCGTCGCGTTGCTCTCGACGGGATGTTAAGGTCAAATTCAATCAATGACTGAGTGCCAATATGAAAAATATTTTCTGCCCTTGTGGCAACCCCAAACATTACGCAGCTTGTTGCGGGCTGTATATTGATGGTCAGGCAATTGCGCCGACGGCTGAGGTGTTGATGCGTTCGCGTTATACCGCTTATACCTTGATGAATGAGGCTTATTTGCTGTCAACTTGGCATCGCAGCACGCGACCTGTGGCGTTGAATTTGGCGGCGGAGCTGCCTGCTAAATGGTTGGGGCTGGACGTGCAGACTCATCAACAGCAAGATGCGGAACATGGTACGGTAGCATTCACCGCGCGCTACAAAGTGCAGGGTAGGGCGCAGCGTTTACATGAACTCAGCCGTTTTGTACGCGAAGACGGGCGATGGTTTTATATCGACGGTCAAGTTGACTGAGTATTGCTTAGAACCTGTTTGCGAACTGTCGCGAGAGGTCGTCAGCGGGGTGAAGAGCAGTGCAGAAACCGCAGTTTACTGGTGTAAATGAGGATTTCGAGCAGCGCATGAACCTCGATCACGGCCTCGCAGTAAGATCGTAGCAGGTTCTTAAGCGGGTTTGTTTTCGTTGGCTTGGTTGACGGTGACCGCCAAAGTCCCCGAACGTATATGCAAATCGCGTTGTGGGAAAGGGATCTCGATGTGCCGTTTCTTTAACTCATCTTCGATTGCCCATAAGTATTGCGCTTCGGTTCTTTTCGGTGAGGCAATCTGTTCTGGTCCGACCCAAACCACCAGTTCAAAGTCTAAGCTGCTGTCGCCGAAGCGAACCAACCATACGTCAGGCTCACGATCAGGGGGCTGTTCGGCTCCTGCCACGCTGATTGCCGCCGCAATTGCGGCTTCTTTTACAAGCATTTTATCTACCCCATAAGCCACCCCAAAAGGAATATGCAAGCGGCGCGTCCGCTCACCTAATGTCCAGTTGATGACGCGTCCAGTGATAAATTCTGAATTCGGGACAATGATATCAATCGAATCAGAGGTCGTCACGCGGGTATAGCGCAAGTTGATTTCGGTGACACGTCCCATCACCCCTGATTGCAAATCCACCATGTCGTCGATCTTGATGATTTTTTCGATCAAGATGATGATGCCAGAGACAAAGTTGCTGATAATGTTTTGCAGTCCAAAGCCCACGCCCACACCAATAGCTCCGCCGATGACCGCAAAACTCGCCATATTGAAACCCAAATAGCTCAGTCCGATGACCACGCCAAGAATCCAGATGACATAATGACTGATGCGGCTTAAGGCGTACCAGCCAGGCGTGGATACTTGATTTTGCTCAAGCCCAATATGCTGTAAGGTTTTTTCAAATACGACACTGACCCGCCAAACGATGAACACAATGACGACTAAGCCGAATAACCTGAACAAGTTGATTGGCGTATCCGTAATAGAAAACCAAGGGAAAAGTGCGATACGTTCTAATTGAAGATAAATTAACTGCAAAAAATCCATACTGAGTTCCTAAGGTAATCGCGATGAGGGTGCTAAGACGAGGTGGCAAGCGAACACGATAAGATGCAATTAAGGCTATTTGCAGTATGTATTTGCCGTTCAATTCTACACAAATACCCGTCTATGATGTCCTGCGTATCAGATATTTGTCCTTAAATCGGGCGGCTATCGCCTATAATTTAAATCACTTCGTCAGTTGTATTTTTCAAGGAACAACATGTCTTCTCTTACTCGCAATGATTTTCGCACACTTTCATTGGCGGCCTTAGGTGGTGCGCTGGAATTTTACGACTTTATTATTTTCGTATTTTTTGCGGTCACCATCGGCAAGCTGTTCTTCCCGCCCGATATGCCAGAGTGGCTGCGCCAATTCCAAACCTTTGGCATTTTCGCAGCGGGTTATTTAGCACGTCCCTTAGGCGGCATCGTCATGGCGCATTTCGGCGATTTGCTGGGGCGCAAAAAGATGTTTACCCTCAGTATTTTTTTGATGTCCGTGCCGACACTCACCATTGGTTTATTACCGACTTACTCTGACATTGGTATTTACGCACCCTTGGCGTTATTGGCATTGCGGATTTTACAAGGTGCGGCGATAGGTGGCGAAGTGCCTGGTGCGTGGGTATTTGTGGCGGAACATGTGCCTGCGCGGCATGTCGGATTTGCATGCGGCACCTTAACGGCGGGACTGACGGGCGGGATTTTGCTTGGTTCTTTGGTCGCCACCTATATCAACAAGAGCTATATGCCCGCTGAACTATTGAGCGAAGGTTGGCGCGTGCCCTTTATCATCGGCGGTGTTTTTGGGCTGGTTTCAGTGTGGTTGCGCCAATGGTTGCACGAAACGCCCGTGTTCAAAGAAATGCAGGCGCGCCAAACTTTAGCGGATGAGCTGCCTTTGAAAACGGTGATTCGCGCCCATCGACCTGCGGTGATTTTAACCATGTTGATGACTTGGCTGTTGTCAGCGGCAATTGTGGTGATGATCTTAATGACCCCGACGTTGCTGCAAAAACTGCACGGCATTTCGGCGGCAACGACCCTGCAAGCCAATAGCATCGCCACGCTGTTTTTGAGTTTAGGCTGCGTGGTGTTCGGCGCGCTCGCGGACCGCTTTGGCGCAGGGCGGGTGATGATGGCAGGCTGCGTGGCATTGGGCGCGTCATCGCTGCTGCTGTATCAACAAATGACGATCGCGCCCGAAAATATCTACGGTTGGTACGCGCTATGTGGCTTTTTTGTGGGGGTCATCGGCGTGATACCCAGTGCTGCCGTACTCGCTTTTCCACCCGTGGTGCGCTTCTCAGGCTTATCGTTTTCCTATAACGTCGCCTACGCCGTCTTCGGTGGACTGACCCCCGTGTTGATCGGTTTGCTCGTCCCGCTTAGCCCCCTTGCTCCTGCTTACTATGTGTTGGTGTTAAGCGCGCTGGGCGTGGGGATAGGCGCGTATTTGTGGCGACAGGAAAGTTAAGGATTCCTGTTTTTCCACGTTGAGAGCAAGAGTTTTTCCAGCAATTCACAATTCAAAAACCTTGTCATCGTCATACCGACGCAGGTCGGTATCCGTGCGCCTGTGAAGGCGCGCAAACAGCACGGTGGAAGTCCGTGTCGGAGTAAGCCATGGCTCCGTAGCTGAAGGTAACTGCGTCACCGTGAGGTGGGGTGGGGAGCAATTGGAAGCGAACTGGCAGTCCGTAATAAAGTGAACTCGTTTCGGCGGGGTGTGACGGCGAGCCTGCGGATACAGGGCGAAGCCTGGAAATCATTAAGCACGCTGAATTGGCGGTTAAAGCGATGTTTAGGTCACCTAAAGTGGCCCCCTCGGTCAAGACAATAATGTGTCTAGTTTAAGAGGGTCGCCTATTTCATGCAGCTGGTCGGCGCTGCCCCGTGTTTTTGTTTCTATTTCTAAACGCGTTTTTGCTGTCGCACTGAACTTGTCTA
>JAQTYN010000098.1 GCA_028688275.1 Gallionella sp. | reverse complement strand
GCCTTTGTGTATCGGTTTGAACCGTGCCATGCCGCCTCCACCTTTGTTTTATCGCGTAGTGAAATTATGGCAGATCGCGGGGCGATTTTCTGGGGAAATTTGGGTTTTTCTACAGCCTCAACGACTAGCAACTAACCGCTAACGACTGCTTTTACACATGCCCCAGCGCATCCATAATCGGCTGCCGTGCCGCCCGTCTGGCGGGTAACCACGCGGCGAACGTACCGACCACCAGCATTAAAATCAAGGTAAACAGCGTGCGTCCGTAGTCTAAATCGACCAGCAGCGGGACGGCACTGGCGGAGTCGGGCGGGGTGTAGTGGATGTCGGCGAGGTTGATGCCGTAGCGCACGGCGAAGGTGACGAGCAGCCCGACCGCGCAGCCGACCACGCTCAATAGCAGCGATTCGGTGGTGAACAGCCGCACCACGCCGCTGCGTTTTAAGCCAATGGCGCGCAGCGTGCCGATTTCGCGGGTGCGTTCGATGACCGTCATGCCCATGGAATTCGCCACGCTCATCACCACCACCGTCAGCACGATGCTGAAAATAAAACCAAAAATCATGTCAAACATATCATGCACTTGGCGATAAAAGCCCGACAATTCTTGCCACGTTTTGACTTCCAAATCCAAGCCCGCGTGTTGAAATTGCGCTTGCAACGCCGCCCGCATCGCGTCAGTTTGCGCGGCATCGTCCAACAAAATCGTCAGCCTATCCGCCCGCCCGTCTGCGTCCAACAACGTCTGCGCCAACGCCAACGGCACAAAGGCGAATTTGTCGTTGCTGCCCGCGCTACCCGTGTTGAAACTGCCGCCGACGGTGATGTCCAACGCGTTCGCCTGCCCCGACAAGGTGTTGACCAACAACGCCGCTTGCCCGCCGAGCTTCAGGTGCAGCAACTCCACCAAACCGCTGCTTAACGTGACGACTTCGGGGCGCATCGGATCAAGTTTTTTGATGATTTGCTGATAACCACGGCTTTGCATTTCGCGCTCGGTCAGCACGTTTTTTTGCAATTCCTCCATCGCTTGCGGCGAAATCCCTTCGGCAATAAAAATCGTGCTGGCGCGCCCGTTGCTGGCTAAACCCGACAAACCCAAGCGCGGCGCGATGAGTTTGATATGCGGCTGATTGCTCAATAAGCCATTGATTTTTTGCACATCTTCTTGCGTCAGCAAATAGCGTTCAGGGTCAAGTTTCCCCGCCGTACTCATGCCGCGTTTGCTGACGGTCAAATGCCCCAACAATTCGCCGTGGATAGACTGGCGCGCCAAGCCGCTATACACATTGTGGGTGTAGCCCGCAAACAAACTAATCGCCGCAAAGCCCAAAGCGATTGCCAACAAAGTCACCAGCGAGCGGCGGCGGTTGCGCGTCAAACCGCGCAGAGCGAGTTTATAAATGTTCATGCTGTTTGCTCCTTTCCAAGTCCATCATTCCGACGAAAGTCGGAATCCAGCCAAAAATAAAGGGCTGTGCAGCAGACAACTTCAGGTTTTTGTCCCGCTGCGCGGGGATTTTTTGAACGGACTGGATTCCGACCTTCGTCGGAATGACGGTTTGATTTCATCCCACCTCCTCATCACTCTCAATCGCCCCATCCCGCAGCAAAATTTTGCGATCCACATGCTCCAACAAACGCGGATCGTGGGTGGTGAACACGAAGGTGACACCCTTGGCACGGTTCATCTCGCGCATTAAATCGACAATGATACGGCTGTTTTCAGAATCCAAATTCGCAGTCGGTTCGTCGGCAATCACCAACTTGGGCGACACCACCAACGCCCGCGCAATCGCCACGCGCTGCCGCTGCCCGCCCGACAATTTATCGGGTCGAGAACTGACAAATTTTTCCAAACCCACTTCCGCCAATGCCATCGTCGCCCGACTACGCGCCTCCGCCTCGCTCACGCCGCGAATTTGCAGCGGCAGCATCACATTTTCCAGCGCGGATAACACGGGCACGAGGTTAAAACTTTGAAACACAAAGCCAATTTTTTGCCCGCGAAACGCCGTCAGCGCGTCATCGTCCAAGGTCGAAATATCCTGCCCGTCAAAATAAATCTCGCCAGAAGTCGGTGCGTCAATCAGCCCGATCAAATTCATCAAGGTTGATTTCCCGCTACCCGACGGCCCCCAAACCGCTAAAAACTCCCCCGCATGAATGTCCAACGACACCCCATCCAGCGCGTCAATCGCCGTTTCGCCCAACATAAACCGTCGGCGCACCTCGCGTAGTTGTAATAAAGCCATATCGGACTCCCTAATGAAGATGAATGCTTTGCAGCATCGGCGTAGCACCCACCGCAAAAGCCGCCTGTTCAAAACTCGGCGCGCTGAATGTGTTGCGGGCATGGTTGGAAAAACCGTAAGGTTCGCTGGGCGCACCCAGCCAATTTCGATCGAGTTTTTGGTTGTTGTTGCCGTCCAAATACGCTGCCACGGCATAGCGGCCAGCGGCGACATCGGCAAATTTTACGTGGATGGTTTCAGCCGTAGCGACCACATCTTGTCGTTGTAACTCACCGAGTTTCGGAAAATCCTGCGTCGGCGTATACAGCCCCACCCGCACCGTTTGTCCAGCCACACAACCGTCGATTTGCAACTGAACCTCTCCCGCCACGCTGTACGGCGCGTACAAAAAACCCAACAACCAAGCATATTTTTTCATCGCATCACACCGAAAACAAACATGGACGCACTATAACCACCCGCCCGTCCACCCCCAAGCGCGCTGCGACGAAATGACGAAATCAGGGGGTGAGTTGCATTCTTCAGGTGGTCGCGCTTACGTCAGCCATTTTGTGACCCCATAAATCAGCACACCAAATAGCCCGCCGACCAAGGTGCCGTTGATGCGGATAAATTGCAGGTCTTTGCCTAGATATAATTCCAAACGGTTGACCATATAGCGGTCATCCCACTGGGTGATTTCTTCTTTTACCCAGTCGCCGATGCGGTGTTTTTGCGTGTGGACGGTTTGAATCAAGGCGGTTTGAATTTGGTCATTGAGCCAAGCGCGCAGCTCCTCATGGTTGACCAGATTGGATTCCAGTGCCGTCACCAAATGGGTCATTTTGGATTGAATCAACGAGTCAGGATGGGTCAAATCTAGTACCACCCAATGACGCAAATCATCCCACAGCGACTCGATTTGCCGCCCGAATTCTGCATGATTCAACCACGCATTTTTCTGCTCATCTAAGCGTGCGCGCAAGGTCTCATCGCTCTGTAAGCGGGCGAGATAGTGTTGCACTTGTGCGTTGAATTCGACATATAGCGCGTTGCTTTCATCCTCCGCCGCTTCACGCAATTTTTTGGACACGGACTCGCGTATCTTGGGGGCGAAGGGTTCTATCATGCTTTGCACAAAGGCGTTATCGCTCCAGCCTTTGATAAAGGTGGTGATCTTTTCACTGTTGTCTGGATGATCCAAATAATCCGCTAAACGGTTCAACCCCCCGTGCAGAATTTTGTGATGGCTGTTATTCGCCGTCACCAACGCCAGCCCACTCACCATCAGACCTGATAAATCGACCGCTTGCAGTTTATTGCGCACTGCCGTCACCAACGTGGCGTGGATGCGCTGATCGTCCAACGCTTGCACGCCATAGCCCACGGCGCGGCTGAGCTGACGGGACACTTGCTGATGATGATCGCCTTCCGCCAACCATTGCGCCAGATGTTGCGCGGCATCGTAGCTTTGTAGCCGTTGCCGAATAATGGTCTCGCTTAAGAATTGCGTGACAATAAAATCCGCCAGCCCATCGGCAATGCTTTGTTTATTCTTGGGAATAATCGCGGTGTGCGGAATTGGCAAGCCTAGCGGATGGCGAAACAAAGCCACGACCGCAAACCAATCCGCCAGCGCACCTATCATCGCCGCTTCGGCAAATGCCACCAAATAACTCCATGCCAACACTTTGCCTAATATATACAGCACCGTCGCCAATCCCAGCAGTCCCGCTGCAATCCACTTCATCTTGCTTAATTCAAATTGCTTCAGCGCGTTTTCGGCATTCAATGCCCGCGTGGTCATATCCAACATTTCATTCTCCTTCGGTATTGCAATGGGCGGTCATCTTCGGGGCGAGTAGGATAAACGTCAAGTGGCTTTTGTCTCGCACGAACAGTGGTGATACCATGCGCAATCTCAAACAACTCTCTGGGAGCGCGTGATGGCACTGATGGATTTTATTAAGAAACAGTTTATCGACGTTATTCACTGGACGGAAGACGGCGATGGCGTGTTGGCATCGCGTTTCCCCATGCAGGATTTTGAAATCCAGAACGGTGCGCAGCTCACCGTGCGCGATTCGCAGATGGCGTTGTTTGTCAATGAAGGGCAAGTTGCGGATGTGTTTGGCGCAGGGCTTTACACGCTGAATACCCAAACCTTGCCCGTCCTGACCTATCTAAAGAACTGGGATAAATTATTTCAGTCTCCTTTCAAATCAGATGTTTACTTCTACAGCACCCGCATTCAACTGGATCGCAAATGGGGCACGGCGAATCCCATTACCGTGCGCGATAAGGATTTTGGCATGGTGCGGCTGCGCGCTTTTGGGATTTATTCCTATCGCATCGTTGATCCCAAATTGTTTTATCAACAAGTGTCTGGCACGCGAGAAAGCTATCGCAGCGAAGAACTAGAAGGACAATTGCGCAACACCATCGTGGCGGGCATGGCGGATTTGTTTGGCGAATCAGGCATTCCGTTTATCGACATGGCGGGCAACCAAGAGGAATTGGCGCGTGCGCTGAGAACCAAGTTGGACGCGACCTTTAGCAACTTGGGCTTGAAGTTAGAAACGCTGATGGTGGAAAACATCTCGTTGCCCGAAGAGCTGCAAAAAATGCTGGATGACCGCATTGGCGTGAATATCATGGGCGGGATGCAAAGCTACACCCAATTCCAAGTCGCCACCGCGATTCCCCTTGCCGCACAAAACGAAGGCGGTTTGGCAGGACTGGGGGCGGGCATGGGCGTGGGATTTGGCGTGGGGCAACAAGTGGCGCAAACCATGGGGCAAACGTTTGCCCCCGCCGCTGCTACCGCCCCCGTCAATGTCGATGAAGTCATGGCAACGCTGGAAAAGCTGCATGGATTGATGACCAAAGGCATACTCAGCAGCGAGGAATTTGAAGCTAAAAAAGCGGAGTTGCTGAAGAAGTTAGCATAATGCACTGACTCCCCTCGCCCACTTGTGGGTATAGTGGACCCCGAATTTCAGACAGTGAATTAAGATGGTAGCCTGCAGTAAAAGAGGAGCAGGTGATGAGTGAAAGCCGACGTAAAAATTCACGGGCGAGTTCAAGGCGAAAGTGGCACTTGAGG
>JAQTYN010000097.1 GCA_028688275.1 Gallionella sp. | reverse complement strand
TCAAGTGCCACTTTCGCCTTGAACTCGCCCGTGAAGTTTTTACGTCGGCTTTCACTCATCACCTGCTCCTCTTTTACTGCAGGCTACCATCTTAATTCACTGTCTGAAATTCGGGGTCCACTATAGACCTAATACGAATGGGATAAGCATTTGGGATGTAAGTAACGGAGGTACATTAAAGGCAACTCTTAAAGATGGTTTGTTTAGTCCTACTTCAGTGCGTTTTATTGATAACGACAAAATAATTGTTAGTAACGCAAATGGGAGAGTGTTACTTGTAGACATCAAGAGTGGCCTAGTTGTGCAAAAGTTTGAAGTTCATGATCTGAATGCTACATCCGTAGCTCCGCTTCCAGACGGAAAATATATACTTACAGCCAGTCACGATCGCTCTATCCATTTAGTAAGCATAGCGGATAGCCGCACGCTTGTTACCTTCTACGATCCACCACGTGCTGATGTAAGCGACGGGCCATTATTGAAAGGAAATGAATTCCTATCGATTGATTCAGCCGGTTTCTATTCGGCATCGCGTGGTGCAGAAAGGCAAGCCGTAGTCAAAATCGGCGGCGAACTGTACCCCATCAAAGACCTGCGTTCGAATTACTTTCGCCCCAAACGAATAGCCAAGGAATTGTCCAACCGTTGACGCGATGGCTACGCGGATTAGGGCCATCGCCAATCGTTTCGAAAGGAGCCAAACATGCCCGATGAATTCCAAATTATCGCCAGGAACGCAGATGCCCCCTTCACCTTGAGGCTTCATCGCGGCGATGGCATGACTCTCCTCGCCATGAACTGGAAGGCTGCCAACCCGCCACGCGATTTTGTTGGTTTTGCCCTCGAATACAAAGAACCTGACGGCGACCGTTTCTGGACGATCAAGAATCGCATCAACTTCCCGAATCCCGACGGGAGTGTGAACAAGGTGCGCACCTCCAGCCGCCTGTCACCCATTCAAAAGTTTCGTTGGGTTCACTTTCCCGTGAACGCCGAAAAGGAAGGTCAATTCATATACTGGGTTACACCTGTGTTCATGAGCATCTCGGGCGAGCTCAGTTACGGCGAAGCTCAGGAAGCAGGCATTGCCCTCGCCCGCGAAACTTATCCCGGTAAACTGAATGTTGCCTTTACTCGCGGCTTCGTCTCATCGCAGGCTTTCGTTGATCGCTACGTCATCGACAAAGACGGCTGGCGTTCTTGTCCGCCCATCCAAAGATCAATGAAGCTCTGCATAGATGCAGACCTGACCAGCTGTCGTTAGTAGCATTGGTTTCAAGGACGCATAAAAATCATTCTGGGTGAATAGCGATAGCTTAATTTCGTGCAAATCTCATGCACAAAACAAAAACGGGTACTAATTTCTAGTACCCGTTTTAGGCTAATTTTGGTGCGCTCGGCGGGAGTCGAACCCACGACCCTTGGCTTCGGAAACCAATACTCTATCCAGCTGAGCTACGAGCGCGTTTGGAAAGGCGCGCAGCATAACGCCTTTCGGGAAAAACTGCTTAGAATTATTCTTGATCCAAGTCGAAGGCTTTGTGCAGCACGCGTACCGCCAGTTCCAAATACTTCTCGTCTATCACCACTGAAATTTTGATTTCGGAGGTGGAGATCATCTGAATGTTGATGCCTTCATCCGCCAAGGTGCGGAACATTTTGCTGGCGATGCCGACGTGGGAGCGCATCCCAACCCCGACCACCGACACCTTGGCAGCGCGGTTGTCGCCGACCACTTGGCGTGCACCGATGTTGGGTTGTACTTGGTCGTTCAGGATGCCCATCGCTTTGGTGAATTCATTGCGGTGTACGGTGAACGAAAAATCGGTGGTGCCGTCAATGCCGACGTTTTGGATAATCATGTCCACGTCGATATTGGCATCGCTGACAGGTCCTAAAATTTGGTAAGCGATGCCAGGTTTGTCGGGGGCACCGATCACGGTGATTTTTGCTTCGTCGCGGTTAAACGCGATGCCAGAGATAATGGCTTGTTCCATTTTGTCATTTTCCTCAAAAGTAATCAGTGTGCCTTCGCCATCCTCTTCAAAGCTAGACAGCACGCGCAGCTTGACTTTGTATTTGCCCGCGAATTCGACCGAGCGGATTTGCAGGACTTTGGATCCCAAACTCGCCATTTCCAACATCTCTTCAAAGGTGATGGTTTTTAAGCGGCGCGCATCCGAAACGACGCGAGGATCGGTGGTATAAACCCCATCGACATCGGTGTAGATTTGGCATTCGTCGGCACGCAAAGCAGCGGCAATTGCCACGCCCGTGGTATCCGAGCCGCCCCGCCCCAGTGTGGTGATATTACCTTCCGCGTCCATGCCTTGAAAGCCAGCGACGACTACAATGCAATCATTCGCTAAATCTTGGCGTATGCTTTCTTCGTCAATTGACACAATACGCGCCTTGGTAAAGGCATTGTCAGTCAGGATGCGTACTTGTCCACCTGTGTAGCTCTTGGCTTTTAATCCCAATTCTTTGAGTGCCATCGCCAACAAGCCTATGGTCACTTGTTCGCCAGTGGAGATAATGACATCCAACTCACGCGGGTCTGGATGGGCTTGCATTTCTTTTGCCAAGCCAATTAGACGGTTAGTTTCGCCGCTCATGGCGGACAAAACCACGACCACTTGATGACCTTTTGCGTGGAACTTTGCCACGCGCCGCGCTACGTTTTTAATCCGCTCTGGATTAGCGACGGAAGTTCCGCCGTATTTCTGTACGATCAATGCCACGATGAGTCTCGACTTCCTGTTTTAAAAGTGCCGCGATTTTAGCGCAACTGGCAAAAAAACTCATGGATTAGTTGAGAAAGTGTCGATTTGAAGCCTTCTGATTAAATCACGCGAGGTATTTTTTGCAGATTATTGGGCATGGTGAGGGTGGTTAAGTCCCATTGCTCCAATTGCAGTACCGCGTGTAAGCATTCTTCGAGTGCTTGATGGGCGCGTGCAGCATCTGCGGCGATGCGTTGATGCACGGCGATGTCGGTGTCGGATTGGTTGATGCAGTTTTGTTGGTATTCATGTAAATCGCGCAGCCCGATGATATGTTTGGCGACTTGGGCAGGGCAGGCGCATTGATAAATTAACGATTGGTCGATGATGTGGCTGAGTTGTTCGTCGGTAAAGTCAGTTTTCAAAATAGCTCCTAAAATTGAGGGGGGATGCGGGTGCAGTTCACGGGGGTGTCAAAACCCCGCACGGAAATAGCTTCAGCAAGTGGCGCATTCGCAAAGCGAATATGCCCTTTTTCAATCACGCTTTGTGCCGCGAGAATTTCCCCCGCTTGCGCCTTGTTGCATAAACGTGCCGCCAAATGGACTTGAACGCCGATGACATCAATATGCAGATGATCTTGTGTGCCTAAGATGCCCGCCAACATCAAACCATCCGTGATACCCACGCCGACGGGCAAGGTTTCGCTTTGTGCGGCACGTTGAATCGCAAGGGCGCATTTGAGGGCTAAATGGCAGCGCGCCGAGCCCGCAAACACCGCCAATAAACCATCGCCTGTGGTTTTAATCACCATGCCGTCATACAGTCGAATCAAACGTGCTTGTTCACCCAGCAGGGTATGGAGCTTGGCAAAGTAATCGCGAGCGGAGGTTTCCATAATCCAGCGCGAAGAATTGCGTATGTCGGTAAACATCACCACCATATCAAACACTTCCGCTTGTCCTGGGGTTAAATCCAAAAAGATGCGGCGCAGCGCGCCCGTGGGTAAAAAGCGCAGTAGATTGAGATGGTCGGTGGTCAGCTGCTGGATTTCACGGAAACTTTCGACTTGTTTGTCGATGCGCTGCGCCAACACTTCCAAATCAATCGGCTTCTCAAAAATAGAATCAATTTTTTCCGCCTCACGCAACGCAACCATGCTTCTTTTTTGTACACCTGGGCTGGTAATCACCACGATGTAGTACTGGGGTGAGTGTGCTTTCAATTGGGTTAAAAACTCAGCGGGCGAATCATTGCGTGTGTGATGATTGAGCACCACGACCGTGTGTGCGGTGGGCAATGCGGACACCTTAAGCTGCGTACTGCTTTCGTACGCTTGCACCACGCAGTGTGCCATGCTCGTCAGACGTTCTACCAGCAAAGTGCGGGTATAGGGATTGCTGTCTATAATTAAAACTTGAATCATAAATCCTATCGTGACAGACCGACTAAAGTCGCCATGTTAACTATGTTGTGTTTCATCTTTGCTACGCACCAACAGCACGGGAACGGGTGAATGGCGCACGACACTTTCTGCGACGCTGCCAAACAGCAAGCGATTCAAGCCCGAACGTCCATGTGTACCCAGCACCATCAAGTCAGCCTCCCAGCGCACGGCTTCGGCATCAATGGTGTTTTCTACGCTGTCGATTAAGGTTTCTAACAAATGGGTTTCTACGGACACGCCCGCTTGTTGGGCTAAATCATAACCCGCTGCCAGTACGCGCTCGCCCGCTTGTTGGTGAATGTTGCGCAATTCGACGATATTCACATAACTATCTGGATCTATGTAATTCAATTCGTCCACGACGTACAAGATGCGTAATTGCGCAGATAAACACTGCGCTAACTTGACCGCTTCTTGTAAAGCCAGTTGAGCCGTGTTGCTCCCATCCATGGGAACCAGAATACGTTGATACATATTTACCTCCAGAGTGAGATGGAACAGGGACGCTATTGTATCGAACACGCGCTACCTTGCCATGCTTATGCGTGATGGACGAGTGAGAACTGCTGTTTTTGCGGCTAATAAATCTATTCATAAATTACAGTAATATTGAATAAATAGATTGAATTTATTGGGATAAATACTAAAAAATCTATTCATAATCTATTCAGTATCTATTAAAAATAACCATGAGTGATTTGTTGCAAACGATCTAAAAATATTGCGTGCGCGGATGGTTTTCGCACCGCGTGCTCAGGGTGAGTTGCCTGCTTACCAAAGCTATCCCACCGATCCCACATTGCTGGTGGTGGTGAGGGCGGCGCAGCAATACTGGCAAGCTGTCGCCCATCATCCCGCCGTGTCAGCTGACTTTGTGCAAATTTCCCAACACAACGCGACACAATTGCGTGAACTTTGTGCGCAATGGGAAGCGGTGTTGCCTAATTCCACAGGGAGAGTCTGAGAAATAATGTCTCGTCTAAGCTAAGGAGGCACTGATTAAATCTTCCGCTCGTGGTGAGCTTGTCGAACCATGAATGGAAGATTTAATGAAATCAAAGAATTAAATCCGATTGTCCTTCGACCATTCGACGGGCTCACGGCTCAGGGCGAACGGATTTATTCAGCGTCCCCCTAAGACCATAAGTATCTACACAAGTCCGCCGAAGAATTTCATGGCGGATGTTTTCAGTTCCTCCAACTCGTTTGGGTCGTAGTTTTGCATGATTTCGAGCATAGAGAGGAAAACCCAGAGTCCTGCGAGCAGG
>JAQTYN010000046.1 GCA_028688275.1 Gallionella sp. | reverse complement strand
TGTTTGCCGTTTCTTGGCCGCATACTCCAGTTCTGAAAAACTCGTTTGCATCGCTTCCTCCTATTTGTCGAACTCTCATTTTACCAAGTCTTAAGGCGGATGAATAAATCAGCGTTTCCCTAGGAATCGAATCATATCCAAAGCTCTTTCAGCTTGATACGAGAGTCTTTTCAAAAGGGAAATATCGTCATTGTGATTTCCTAGACCAAGAAACTTGTCCCAATCAATCTCGGCTGTAAAAACTACAACTGCATTTGACCTCAAAATATCGACATCGAACCCCGTGAAGAGCGAAGCAAACTCTCTAAGGTCACCAGACTTTTTGTTCTGCATATGTGGTAGAAAATCACAAATATCACTCTCAGAAGGAAAGAAATAATATGATCCAATAGAAAACGGCTCTTGGAAAACAAGCCTACTGATCGGCATAACGACTAAGTTTTGGTGATCCAAGTTAGTCAGAAGCTTTTCAAAGGCTTGAGTCATGGAAGTTTTACCCCTTCCGATACAACGCCGATTGCGCGTGTGCCTGCAACCCTTCACCAAACGCCAAGGTCGCGGCAATGTCGCCTAGTTTCTGCGCACCTTTGGGGGAAACTCGGATCAAGCTGCTGCGTTTTTGGAAGTCATACACGCCCAGCGGGGAAGAGAAGCGCGCGGTGCCTGAGGTGGGCAGGACGTGATTGGGGCCTGCGCAGTAATCGCCCAAGGATTCCGAGGTGTAGCGTCCCATGAAAATCGCGCCTGCGTGTTTGAGTTTGGGCAAATAGTCTTGCGGGGCTTCGACGGAGAGTTCCAAATGTTCGGGGGCGATGCGGTTGCTGATGCGGCAGGCTTCGTCCAAGTCGACGACGTGGATCAGTGCACCGCGATTTTCCAGCGCGGTTTGGATAATGGCTTTGCGCGGCATTTGTTCCAACAAACGGTTGGCACTGGCGGCGACGGCTTCGAGGAATGCAGCATCGGGCGAAATCAAAATGGCTTGGGCGAGTTCGTCGTGTTCAGCTTGGGAAAACAAATCCATCGCAATCCAATCGGGATTGGTTTGCCCGTCGCAAATTACCAAAATTTCGGACGGTCCTGCCACCATGTCGATGCCGCACGTGCCGAACACGCGGCGTTTGGCGGAGGCGACATAGGCGTTGCCAGGGCCGACGATTTTATCGACTTTGGGGATAGTTGCCGTGCCGTAAGCCAAGGCTGCCACGGCTTGCGCGCCGCCGATGGTGAACACGCGATCCACGCCTGACAAATACGCTGCCGCTAACACCAATTGGTTTTTGATGCCGTCGGGTGTGGGCACGACCATGATAAGTTCCGCCACGCCCGCGACTTTGGCGGGCAAGGCGTTCATCAACACTGACGAAGGATAGGCTGCTTTGCCCCCTGGGACGTACAGCCCGACGCGATCCAAGGGTGTCACTTGTTGGCCCAACATCGTGCCGTCTTCGTCGGTGTAGCTCCACGAGGATTGCACTTGTTTTTGGTGATAACTCGTCACACGTTGCGCGGCGGCTTCGAGTGCGGCGCGTTGTTCGGTGGGCAAGGTTTCAAATGCCACGCGCAACTCTTCCTTCGGCAATTCCATCGCAGCGGCATTTGCCAAGGGCAAACGGTCAAAGCGGGCGGTATATTCCAACACAGCGGCATCACCACGCTGGCGCACGTCTTTTAAAATCGCTGCAACGGTGGCTTCAAGTTGATCGTCGGCCGATTCTTCAAACGCCAACACATGGGTTAGTTGGCTATCGAAATCGGCATCACAGGTGGAAAGGCGGCGAATTTGCATCATGAGCTCCTTTGAGTGTCCGTTTTCCCTGAGCGGGTCGAACGGCGAATAGATTGAATCGATTGAATTTTTGAAGCTTCCCTCCCCCCCAAGTGGGCGAGGGGAGCGAAAAGACTAGGGGATTTATTTCACAATGGCTAGTGCAAACGCATCCAGCATAGGCTGGATTAAGTTGCGTTTGAGTTTCAGCGCGGCTTGGTTGACCACCAATCGCGAGGAGACATCTGAAATATGCTCCACTGCGCGGAGATTGTTGGCTTTAAGCGTATTGCCGCTGCTGACCAAGTCCACAATGGCATCAGACAACCCAACCAGTGGGGCAAGTTCCATAGAACCATAAAGTTTAATCAAATCGACGTGTACGCCTTTGGCGGCAAAGTGGGCGCGCGCAGTTTGCACATATTTGGTGGCAATGCGCAGACGTGCACCTTGCTTAACGGCGGCTTCGTAATCGAAATCATTGCGCACCGCGACCATCATGCGGCACTTGGCGATGTTCAAATCCAGCGGTTGATACAAGCCCGTGCCGCCGTGTTCGTTCAGCACATCCTTGCCCGCCACGCCGATGTCTGCCGCGCCATATTGCACATAAGTCGGCACGTCGGACGCACGCACGATAATCAGCTGCACGTCAGCGCGGTTGGTGGGCAGAATCAACTTGCGGGAGGATTCAGGATCTTCCAGTGCTTGGATGCCTGCGGCATTCAGCAGCGGCATAGTTTCTTCAAAAATACGACCTTTGGATAAAGCGATGGTAATCATGGTTTTTTGTGGTGAGACGTGAAATGTGAAAAGTGACTCGCCGCTTTGCGGCTCAGGTGAAAGGTGATGCGCTTAGGTGAAGGGGTTGCGGTGAAAAGTGGAACAAGGCTCTGTTGCTATGCAACTGCACTTTGCTTTCCTCACACCCTCACGTTTCACACTTCACCTTTCACGTTTCACCGAATTCGACGAATCTGCGCGCCCAGCGCGGACAGTTTGGCTTCTAGCTGTTCATAGCCTCGATCCAGATGATAGATGCGGTCGATGATCGTTTCGCCTTGGGCAACCAAGCCCGCAATCACCAGCGAAGCGGAGGCGCGTAAGTCGGTTGCCATGACGGTCGCACCTTCGAGGTGGCCGCAGCCTGTAATGACTGCAGTGTTGCCTTCTACGTCAATTTGCGCACCTAGGCGACGCAACTCTTGCACGTGCATAAAGCGATTCTCAAAGATGGTTTCGATCACGATAGAACTGCCTTGCGCAATGGTGTTCATCGCCATGAACTGCGCCTGCATGTCGGTAGGAAACGCAGGGTAGGGCGCGGTGCGGACGTTGATTGCTTTCGGGCGTTGGTTCATGACCAAATTGATTCTGTCGCCTGACACGTTGACGATTGCGCCCGCTTCGCGCAGTTTGTCCAACACGTTGTCAAAGCTATCGGCGCGGCTGTGGGTCAGCGTGATGTTGCCACCCGCTGCGGCTGCTGCGACTAAAAACGTGCCACTTTCGATACGATCTGGCATGACATCGTGCGCCGCACCATGCAACTTTTCCACGCCTACAATGTGAATAATGTCGCTGCCCGCACCTGTGATTTTCGCGCCCATGGCAATTAAGCAATTGGCTAAATCCACCACTTCAGGCTCACGTGCGGCGTTTTCCAAAATAGTGATGCCATCCGCCAAGGTCGCCGCCATCATCAGATTTTCCGTGCCTGTGACACTGACCAAATCGAAGCAAATACGCGCCCCTTTGAGGCGTTTAGCGGTGGCGTGGATGTAGCCGTGTTCAATGTGAATTTCCGCGCCCATGGCTTGCAAGCCTTTGATGTGCAAATCCACAGGGCGTGAGCCAATGGCGCAACCGCCAGGTAGCGACACTCGCGCTTCGCCAAAACGGGCAACCAGCGGGCCCAATACCAAAATTGCCGCACGCATGGTTTTCACCATGTCGTAAGGGGCTTCAAGTTTGTCGAGATTCGCACCATTGAAGTGTGTCGATTGCGCGTCGCTGCTGATCCGCACGCCAATGTATTGCAACAATTTCGCCATGGTGGCGACATCGTGCATATCGGGCAAGTTAGTCAGCAGGAAGTCGTCTGCGGTCAATAAGCTGGCGCACATAATCGGCAGTGCGGCATTTTTCGCACCTGAAATTCGGACTTCGCCGTGGAGTGGCGTGCCACCTTGGATAGCAAGTTTTTGCATGTTTAGACTATTTTAATCAAAGTTGCTTGGGGCGATTTGCCCATTCTTGCGGTGTGAAGGTCTTGATGGACAAGGCATGAATTTCGTCGCGCATACGGTCACCCAAGGTTTGAAACACCAATTGATGACGCTGGATGCGACTTTTTCCTTCAAATGCGTCACTGACCACCACGGCCTCAAAATGCTGGCCATCGCCAACAACCGTCAAATGAGTGGTTGTCATGCCTTGTACGATATTGAGTTGGATGCTTTCAGGGGTGACCATAATATTGACAAGTAATAGTGTTAATAAACGAAAGGTTAAGAGACGACGAGAATTCGAACACGTGGTTAGTGGGTGGGCAATAAATCCGCCACGCCGTACAAGGTCGCGAGACTAATCAAATTTTCAGGTAAACCATGCACGCTTAATTGACGTTGTTTGGATTGTGCAGCACGAACCCAACCAAGCAACATACTGACAGTAGCTGAATCAATCGTTTCGGCTTTGGAAAAGTCGACTGTTAGATTGCCTTGCGACAACTGCTCCAATCCTTGATTAAACAAGGCTGGAACGGTCTCCATATTCAGTGAACCGCTCATGACAAAGCGTTCCCCTTCCTGCGCCATCATTTTGAGTTGCCCTTAGTTGCAGAGGAATTTTTCTCTTTTAGCACTTTAATCAGTCCGTCCAGCCCACCTTTTTCAATTTCAGTGGAAAAACTATTGCGATACGTAGGGACTAATCCTGCACCTTCAATATACAAATCAAAAACTTTCCAACCATCTTTGGTTTTCTGCATTTCATAATTAACTGAAAGTGCCGATCCATTGGGTTTGATGATATTGGTTTTAACCGTAACTTCGTCATCTGCATCAGACATTCTAAGCGGTTTAACATCCACGCTTTGGTCACGATAGGAGCTAAACGCTTTAGCATAGGTGCGAACCAATAAGTTATGAAACTCAGTGATAAGTGTTTGCTTTTGCTCAGGTGTGGCAGTGCGCCATGCCTTGCCCACTGCCAATTGTGTCATACGTTGGAAGTTAAAATGTGGCAACAACTTCTCATCGACCAAGGCCACGATCTTTTGTTGGTTGCCTGATTGAATATCTTTATCTTGCTTGATGATAGCAATCACTTCGTCGCTAGTGCTTTTAATCAGCTCGTCGGGTGCCATAATGTCTGCATGGGCGATGCCAACCCAGCACATTAAACTTACCAAAATTTTAATCCATTGTTTCATGTTATTACTCCTTAATAATTAACTACTTTGCTGGTTCTTCAGCCTTACTATAGATAAATTTCCCGATCAAGTCTTCCAATACCATCGCTGACTGAGTTCTTTTGATTTCACCATTCGGTGCCAAGTTTTCGGTATCGCCACCAGGGTTCAAGCCTATGTATTGTTCACCCAATAGCCCTGCGGTATTGATATTGGCAAAGGTATCTTTAGGAAATTGATAGCGTTTATCCAAGCTCATCGTTACTTTGGCTTTATAAGTTGTACTATCTAAAGTGATTTCGGTGACGCGCCCCACCAATACGCCCGCGCTTTTGATAGAAGCTTTCGGCTTCAGCCCACCAATATTGTCGAAATAAGCGTGAACTTGATAAGTTTCCGATACGTTGTACGTGCTGAGATTGCCGACCTTCATCGCCAGCATGACCAGCGCGGCAATACCTGCCACGACAAATATGCCTACCCATAAATCGAGTGTAGTACGTTCCATTGTTTAACTTCCTCCAAACATCATTGCGGTCAAAATAAAATCGAGCATCAAAATCGCCAAAGACGATGTGACAACGGTACGGGTGGTTGCGCCTGAAACACCCTCTGCGGTGGGCGGCGCATCATATCCTTCAAATAAGGCGATGATGGTAACCACCGTCCCAAATACAAAACTCTTCAATACGCCGTTCATCACGTCGTGCTTAAAATCAACAGCAGCTTGCATTTGTGACCAGAATGAACCTTCGTCCACACCAATTTGCACCACGCCAACAAAATAGCCGCCAAACACACCCATCGCGCTAAACAACGCCGCTAATAACGGCATGGAAATGACCCCCGCCCAAAAACGCGGCGCAACGATGCGGGCTATTGGGTTGACTGCCATCATTTCCATCGCAGACACTTGCTCCGTGGCCTTCATCAGCCCAATTTCTGCTGTCATCGCCGAGCCCGCACGGCTGGCAAACAACAGCGCGGCGACCACTGGGCCTAATTCGCGTACCAGTCCCAATGCCACCATCACGCCCAGCGCGGATTCTGATCCGTAGCGTTTCAGCGTTTCATAGCCTTGCAAGCCCAACACCATGCCGACGAACAATCCTGCCACCACAATGATGATGAGAGACATTACGCCCGTGGAAAATAACTCTTTGATAATCAAATGGAAACGACGGAAGCTATTGCCTGAATGAAACAAAATCAAGCCAAAAAATCGGGTCGCCAGCCCGATGCGCCACACCGTATCGACCGTGCGGCGACCAATCCCGCGTAGGGCACTCACGATAGCCATTAAGATTTCACCTTTAAATTCAAATCCTGACGGTAATCCCCGCCAGGGTAATGGAACGGCACAGGTCCTTCGATTTCGCCATGCACAAATTGGCGCACCCAATCTTTTTGGGAGTTGCGGATTTCGTCTGGCGTACCTTCTTCCACGATGACCCCGTTCGCCATAAAGTAAACGTAGTCCACGATTTTCAAGGACTCTTGTACATCGTGTGTAACCACCACCGAGGTTGCGCCCAAGGCATCGTTCAAGCGGCGAATCAAGTCACCCACTACCGTCAATGAAATCGGATCTAACCCAGCAAAAGGCTCATCGTACATAATCAACATGGGATCAAGTGCGACCGTGCGCGCCAACGCCACCCGCCGCGCCATCCCACCTGACAATTCCGATGGCATCAAGTTATGCGTGCCGCGCAGACCTACTGCGTGCAGCTTCATCAATACCAAGTCGTGAATCAACTCTTCAGGCAAATCGGTATGTTCGCGCATTTGGAACGCCACATTGTCATACACTGACATATCGGTAAACAACGCGCCAAACTGGAACAACATCCCCATTTTGCGCCGCATCGCATACAAACCAGCCTGATCTAACTCATGTATGATTTGCCCATCAACTTTGACGTAGCCTTTGGTGGGCGTGAGCGCGCCGCCGATGTGGCGCAACAATGTCGTTTTCCCACAACCGCTCAACCCCATAATGGCAATTAACTTTCCTTTCGGAAACGTCATATTGATGCCTTTCAGGATGGCACGTTTGTCGTAGGCAAAATTAAGGTCTCGAATTTCGACCAAGGAAGATGAAGACAAGGAGAGATTACCCAAAAACGTAGGAAGCGCATTCTAAACTAGACTGACCAGTTTACTCAAATTAACTCACTAAAATGATTGATGAATTAGGTGATATCAGCGAAGCGCGCCATTAAAACCGATCACTTGCGTCATCAGTTTTAAATCAATCGATTCGCTGATAACGCCCCATTACACCTGTGGATGTGCCCGTTTATCCTTGCTGTGCAAGCGGTTCAAGCCATTAAGATAGGCTTTGACCGAGGCGGTTACAATATCCGTGTCTGCACCTTGCCCATTTACAATACGGCCATTTTTGGACAAGCGCACCGTCACTTCACCTTGCGCATCGGTGCCGCTGGTGATGTTATTGACCGAGTAAAGTTGCAATTCCGTGCCACTTTGTACGATGCTTTCGATAGCTTTAAAGGCCGCATCTACTGGGCCACCACCTTGACTTTCGGCTTGGCATTCCACATCACCAATGAAGATGATTACGCTTGCCACGGGCAAAATGCCTGTTTCAGAATGGGCACGCAAGGAGACCAAGCGGTAATGTTCCTTGACCTGTGCAATCGCTTCATCACTGACTAAAGCTTGCAAGTCTTCGTCAAAAATATCTGATTTACGATCAGCAAGCTCTTTGAAGCGTTGGAAAACCACGTTAAAGGCTTCATCGCTGGGGAACTCGATATTCAAGGCGGTGAAGCGCGAGCGCAAGGCATTGCGTCCCGATAATTTGCCCAAGGTCAATTTATTGGCATTCCAGCCCACATCTTCGGCGCGCATGATTTCGTAGGTTTCACGATGTTTCAATACGCCATCTTGATGGATGCCCGATTCGTGCGCAAAGGCGTTCGCGCCGACAATGGCCTTATTGGGTTGCACGGGGTAGCCCGTCATGCTGGACACCAATTTAGAAGTCGGTACGATTTGGGTGGTGTCGATACGGGTGTCCAAATTGAACACATCGCGGCGCGTTTTAATCGCCATCACCACTTCTTCCAAGGACGCATTGCCCGCACGCTCGCCCAAGCCATTGATGGTGCACTCGACTTGGCGTGCGCCATTCATCACGGCCGACAAGGAGTTCGCCACCGCCAAACCCAAATCGTTATGGCAATGCGTGGACCAAATGACTTTGTCAGAATTTGGTACACGAACGATCAAATCCCGCATGCGTTCTCCCCAAGCAGCGGGAATGGAATAGCCGACGGTATCAGGCACATTCAAGGTGGTTGCCCCTGCTTTAATGACTTCGTCAAAAATCCGCACCAAGAAATCCATGTCAGAACGCACCGCATCTTCTGCGGAGAATTCGACATCATCGGTATATTCCAACGCCCATTTCACCGCTTGCACCGCACGCTCTACCACTTGATCGGGCGACATGCGCAATTTGTGCTGCATGTGTATGGAACTGGTGGCGATAAAAGTATGAATACGTCCTGATTTAGCTGGGGTAATTGCCTCGCCCGCACGACGCACATCGTTTTCGCTGGCACGTGCCAAGGAACACACCGTCGCATCTTTAATGGTTTCAGCCACAGCCTTTACAGCCGCAAAATCGCCAGGACTTGCGGCGGCAAAACCTGCTTCAATCACGTTTACGCCCAACTTTTCCAATTGGCGCGCAATGCGAATTTTAGTGTCGCGGGTCATCGCTGCACCTGGGCTTTGTTCCCCATCACGCAACGTGGTGTCAAAAATAATCAATTGATTGTTCATGCTAAAACTCCAGTTTGAATTTTTTAAATAGATACAGATACGCGCAATTCAACCCTAATGGGCAAATGCGTTAATAATACGAGGGAAGTGTAATTAGTCTGCGCGACGCAGCAGCAGCGCGGCAAGCAAGCTGAAGGTGGAGTGAAGCTGGGAGATTTGGCGTGAGAAGTGCATGTGGCGAATATAACCATTTTTTGCACTGGGCGCAATCAAGACTTTTGCATTCTGTAACGGCAAAGGCTGTTTTAATTAAAAAAACAGCCTTTGAATACACCTTATGAACGCTTTATGCCTATGCTAGATTAGGGTTTTGCAGCGGGAGTATCGGTCAAATGTGATTTGATGGTGGCATGTTGCTTAGCATCTTCCATATAGGCACGGTAAATTTCCTCACCTATCATTTTGCGCAATTGCTCTGCATATCGTGCCCGTTTGCCATCTTCAACCTTTTCCGCCTCTTTGACCGCATCAATTCGTACTAAGGTAAAGCCATCAGCAGTTTCTGCGCCTACAGTTTGGGGCAATTTTGCCTGATTCACTTGGAAAATTTGACGTGTCAGTGCTGCATCAAAGTTCGAACGCTGTGCGCGGCTTACCGTTTTGGCTTCTGCCCATTGTACGGTGGGGGTTCCACCTTTTTGCAGCTCTGCTAACTGAGTTTTACCTTGTTTAATCGCCAGCTCAATCGCTTGTTTACGCATCAATGTTTGTTGAATTGCTGCTTGCACTTCTGCCAAGGGACGCACACTGGCTGGCTTGTGTTCCAGCATACGTGCTGCGACCAAGGTATTCGGCGCAACTTCTGTTGCCACGCTGTTCCGTTTGTTTTTCAGCACATCCTCACTGAAGACAGCTTGCAACATTTTTGCGGTCCAAGGACCTGTCGGTGTCATCTTCGCGGATAGCCAGTCGCTTTGTTCGATTTGTCCATTCACTAACTCGGCGGCGGGCTTGAGTGTGTCACTTTGTTCATAAACGGTGTTATTGAATTTATCGGCTAACTCAGCAAACTGATCTGCGGCTTTTTGCTCACGCAACTTACTGACGATTTCCGCACTGACTTCAGCAAATGTAGGAACGCTCGCAGGTTTAATGGCTACCAACTTAATGATGTGATAACCAAAGTCAGATTTTACCAGACCGCTGATTTCACCCGTTTTCAACGAGAAAGTCGTATCTTCAAAAGGTTTAACCATCTGCCCTTTGCCAAAGAAACCCAAGTCACCACCATTGATTGCTGAACCAGGATCTTGCGAATTCGCTTTCGCCAATTCAGCAAAGCTGGCAGGATTTTGCTTTACTTGTTGCAACAGCTGCTCTGCTTTAGCCTTAGCGACATCTTGCACCGCTTGAGGTGCATCTGCTGCGGCACTAATGAGGATATGAGCGGCTTGACGTTGCTCTGCCATCTCGAACTCTTTAACATGTGTATCGTAGTACTTCTGCGCATCTGCGGATGGAATGTCGATTTTATCCATCAAATTAGCAACCGAAAATTTGACGTATTCCACCTTGGCTTGTTCAGGCACTTCAAATTCTTTGGTATTTTTGGTGTAATACTGTTTTACAGCCGCTTCGTCCACTTTCGTCTGCGCCATAAAATCCTGAAAGGACACGGTGGCAACGCTTACGACGCGTTGTTGTTCATTCAAACGAATAATGTTGTCCGTGGTGGCGTTAGCAATAAAGCCATTTTGGGTATAAACCTCGCGTAATTGTTGTGACAGCAAATCATCGCGAACCTGCGCTTCAAACATCAGCGGCGACATGTTTTTATTCGACAATACGGTTTGATAACGCTTCTTATCGAACTTACCATTCTCTTGAAACACCTCTACCCCACCAATCACCTCTGCAATTTGCTCGTCGGTGACAGTGAGTCCTGCAGATTTGGCATTTGCCATCAGCAATTTCTGACCGACTAAGCCGTCTAAGACAGCTTTTCTGATTTCTGGTGTTTCAAACATAGCCGCATCATAATTCGCACCCAGCATTTGACGCATCCTGTCTTGTTGCTGACGCAGACCATTTTCAAATTCTTGTGCACTGACTTCTGAACCATTTACGGTTGCAAGTGCTGCGGACTGATTGGACTTGTTATAAGAATCCACACCAAAAAAAGCAAACGGTAGAATAATCAACAACAAAACAATTTGTACGAAACGTTTTCTTTCTTGGACGAAATCGAACATGGTGGAATATCCTAAGCAAATTTATAAACGACAGGTATGAAAAAAGGCGAACTTTCGTTCGCCTTTAATTTGGCGGAGTGGACGGGACTCGAACCCGCGACCCCCGGCGTGACAGGCCGGTATTCTAACCAACTGAACTACCACTCCTGTACTCGTTTTAGTCTGGTGGGTGCTGACGGGGTCGAACCGCCGACAATCGCCTTGTAAGGGCGGTGCTCTACCAACTGAGCTAAGCACCCGACTAAGAAATGCTAGTTTACAGCATCTTTTAAACTTTTACCAGCAGAAAATTTAGGAATTTTTGCTGCTGCGATTTGGATCGTTTCGCCAGTCTTCGGATTACGTCCGTTACGGGCAGCGCGCTCACCTACTTTAAAGGTACCAAAACCCACCAGATTAACGGTGTCACCATTTTTCAAGGCAGCTTTAATAGATTCGACAGTAGCATCAAGGGCACGTGCTGCTGCTGCCTTGGAAATATCAGCAGATGCAGCAATTGCATCAATCAGATCAGACTTATTCACAGTAAAACTCCTCTTCTGTTGTTTGTTTTGGTTTGAAAATAGGTTATCCCTAGCCAAGCGGCTTTATATCAAGGCAACAGGACTTTGGTCAAGCGAATAGATGAAATAGTTGCATACTAGCCACGCAACACCCCAAATCTAGTGCTTAACTACCTCGCTCACCGCTTGAGGTGATGCTTCAGATACCAATTCGCCTAGCAACTTAGATTCGACAATCTCCACTAAAGGAACTGGTTTACGTTCTAAAGCAATATCCAGTACCTCTTCAACCCATTTAACGGGGTGAATATCCAAGCTGTTTTTTACCTTATCAGGGATTTCCGCAAGATCTTTCACATTTTCAATGGGAATAAGGACAGTTTTAATCCCGCCACGTTGTGCCGCCAACAGTTTTTCTTTCAGCCCACCAATTGGCAATACCTCACCACGCAAGGTAATTTCACCCGTCATGGCGACATCAGCACGCACGGGGATACCCGTCAAAGCCGAAACCAACGCGGTGCACATCCCCACGCCTGCGCTGGGACCATCTTTAGGGGTCGCGCCTTCAGGTAAGTGAATATGTAAATCGGTCTTATGATAGAAATCTTCATCAATACCCAAGCGTTTCGCGCGACTGCGCACCACACTCAACGCAGCTTGAATCGACTCTTGCATCACATCGCCCAGCTTACCTGTGGTCGTAGTCTTGCCTTTGCCTGGCAACACCGCAGCTTCAATGGTGAGCAACTCACCACCCACTTCGGTCCATGCCAGCCCCGTTACTTGCCCCACCTGATTATGCTTCTCTGCCACACCGTAGGAGTAATGACGCACGCCTAAGTATTTATCCAAATTGCGCGAAGTAATGGTGATTTTGCTACCACCTTCTTTGAGCAACAAAGCTTTCACGACCTTACGGCAAATTTTAGAAATCTCGCGCTCCAACCCACGCACCCCAGCTTCACGCACGTAATAGCGCACAATGTCACGCAACGCAGTTTCTGCAATGCTGATTTCCTCAGGCTTCAAGCCATTGTTCTTAATCGCTTTCGGCACAAGATAGCGCGTAGCGATGTTGATTTTTTCGTCTTCCATATAACTGGAGACAAAAATAATTTCCATACGATCCAGCAAGGCATCTGGAATGTTCAGGCTGTTCGCGGTTGCCACAAACATCACGTCTGACAAGTCATATTCCACTTCGACGTAATGATCGACAAAGGTGCCATTTTGTTCAGGATCAAGGACTTCCAACAATGCAGACGATGGATCGCCGCGCATGTCCATGCCCATTTTGTCGACTTCATCCAGCAAGAACAGTGGATTCTTCACTGCTACTTTGCTCATGTTCTGCAAAATTTTCCCTGGCATCGACCCAATGTAAGTACGACGATGACCGCGAATTTCGGACTCATCGCGCACCCCACCCAAGGACATCCGCACAAACTTGCGATTGGTGGCTCGGGCAATAGATTGCCCCAGCGAGGTTTTACCCACTCCTGGTGGGCCAACCAAGCACAAAATCGGGGCTTTCAACTTGTCGACGCGCTGTTGCACGGCGAGGTATTCCAGAATACGCTCTTTAACCTTATCCAGACCGTAATGATCTTCTTCCAACACCACTTGAGCTTGTTTCAAATCCGAGCTGATTTTGGTCTTTTTCTTCCACGGCAGCCCGATCAAGACGTCAATGTAATTCCGCACCACGCTGGCCTCTGCGGACATAGGCGACATCATGCGCAGTTTTTTCAGTTCAGCTTCTGCCTTGGCTTTTGCTTCTTTCGGCATGTGTGCTGCTTTGATTTTTTTCTCTAATTCATCGAGATCCAAACCATCTTCGCCTTCGCCCAGCTCTTTTTGTATGGCTTTGACTTGTTCATTGAGGTAGTAATCGCGTTGGCTTTTTTCCATCTGCCGCTTAACTTGACCACGAATGCGCTTTTCCACTTGCAGAATATCTATTTCCGCTTCCAACAAGCCCAGCAAATGCTCCAGACGCTTGCGTACATCAATAATTTCCAACACCGCTTGCTTGGCCTCCAACTTCAATGGCAAATGCGCCACGATGTTGTCGGTCAGCCGTCCCAGATCCTCAATGCCACTCATCGAGGTCAGTAGCTCAGGAGGAATCTTCTTGTTGAGCTTAACGTAATGGTCAAACTGCGCTAACAGCGCACGGCGCATTGCCTCGGTTTCACTGCTACTAGCTTCTTCGACGGCAATGACATTGACCTCGGCTTCAAAATAGCCACCCGCATCAAACACGCGCTGTACCGCAATGCGCTTCGTCCCTTCAACCAGCACTTTGACTGTGCCATCGGGGAGTTTTAACATTTGCAAGATATTGGCGAGACAACCAATCGGATATAAATCTTCCGTCACAGGATCGTCCTTGGCGGCCGACTTTTGTGCAACCAATACAATGCCATTGCTCTCTGCCATCGCACGCTCAAGTGCTTGGATAGACTTGACTCGCCCGACAAACAGCGGAATAACCATGTGAGGGAACACCACCACATCGCGCAATGGCAATAGCGGGTGGGTGGTAAAGGAAGGGGCGGTATGTTGTTCAGTCATGGCAATAACCTATTGGTGAAGTCGGAAAGCTAGGTGGGGATCACTTGATAAAATTCAAGCGTACCCACCTAAGATCGTTGGTTAAAGCAAATAATTTGGACCGCTATGAAAATCAGCCCAATTTTTAAGACTAAGCCGCCTGTGCTACATCGTTATAAACCAAGGTGGAATGAATTTCATCCGTCGCACCCTTTTGAGTCAACAATACCTTGCTGACATTATCAATAGAGGGCAGATCAAACATCACATCCAACAAGGCATGCTCCATAATGGAGCGCAATCCACGTGCGCCCGTTTTGCGCGCCAAGGCTTTACGCGCAATGGTTTGCAACACACCTTCTTCAAATTCAAGCGTCACATTTTCCATTGCCAAAAGCTTCTGGTATTGCTTGGTCAGGGCATTTTTGGGTTCGGTCAGAATCTGCACCAGCGCAGCTTCATCCAGTTCCATCAAGCTTGCGACCACGGGCAGCCGCCCGACAAACTCAGGAATCAATCCAAACTTAATCAAATCTTCAGGTTCAACATCGCGCAGGGTTTCCCCTGTTTGACGCTCATCCTTATTGACGATCGTTGCACCAAAGCCGATACCCGCTTTGACAGAACGATTGCGTATCACTTTTTCCAGCCCATCAAACGCCCCGCCACAAATAAACAAAATATTGGTTGTGTCAACAACCATACATTCCGTATTCGGGTGTTTGCGCCCACCCTGCGGCGGAATAGAAGCCTTCGTACCTTCGATTAACTTCAATAATGCCTGTTGCACCCCTTCGCCCGACACATCGCGGGTGACGGATGGGTTGTCAGATTTACGTGAAATTTTGTCAATTTCATCCACATAAATAATCCCGCGCTCAGCTTTAGACACATCGTAATCACACGCCTGCAGCAATTTCTGGATGATGTTTTCCACGTCCTCGCCGACATAACCCGCTTCAGTCAAGGTGGTGGCATCCGCCATCACAAAAGGCACATTCAACAAACGCGCGAGCGTCTGTGCCAGCAAAGTTTTACCCGAACCCGTTGGGCCGACCAACAAGATATTGCTTTTTGCCAGCTCAACCCCGTCGTTCAAATCACTTTTCAAGCGTTTGTAATGGTTGTATACCGCCACAGAAAGTATGCGTTTAGCTTTTTCCTGACCAATCACATAGTCATCAAGCGACGCACAAATCTCTTTGGGCGTAGGCAAAGCTGCCTCAACGACATGCGCAGGAAGTGTACTGACCGCCTCTTGCAACTCCTGACGAATAATGTCATTACACGCCGACACACATTCATCACAAATGAACGCCGTTTCACTGGCAATCAGATTTTTGACTTCGTGCTGACTCTTGCCGCAAAACGAGCAATAGCGCAACTTTTCATCCGATTTTTTCTTGTCAGTCATCGCACAACCTTTTCGTTAATCATATAGCCTGTTAAAGCAAAAAATAGACCACTTATTCAAACTGTGCTGATTTCGCAGTGCGACTTAACCACGCTTGTCCAACACCTGATCCACTAAGCCGTATTTCACTGCATCTGCCGCACTCAGGAAGTTATCTCTATCCGTGTCACGTTCTATCGTTTCCACAGTTTGACCTGTGTGATCCGCCAGCATTTGATTCAATTTTTGTTTCAAATACAAAATTTCACGCGCATGGATCTCGATGTCCGAAGCCTGACCACGGAATCCACCTAAAGGCTGATGTATCATCACGCGGGAATTCGGCAAGCAGAAACGCTTACCTTTTTCACCAGCGGTCAACAAAAACGCACCCATGCTTGCCGCTTGCCCAATACACAAGGTGCTCACGTGTGGCTTGATAAACTGCATGGTGTCGTAAATTGCCATCCCAGCCGTTACCGACCCGCCTGGCGAGTTGATATACAAGTGGATGTCTTTTTCAGGGTTTTCCGATTCCAAAAACAGCATTTGCGCCACAATCAGATTGGCACTGTGATCGTTCACTTCGCCCACCAAAAACACCACGCGCTCTTTCAGCAAACGGGAATAAATATCGTACGCCCGTTCACCACGCCCACTGGTTTCCACCACCATCGGAATCATGCCGATATTTTGTGGGGCAAACTCACTCGCCAGACTCAGGTCGCGCAACATGTTAGTTATTTCCCATCAGTTCGCTAAATTCTCCCACTTGGTCAGTCACTTGCGCTTGACTCATGACCCATGCAGTGACATTTTCTTCTGTGACAACATCTTTTACTTCGCGCATTTGCTCTGGATTGGACAGATACCATTCAATCACTTGCTCTGGATTGTCAAAGCTTTGTGCGTAATCTGTAATGTGCGATTTTGCTTGTTCATCTGTGCCAGTCAAATTGTGTTGTTCAACCAGCTTTTGCAGAATCAGACCCAGTTGTACACGGCGAGTCGCTTCTTCTTTGAACATTTCCACAGGCAACTTCATCCCTTGAGTAGAAACGCCACGTTCAGACATATTGCGTACAGTTTGCTCCATCAAGGATTCAGCTTCCCATTCCACAACCGCCTTAGGCACTTCCAACGCAGTCGCAGCCAACAACGCATCCATGGCGGCTTTTTTGTTGATAAATTTCAGGCGGCGATTCAATTCACGTTGCAAATTGCTGCGAATTTCGCCTTCCAATTTGCTGACATCACCATCTTCAATCCCAATGGATTTAACAAATTCAGCATCCAACTCTGGCAACTGCGCAGCTTCAACTTTGTTCAGCTTGATAGTAAAGGTCACCAACTTACCCGCCACATCTTTGCCGTGGTAATCTTCAGGGAAAGTCATGTCGAAGGACTTGGACTCACCGATATTCATGCCGATAATCGCGGCTTCAAACTCAGGCAGCATACGTCCTTGACCCAGCTGCACGGGGTAATCCGTCGCTTCACCACCTTCAAACACCACACCTTCCAACACACCTGAGAAATCCACCGTCACTTTGTCTTGGTCTTGAGCCGCGCGCGCGACGCTAACAAAAACCGCACGTTGTTTACGCAAGGTTGCGATAGTGTTTTCAACATCGCTATCCGCCAATTCATAAACAGTACGCTTTACGCTCTGCGCAGCTACGTCGCCAATGGTCACTTCTGGATACACTTCAAAAGTCGCGTTATATTCCACTGCATCCGCTGTATAAGCCGTCACTTCAAAAGAAGCTTGTCCTGCTACATTCAATTTGTGTGCTTCAACTGCTTCGCCAAAGGAACGTTGCAATGCCTCTCCCAACACTTCTTGACGAACTTCTGCGCCGTAGTATTTTTCCAACAAATTCATCGGAACTTTGCCTGGGCGGAATCCTGAGATTTTTGCAGTACGGCCTATTTTTTTCAGGCGCGCAGCGATTTCACCGCCAAGGGAGGATTGGGGAATGGATGCGCTTAAACGACGTTCTAACACGCTCACAGTTTCGACACTGGACATAATATTTCCTTGAAATTGAAGTTAATTTTGATACGAGCGAAACGAAAGACCGAGGAAGACATCCATTAAGGCGATCTTCCACGGCCATTTCACCCACAAAGCAATGGTTTACGACGACAGTTTTGGCTTTTTTACCCTAATGGCTACCCAATTTGACAATAAAAAACGAAAACAGCATTTGGCGTAATCATACCATGACCCAGCGATTCAGGAAAAACCGTTATGCGCGCATAAGTTGCTGTAAGGCTAGAAATGCGATACAAACTAAACGTTACGATAAAAGGCTGCGAGATTTGCTAAAGCCCATCGTCTTATCGGCATACCTGTCTATCAAGGTGGGCGGCGAGCACCTTGCGTTCTGTACCGTTTCTCTTTTGAATGATGCTTGTCAAAGTAAGGGATAAGGCGTTTAATTTTGCCGCAATGGATTGCTCTGAAATAATGGAGAAAACGGCAAGTAAAACAACATGTTTTTGGATAGGAAAAGTACCAGACAGTACTTTGGCTGCCTAAAATATACGTCAGGCTCACCACATACAAACCAACTAAGCTCATATGGATAACAAATCTCTTTCAGCCCAATATTCCGACGTTTTAAAAAATTTGGACAGTTCATACCTTGATCCGCAACATCCTATAAGCAAGCGGTCGGAGGGTCTATCTGGACTTTTCTTAACGAGTGTTTCTGACAAATACCATCTTGCAAAAAACAAAATTATGATTGTTGGAAGTGAAACAGCGGGCTGGAATGTTTTAAAACCAAACGAGCGATATACCACTTTAGAGAGCTATATCGAAATATCCATGAACAAGCATCAAATATTTTTCGAAAAAAAACTTAATAGAAAGAATGAGAGAGGGGACAGATTCCATAACTTTACTAGGTCTGTTGCGAACAAATGCGGGAAAGATGGACTAATTTATTCCAATCTGTTTTGTTTTGACTGGAACGAAGGCAGCCCGATACAAAGTCATCATTTCGAAGTCATAAAAAAATACTCAGAAGAACTATTAAAAATACAGATTGAGATTCTTAAGCCTCAAATTATCATTTTTGCTAATGGAATTACATCAGTAACACATCGACGTGAGTTTTTTCCTATTAACGGTGATAATCAAGCTTGCACAAACGGTCGAGATTACTCTAGTGAAGGGATTACAAACCACCATTTATGGGAGTTTGATTTGCATAAAAACATTCGCTGTTTTCGCATTCACCATCCATCTACACGCACCAAGGATGCAGCAAAAGCACGACAGTTTTTAATCAACCTTTTGCCGTCTGCGTAGTTGCGCCATACGTTCCACTTTTATCCTTGAGTCATCTATTCGCTGAATGCGCCGTGCCTCTCAATAAATCCAGCTACCTATACCAGCCACCCCGATGCACTGAGGTGTTTATCAGGCTGAATTGTATAATCTGGCTCTCCAAAAATACCGATCTGCGCAGACGTTAGCCTCGTCGAAAATAGATAAAAATGGCTATGTCATCATTAATTGTTGAAGTAAATTGCATTATTTAACTTGTGCAATATAATCAATACATTATGATTTTGTGGCGACTGCAAAAAACCTGTATCTACAAGGTTCTCGCGACCACCACTATTTAATAGTGACATAGCCATAAAAATCGTTGGTGACGTTGCGCATCGCGACCAAGTGAACAGGCAATGCTTGACTGTTGCAGCGCGTAATCGCTTGTTTCCTCTTTGGTCATCATCGTGGTATCTATTGTATGATGCTCGTCTTCCTAATCTTTGGAAATTGGTATGTCAGTACCGCGCACTCAAATCATCGAACTTCCCGTTGTACTGACTCATTGCGAACGTACTCAGTTGGCGGATGCTCTCCTTGAATCATTGCAAACAACACCCCTTGCTGATATTGAGTATGCTTTTGATGTCGAGATTCAAAACACGTTTCCGCCTTCAAACAAGACTTTTCAGAACACTTTAGTGCCGAAGACGATACGACGTATTCCTTAATGAACCGTATGTGAGTTCAACCATCTGGCACAATATGCTTCGCTTATTGCCGACTTACTTTCATCTTACTTCCCATGCACACGCTTTCATCCCTCCTCGCTGGCGAATTAGCTGGCATTACCCGACTGGATTTGTCCTGCGGGCTAACCGAGTTCCCTGAAGAAATTTTTACTTTGGCAGATACGTTGGAGATATTGAATCTAACAGGCAATGCCTTATCCCGTTTGCCCGATGACTTGCCGCGCTTGCATAAGCTCAAGGTGATTTTCTGTTCGGACAACGGATTTACCGAGTTGCCAGCGGTGTTGGGGCAGTGTGCGAATTTGGAAATGGTGGGGTTTAAAGCCAATCAAATTTGCCACGTTCCCGCTGCGGCGTTGCCCGAAAAATTGCGTTGGTTGATTTTGACGGACAACCAACTCACCGCCTTGCCCGCCGAATTGGGACGCTGTACGCGCTTGCAAAAGCTGATGCTGTCGGGCAATCAACTCACTGAATTGCCTGACGAAATGGCGGCGTGTACCCATTTGGAATTGATCCGCCTCGCGGCGAATCGTTTTGAAACTTTACCAGCTTGGTTATCGGCGTTGCCGCGCTTATCGTGGCTGGCGTATTCGGGCAATCCGTGCAGCGATGTGCATGAAGCGGCGGCAATGGCGCAACTGACTTTGCCGCAGATTGCGTGGCATGCGTTGGCAATTCAACACGTTTTGGGCGAAGGCGCGTCGGGGATCATTTACCGCGCCGAGTGGGTAACCACCGCCGTGGCGGTTAAGGTCTTCAAAGGTGATGTCACCAGCGACGGCTTGCCGCACAGCGAACAGGCTGCGTGCAGCGTGGCGGGCGCGCATTCGGGCTTGATTCCGCTGTTGGGCAAAGTCAGCGACCATCCCGACCACACGGCGGGCTTGGTTATGGCGTTGATTCCGCCGCAGTTTGTCAACTTTGCCCAACCGCCCAGCCTCGCCTCTTGCACCCGCGATTGTTATCCCGCCGACACCCGATTTACCTTGCCCGCCGCAATACAACTGGCGCGCTGCATCGCAGACGCAGTGGCACATTTGCACGCCCAAGGCGTGATGCACGGCGATTTGTATGGGCACAATATTTTGTGGGATGAGCAGGGCGAAGGATTGCTGGGCGATTTCGGCGCGGCATCTTTTTTACCCCGCGACGAAAATTCACCCGCCCTGCAACGCCTAGAAGTGCGTGCTTTTGGTTGTTTGCTAGAAGAATTGCTAGATCGCTGCGATGCGATACACGATGAAAACTTCACCGCCTTGCGTGCATTGCAAAACCGCTGCACCCAAACTAAAGTGGAGCACCGCCCGTTGTTTGATGAAATCCTCGTGGAGCTAACCCACCTACGGGGCGGATGCTGAGTTTTCAGCGGGTCGATATTCTGGCACCCAGCCGCGCAAATCTGCACGCACTTGCGCATCGGGCTTAGCTGTCGCTTCTGTCCAATCTAATAAACGCATCAACCATGCAGAATCGGCTTGCTGAGCTTGAGCGATGCGTAATTTAGGATGGGGAGTAGGTAAAGTATGCTCATTGTCTGCCAACAGCTCTTCATAGAGTTTTTCACCAGGTCGTAGCCCAGAGAATTCAATTTTGATGTCCTCTTCGCTTAGGCCTGACAACCGTATCAAGTCTTTGGCGAGATCAACAATTTTGACAGGCTCACCCATATCCAATACGAAAATTTCACCACCTTGTCCCATCAGCCCTGCTTGCAGCACCAATTGCGCCGCTTCGGGAATGGACATGAAATAACGTGTAATGTCGGGATGGGTAACGGTGATCGGCCCACCTTGGGCGATTTGCGCACGGAATTTTGGAATCACACTGCCCGTGCTACCCAATACGTTGCCAAAACGCACCATCACAAAACGTGTTCCACCTGCGCGCACATTGGCACTGGGAAATTGTAGGGATTGGCAAACCAGCTCCGCCAAACGTTTAGAGGCTCCCATAACATTGGTTGGGTTAACCGCTTTGTCGGTGGAAATCATCACAAATTTTTCGATACCATGTTGTTGCGCGGCATGTGCTACCGTCCACGTCCCCAGCACATTGTTGCGTATTGCTTGCCACGCATTATTTTGCTCCATCATGGGAACATGCTTGTAAGCTGCCGCATGAAACAAGACACGAGGTTGTTGCTGCTCCAGCACTTCATTCACCCGCGCCGAATCGCGTATGTCACCCACCAAGCAAATGAAATTAAGCAGCGGAAAAGTCTGTTGCAACTCCTGCTCCAAGGTATAAAGCGCAAATTCACTTTGCTCAAAAAGCACCAGTTTGGCGGGATTAAATCGTGCGACTTGGCGGCACATTTCTGAGCCGATTGACCCACCCGCCCCTGTCACCAATACTACTTGGTCTGTCAACAAACCATGCAATCCAGCCGTGTCCAATGACACGGGATCGCGTCCCAACAAGTCATCTAGCTCAATGGCACGCAATTGCGACACGGCAACTTTTCCGCTCATCAAATCATCAAAGGAAGGCACCGTCATGGGCTGGACTTCAGCCTCATGGCACAACTGGATCGCGCGCTTACGTTGCAAATGGGACTGAGCGGGCATCGCGATGATGACGCGTTTAATCCCAAAATGATTTACCCAATGCGGTAATTCAGCTAAACGTCCCAACACTTTGGTGCCATTGAGGATGCAGTTCTGGCGATTGTCCGAGTCATCTAAATATCCCACCAACTGCCAAGCTGGATTCTTAGCGAGCTCCTTAGACAAGCTTACCGCCGCATCGCCTGCACCCAACACCAACACAGGCTCGGCTGATATCTTGAAAGAACCGTATAAGCCACTTTCTTTCCACATACGGTAAAGCAAACGGCTGCCGCCCATCATCAACATCAACAACAAGGGATTCAAGACTAAAACAGTACGTGGCACGACCAGATCACTACGCAACATCCACAAGACAAAGGGAATCATCGCGGCAGCAAATAACACCGCCAAGACGATGCGGCGTAGGTCATTCAAGCTGGCATATCGCCAAATCCCCTTATAGAGTCCAGATTGCCAAAAAATTATCCATTGCAACGGCGCAACCCAAGGCAAGGTAGCAAGTAACTCTAAAAAGTAATCTGGGGGTAATTCTAAATTGAAGCGCAGCAAATACGCCAAGCTCCACGCCAGAATAATCGCAAAAATATCATGCCCCACCGCCAATAAAGTACGGAGACGAGATTGATTCAACATAGCATTCCAAAAGTCATTCCGACAATTCCAAACACAGCATCAGAAAATAAAAGAGCGCGAGCATTTATTGGCTCAGCGATTCAGGTGTCTGGGTAGCTAATTGAGCTTGATGCTGCTTCCAACGTTTATCGACCCACATCGACAACCCCAGATAAATTGCACCCCACCACGCAAATAGATTCAATACCTCGGTGGTGTTTTGCTTAATGCCCCACAAGGCAGAGATGCCCACCAGCCCCATCACAATATATTCCACAATCGCGGTATTGCGGTGACCCCAGCCACTTTGCACCAGCCGTTGATAGTAATGGCTGCGATGTGCCTGAGACAACTTTTCACCTCGACGGAAACGCGCTAACAGCGTAAAGGTCGCATCCACGATGAAAGGAGAAAAAACCAGTATTGGGAACCATATAGGCCAGCAATCCGCTTGCCAGCCGTACACCCCAAAAGCAGCCGCCAAAAATCCCAGTGGAATTGATCCCGCGTCCCCCATAAATACTTTGGCGGGATGGAAGTTGTAATACAAAAAGGCCAGTCCCGCACCGCCGACGGAAAAGCACATCAAGGCGAAGGCGGGGAATTTGCCGCTCATTAAAGCCCCGAAACCATACATACTAAAACCAAACAACGCCATGCCCGCCGCCAGCCCGTCTGAGCCATCCATGAAATTGTAGAGATTGGTCATCCACACCACAAACAACAGCACGGGGAGCACCCAAATCAAGGGCACGCTTGAACCCAACAGCAAAATCGTCGCCGCCACAAAATGCCCCACCAAACGCGTTTTGGGGGTTAGCCCACGCATGTCATCGACCATCGACATCGCAAATAGTCCCAACATCGGCAACACAATCCACCAAGACCAATCCCGAATCATCAATACCCAGCCCGATAAAATGCCCGCCATAATCGCAATGCCGCCCACGCGTGGAATCGGCTCGGTGTGCAAAGAACGTTCATTGGGAATATCTTTGATCGTGCCATCCTTGTTTAAGGACAAAATTAACGTCAACGCCAAGGTGACCAAAGCAGAAATCAGCGGGGAGTAGTGTGGGGACATATTCGTGCGTGCGGTTAGGGGTATAGATTTTACCATTAGCCCCTGAATCTATAGATGCTATTTCCAGCAGACTAGAGAAGTTTAAACGTCTATTCTCGTGAATAGTAGATTTGCTGCGCGCTTTTATATCATGATTTACAACTGACGGGCAACAAAAAGCCCCACCATTACTGGAGGGGCTAATTGAAATAAGGGGTCTGACGATGACCTACTTTCACATGGAAGAACCACACTATCATTGGCGCGGAGTCGTTTCACTGTCCTG
>JAQTYN010000096.1 GCA_028688275.1 Gallionella sp. | reverse complement strand
GCTGAGGCTATGGCCTCGCGGGCACGAATTAATATCTCATTATTTCCACTAGCGGGTCGTGACATATCTTTCTCCATCGTCGGGGTAATGGAGTGATATTATTGCATTAATGAATTGGAAATGGAATTACACGATCTCGCCATCGAAGATGCACGTCACGGTCACCAACGCCCAAAAGTGGAAGAATACGGTGACACGCTGTTCGTGGTCATGCACATGATTGAACCCGAATGTTCTGAATTTAACGACGGCGAGGTCTGTATTTTTGTGGGGCATAACTTCGTCATTTCTATCCGCAACCGCAGCGATCTTGGTTTGTTGGGGGTGCGTGAACGCTGCCAGCGCGAGCCAGAATTGTTGCGTTTAGGGTCTGGTTTTGTTCTGTATGCGTTGATGGACGCGGTCGTGGATCGCTACTTCCCCGTGATAGACGCGCTGGAGTCGCAACTGGAATCCATAGAAGAACACCTCTTCGATCAAGGTATCGCCCTCACCAACATTGAGCGACTCTATGCACTCAAACGCCAGCTCGTGGTACTCAAGCACGCCGTCACGCCCCTGATGGAAGCTACCCGAAAACTGTGTGGTGGGCGTGCGCCCCGCGTTTGCACCAGCAGTCAAGCTTATTTTCGCGATGTTTATGACCACTTGATGCGGATCAATGCCACCATAGACACCATGCGCGACACCATCACCACCGCGATTTTGGTCTGTCAATCCACCGTCTCCATCGAACAAAATGAAGTCAATAAACGCCTTGCGGCATGGGCAGGTATCTTCGCCGTCGCCACCGCACTTGCGGGGATATGGGGGATGAATTTTCAGCACATGCCCGAACTGGCGTGGCAATTTGGCTACCCGCTGGCACTGCTGGTGATTGTGGTGACCTGCGGATTTTTATATTACCGTTTCAAGCGTTCTGGCTGGCTGTAACTTCTTAGGGAAAAATAATGACTGACCAACGCCCCGATCCTGATTCATTACTGGAACGCGTCCAACGTGCGGAAGCGGTACGTCGCCGTGGGCGGTTGAAGATTTTTTTTGGGGCGTGTGCGGGGGTGGGTAAAACCTTTGGCATGTTGGTGGCGGCGCGGGAGCGGCGGGCGGAAGGCTTGGATGTGGTGGCGGGCTATGTGGAAACGCATAAACGCGTTGAAACTGAGCAGTTGTTGGACGGGTTGGAGATTCTGCCGCCGCGTTGGGTGACGTATCACAACACGCAACTGGCTGAATTTGATTTAGATGGCGCGCTTAAACGTCGCCCCGCGTTGATTTTGGTGGATGAATTGGCGCACACCAACGCCCCTGGTTCGCGTCATCCTAAACGTTGGCAGGATGTGGAAGAGTTGCTGGACGCGGGGATTGATGTCTATACCGCTGTGAATGTGCAGCATATCGACAGTTTGAACGATGTGGTCACGCAAATCACGGGCGTTGCGGTGTGGGAAACCGTGCCTGACGCGGTGTTGGCGCGTGCCAATGAAATTGAGCTGATTGATTTACCGCCCGATGAATTGTTGCAACGACTGAAAGAAGGCAAAGTGTATTTGCCGCAACAAGCCGAGCGTGCCGCGCAGCATTTTTTCCGCAAGGGGAATTTGATTGCGTTGCGCGAATTGGCATTGCGGCGCACGGCGGATCGGGTGGATGCGCAAATGCGCGACTACCGCAATGACCATGCGATTCAAGACGTGTGGCAAGTCAAAGAACGGCTGCTGGTGTGTGTCGGGCCAGGTAATTCTGCCGAAAACTTGGTGCGCGCTTCCTTCCGTTTGGCGCAATTACTCAAAGCGGAATGGATCGTGGTGTATGTTGAAACCGCCAAGTTACAACGTTTGTCCAGAGCGCAACGCGATGCGATTTTGCGCACCCTTAAACTGGCGGAGGAGTTAGGCGCGGAGGCAATTACCCTCAGCGGGCATAAGCTGGTGGATGAGATTATCGGCTATGCGCGCACCCGCAATGTGACGCGCATTGCGTTGGGCAAACCCACTTTATTAGGGTGGCGGCATCGGGTATTTGGTTCGCTGGTCAACGACATCATCCGCCAAGCACGGGATATAGATATTCATCTGGTCGGTAAAGAATCTAGCTTTTTATCCCAGATGCGCGCAAACCCTTACTTTGCCCGCAGTCGGCTATACCTCGGATTGGCATCGGAAGAAGTCTATTCGCCCCGTAAATGGCGCGAGGGTTATGGCTGGGCGATTGCCGTCACCACCGTTTGCACGGGTATAGACTGGTGGATTTTTAGCTATTTTGACCTCGCCAATTTGATTATGGTGTATCTGTTGGGGGTCGTCGTGGTGGCGGTGCGGTATGGGCGCGACCCGTCGGTATTGAGTTCGTTTTTGAGCGTGCTGCTGTTTGACTTCTTTTTTGTGCCGCCGCGTTTTAGTTTTGCAGTCGCGGACACCCAGTATCTCATCACCTTCGCCATTATGTTGTTGGTCGCATTAGTGATCAGCAACATGACCGCTAGCATTCATCATCAAGCCAAAATCGCGGGGCATCGTGAACGGCGGATTACCTCGCTGTATGCCATGAGTCGAGAGTTAGCGGCCAGTCGCGGCAAAGAAAATATCCTGAAAATTGCGGTTAAACACGTTGCCGATGTGTTTGAAGCGCAAGCCGTGTTGCTGTTGCCCAATACGGCTGGGCGCGTCGTCTATCCCATGGCGAAAAGCCTGACGCAATCGTGTCATGGCAGCGACTTGAGCGTGGCACAGTGGGTGTATGACCATGAACAAATGGCGGGGCAAGGCACGGACACCTTGCCTGGCGGCGAGATGGTGTATCTACCCGTCAAAGCCACATCGGGCATGATAGGCGTGTTGGTCTTGTTGCCGCTGAATCCTGCACGGCTTGCGCTGCCTGAACAACAGCGGATGTTGGAAACTTTTGTCAGCCAAATTGCGTTGGCATTAGAACGCGTGCGATTGGCAGCCGAATCACACGCCACGCAGATGAAAATGGAAACGGAGCAGTTGCGTAACTCCTTGTTATCCGCCATTTCCCATGATTTGCGCACCCCTTTAGCGGCAATCGTGGGCGCGTCGAGCAGCTTAGTGCGGGACGGCGAGCAGATGGGACACGCATCGCGCCAAGAACTCAGCCAAGCCATCTACGACGAAGCCATCCGCATGGCGGGACTCGCCAATAACTTACTGGACATGGCGCGGTTGCAAGCGGGGGCGATTGTCCTGAATAAACAATGGCAACCGCTGGAAGAAGTGGTCGGCGGCGCGTTGGCGGGTATCCGCATGGCAGACCACCCCGTCAGCATACAATTACCAGCGGACTTGCCCTTGGTGGAAATTGATAGTATGTTGATTGAGCGGGTGTTTGTGAATTTATTGGACAATGCCGTCAAATACACCCCCACCAACACAGCGGTTGAAATTTCTGCCAAAGTGATGCAAAACGAATTGTTGGTGCAAGTTGCCGATCACGGCGGCGGCATTCCGTTAGGCGAGGAAGTGCGGATTTTTGAAAAATTCCACCGCGTCACCCGCGAAGGCAATCAAGGCGGCGCAGGCTTGGGGTTGACCATCTGCCGCGCCATTATCGAAGCCCACGGCGGGCGCATCTGGGCGGATAATTTACCCACAGGCGGCGCAGCCTTTCATTTTGCCCTGCCCCTGACCCAACCGCCCACCATTGAACCTGAAGTGTGAACACCAGATGAACACTACCGCCACCCTCGTCATCATCGAAGACGAAATCCAAATACGCCGCTTTTTGCGCACCACCTTGGCATCGCAAGGCTATCAAGTCATCGAAGCCGAAACAGGCAAACAAGGCTTAAGCGACGCTGCCCTGCGCAAGCCAGATTTAATCATCCTTGACCTCGGCTTGCCCGATATGGACGGGGTAGAAGTGGTCAAAACGATCCGCCACTGGTCAGATGTCCCCATCATCATCCTGTCCGCTCGCTCGCAAGAAAGCGACAAAATCTCCGCCTTGGATGCAGGCGCGGACGACTATCTGGTCAAACCTTTTGCCGCAGGCGAATTGTTGGCGCGCATCCGCGTGGCATTGCGCCATGTTTCCGTCACCGCCAGCAGCACCCCCGAAGGCATTTTTGTGGTCGATGCCCTCAAAGTCGATTTAATCCACCGCAAAGTAACAATCAACGACACCGAAGTTCACCTCACCCCCATCGAATACCGCCTGCTCACCGCCCTCATCAAACACGCGGGCAAAGTCCTCACCCATCAATTTTTACTCAAAGAAGTCTGGGGCGCAAACTACACCGAACGCGCCCACTACCTCCGCATCTACATGGGCACACTCCGCCACAAACTCGAACAAAATCCCGCCCGCCCTCGATTCCTACTCACCGAAGTCGGCGTGGGATACCGACTGGCGGTGGTTTAGGGAGGCACTGATTAAATCTTCCGTTCGTGGTGAGCTTGTCGAACCATGAACGGAAGATTGAATAAAATCAAATAATTAAATCCGCTCACCCTTCGACATGCTCAGGGCGAACGGATTTAATCAGCGTCTCCTTAGGCAACTGATGACCTACGCCTTGGCGTTGGACAACCCGCCGTTTATCCCCCACCATGCTAGACGACGAAATTTTGCAGCGGTTGTTGGTTTTGAATTTGGTGCGATGGGCTGCGGGTTAGACGCATATTGTTGCACGTCCCACATAAAACCCTTGTACATATTCCGCACCCATGGTTTGTGCCAACGCGAGCTGATCTGCGGTTTCGATGCCTTGCACAACGACTTGAATGCCTGCTTGATGCAGTTCGTTTATTCTTGTGATGAGCACAGTGCGAGATTGAGCTGATTGTGTTGCACTGACTATCCATTGCCGAGCCAATTTCACCATGTCAGGCTTGAGCAGCAGCGCGTGATGAAAATGACCGTCATCTACATTGTCCAGCGCAGTGCAGTACCCCAAGGCACGGTAATTCTTAATTGCGAGAGTGAGTTGAGCAAAGTCGTTATTGGCTTGCATTTCAATCACCGTGTGTGTGGTTTGCAAATCGTGATACTGCAAAATTTTCTCAAAGGTACGCCCATGGTCACCCACTTGGTTCACAAAAAACGGATGTACATTCAAAAAAAGCCGCGCGGTTTCTGGGTAATTTCGCGCATGGTTGAGCAGGTGTATGGTGCGGACTAATCGGTCAAATTGCACCAGTCGATTCGTCGTCATGGCGTGATTGAACGCCAGTTCTGGCGCAACGTGTTGCCCTTGACGCGAGGCTCGCAACAGTGCTTCATGCCCCACTAATGTCCCATCCGCCTGTAATACAGGTTGAAACACACTACTCAAACGCATCCCCATAAAATGACAGACTAATCCGTCTTGCGGTGTATCGGTGAGCGTATATTCGTCAGCATTCAACAATAAACTGTTGCGCAGTACCAGCATAAGCCGCAAATAGCGGTAGGGGCGATGTGCCATGAGATGCCTCGTCTTTTAAATAATGAATAAAAAACAGGGATAGTTTCCTACCCCTGCAAAGTGGGCTGACACCCACGGAGGAGGTTTGACGTTGAGGCTGTAGAAAAACCCAAATTTCCCCAGAAAATCGCCCCGCGATCTGCCATAATTTCACTACGCGATAAAACAAAGGTGGAGGCGGCATGGCACGGTTCAAACCGATACACAAAGGCTTA
>JAQTYN010000095.1 GCA_028688275.1 Gallionella sp. | reverse complement strand
GTGGAATTTATCCTTGAGTTCCTTTTGCCATGCGGCTTGCGCGTGATATTTTTGTGTTGTTGATATATTATGCGGCGGTATTCCGAGTTGCTTGAAATCTTGGGGGCTGGGATTGCAATATTTTTGGACCCAATTTATTGCTTGATGTTGTTTGCCATTTGTTTTAGGTAAAGTGATAGGTTGGTTTTACATGTTAGGGCGCTGCGGCAACGCCACCATTGCCGCATCTGAGAAAGGGAGAAGCATGAAACGAATTATTCAACTACTGACGTTGGTCAGCTTTGCTGTACCCGCAATTTCGCAGGCTGCGGATGGGGACGCGTTCAAACAAAATCGTAAGTTTCCACCTGGCGTGTATGAGGCCGTGACCGATGCAAGCGTATATTTTGATATTGATCGTGCAGCAATCGAAAAAGGTGTGGTCATTAAAAAAGGGACACGGATTAACGTTTATACAGCGGGTAATCATTCCACAAGATCCCCTTCTTTTGACTGGTTTAGTTTGAGCGAAACGCAAAATTGCAACAGCAGTTTATTGCCTTGGGATCGTTTCGCTTGGGCGGGCGTGATGAAGAAAGATTTTTATCGCGTAGGTAATTTGCCTAAACCCGTTTACAGAAATGGGCTGGTCAGCAATTGTGAAACGGGTAATGTGGACGCAACTGCCGCGAACGCGGATAGTGCCTTTGGTACTTCGGACTATGCAGCTGGCAGCACGGGTAGTAGCGGTGCGATGCTAACCATTAGGGAGGCTCCTCGCGCAACTCAACCTGAGAAAAATGTGACATCACGCCAAGTTGTTGAAGTGACTGGTAAAATTGAGCAAGAAAATAATGCTGCGGGTGGCAACTACTGGGTCAATGGTGGTAAGGGCAAGCAATACACCTTGGGTTACTTGCGTGATTTAGACGAAGACACTCAAAATCAATTGAATCGCTTGGTTAAATCAGGCGTATCTGTCACGGTTAAAGGGACATTGAAGTCTTGGAATGATGGCAGCACTTCATTTGATAATTCACAACCTGTTTATGTGAATCTCTTGGTGATTAAAGAATCTGCTCAGTTTGGGGCTAGAAACCCAGGTGGAAATGCAAACAATCAACGTGCCATCGAAGTGGTGGGTAAGGTTTCCTTTGGTACGAACGCGGCAGGCAGTAATTTCTGGATTGACGGTGGGCGTGGCAAACAGTTTATCTTGGGTTATTACCGTGATTTAGATGAAGAAACCCAGAGCCAATTGGGTCGTTTAGCGGACTCAGGCGCAACCATTACAGCTAAGGGTGTGATGCGCTCTTGGGCAGATGGAAGTTCTTCGTTTGACAATAGCCAAGCGGTGACTTTGTTCTTTGTGGTCAAAAAGGACAGTTATGCAAATTCTGGGAACTACGGTAATCAAGGGGGCTACAACAACCAAGGTGGATACGATAACCAAAATGGCAATGCAGTCTCACGTCGTTCCGCATCTGTAACGGGGCAGGTTGTATTTGGAAATAATGCAGCAGGCGGTAATTACTGGATTAATGATGGTCGTGGTAAGCAGTACACACTAGGCTATGTGCGTGATCTCGATCAAGCGACGCAAGATCAACTCAGTCGTTTGGCAGATACTGGTGACAAAGTGACCGTGAAGGGTACGATGAAGACTTGGAGAGACGGTACGGCTTCATTTGATAATTCACAACCTATCAGCATCTACAAAACACGATAATACATTGATTGGTCATCAGTGGTTGTGGTGACCAAGTGCACATCGGTTTACACTGCTCGCGCTTCGCTTTTGCGAACCGCGAGCTTTTTTTTACTTGTTTAATCCATTGGCAAAGCGATGGATTTTCATCAATTCTTATGAGGAGTACATAACATGGCTATTTTTGATAATCAAAGTGGGATCGTTCGTAAATTGCCTAATTTTCCCGTGGTGAAATGGCTGATTGTAGCGACAATCTTTTTTGTCGTGGTGTTGCCTTTGGTCAATCCTTTGGTGGTCATACAAGCAGGACATCGGGGCGTGATTACGACCTTTGGTAAAGTGAATCAGGAAGTGTTGGGTGAGGGATTGCATTTTCGTATTCCATTTATGCAAGAAGTGCACCAAATCAGTGTGCAGATTCAAAAGGGCGAAGGGGATGGTGACTCAGCTTCTAAGGATTTGCAGTCAGTGCACACCAAGGTGGCGATTAACTTTCATCTAGTGGCGAACCGAGTTGCTGAGACATTTCAATCGGTTGGTAATCTGTCGACTGTTGGAGATCGAATTATTGTTCCCGCTGTACAGGAAGCTGTAAAAGCAACGACCGCAAAATACACTGCTGAAGAGTTGATTAGCAAGCGTGCTGAAGTGCGTGACTTAATAAGTTCAACGCTCAAAGAGCGAATGAATCGGCATGGCATTGCGATTGATGAAGTGTCGATAGTCAATTTTGCATTTTCCCCTAGTTTTAATCAGGCGATTGAAGCAAAAACGACAGCTGAGCAACTCAAGTTGAAGGCAGAGCGTGATTTGCAAAGGATTGAGGTCGAAGCAAAACAAAAAGTGGCAAGTGCGAAGGCGGAGGCGGAATCTTTGTCTTTGCAGCGTGCGCAGGTGACACCAGAAATGATCCGCTTGAGAGAAGTAGAGAATCAAAGTGAAGCGATTAAAAAATGGGATGGGCACTTGCCTAATGTAACTGGAGGGGGAGCAATTCCCTTCATCAATGTGACGAAATAGGCAAACGACGCAAACTCAATTCAAAAATAAAATGTATAGATATGCTTTTGTCAAGAGGCTGCGGGTCGTTGGCAATTTTGGGTTGGTATTGATGTTTTGATGAAAAGTTCAATAATGCTGATAATAAAGATTGACTGAAGGTTGTGGTTATTATGTAATATTTTTGCGTTGCAACTTGTTGTTAAATTGAAATTATGTCCTATATTGTTAGGAATTTAAGTTGAGTTTAATAGATTGGTATAGGTGTATTTAAAGCGTTTTTTTCTTTACTCGCACCTAATGGATGTGCAATGATTGCGCGGCTGCAAAAAGCTGTCATAAGAGATGGTCGTTTTACCCTGACGTTTAGTGTAGATAACCATCGTTTTTTTAACTTGCTCTCGGGAGGAGATACTGTGGAAGCGACAAAAGCGACACCAGTAAAGTACGATATGGATGTGGTGCGATGGTTTACTATCGCAGCCGTCATTTATGCGGTTGTAGGTACGTTGATCGGTGTGTATGTTGCATCGGAATTGGCGTGGCCTTTTTTAAACTTTGACATTCCTGAAATTACATTCGGGCGTCTACGTCCACTGCATACCAATGCGGTGATTTTTGCGTTTGGTGGTTGTGTGTTGATGGCAACAGGTTACTACATCGTGCAACGCACGGGTCAAACCAAGTTGTGGAGCAATAAGCTGGCATGGTTCAATTTCTGGGGTTGGAATTTGATCATCGTGTTAGCAGTGATTACTTTGCCTTTGGGATTGTCCGAAGGTAAGGAATACGCTGAGTTGCCATGGTGGGTAGACATCATGATTGCGGTTGTTTGGCTGTCTTTTGGCCTGAATCACATCATGACCACGGCAATTCGCAAGACATCTCACATCTATGTGTCCAACTGGTTCACCATGGGTATGATCGTGATGATCACGTATCTGCATGTTGTGAATAGCTTGGCCATTCCTGTCGATATGGCAACTTCCTACTCCATCTATTCTGGCGTTCAAGACGCTATGATTCAATGGTGGTGGGGTCATAATGCAGTGGGTTTCTACCTGACAGGTGGTTTCCTTGGCATTATGTACTACTTCATTCCTAAGCAATCTGGTCGCCCAGTGTTCTCGTATCGTTTGTCTGTGTTGCACTTCTGGACTTTGACTTTCGGCTACGTATGGTTGGGTGCTCACCATTTGCAATATACAGCGTTGCCTGACTGGACTGGTTCCTTGGGTGCAGCGGTATCCTTAGCGATGATCATCCCATCTTGGGGTGGTGCGATGAACGGTATGATGACTTTGTCTGGTGCATGGGACAAATTACGTACTGACTACATCTTGCGTTTCTTGGTAACTGCGATGGCGTTCTATGCGATGTCAACATTTGACGGTCCTGTAATGGCGATTAAGACAGTGAATGCCTTGTCACACTATACAGATTGGACAGTGGGTCACGTGCATGCAGGTGCATTGGGCTGGATGTCAATGATTTCCTTCGGCGCGATCTATCACATGGTTAAGAAGCTTTGGAATACAGAAATGTACTCTGAAAAGCTGGTGAACGTGCACTTCTGGATTGCCTTGGTTGGTGCGGTGACTTACATCGTTGCAATGTGGGTATCTGGGATTATGCAAGGTCTGATGTGGCGTGACTACGATGAGTTCGGTACGTTGACATATACATTTGTTGAATCTGTTTCTGCTATGCACCCATACTATGTAATGCGTGCGGTTGGCGGTGCGATCTTCAATTTGGGCACATGGATCATGCTGTTTAACGTGGTGATGACAGTACGTCAAGCGAGTGCTGTGCGCGGCGTAAATGCTGTTCCAGCTAAAGCATAAGGGGAGAGAAAACATGTCTGATCATGATCATATTTATTCAACCAAACTACAGGACAAAATTGAGCGTAATACGCTTTTGATGTTCGTGTTTACCGCTGTTGCAGTGGCGGTGGGCGGTATCGTTGAAATTGTGCCATTGTTCTACTTACCTAATACTGGTATGAACGGTGGGGATGGTACCTACAACAATACGCAGCATAAAGATTTGCAAGGTAAAGTTATTCCGATGGATAAAATCATCTGGAATCCAACTACATCCGAGCATAAAACGCTTGCTGATTGGCAACCTGGTGATGGTGTTCGTCCATACACCGCCTTAGAAACAGCGGGTCGTCAAGTGTACATTCGTGAAGGTTGTTTCTTGTGTCATTCACAAATGATTCGTCCATTCCGTGATGAAAAGGATCGTTATGGTCACTACTCAATCGCAGAAGAATCCATGTATGACCATACATACCAATGGGGTTCCAAACGTACGGGTCCTGATATTGCTCGCGTAGGCGGTAAGTACTCAGACGAGTGGCATCGTAAACATTTGAAATATCCTCGTGATGTTGTGCCTGAATCGGTTATGCCTAACTTCTTCTTCTTGGAAAAAAATCCAGTTGATACCGTTAAAACCGTTAAGACACTGGAAATCATGACTAAAATGCCATTTAATCCTGTTCCCACAACCATCTACACACCTGCTTATATCGCTGGTGCTGCTGCTGAGTTGGATGGCAAGACAGAAATGGATGCAGTCATTGCATACCTACAATCCTTGGGTAATCACGTCAAGTTCGAGAAAGGTGTGAACTACCGTGACTAAACTGATGGAATACTTTCACACTGACTGGGCCGCTTTAACCAATAACGATTGGCAAGGGGTGATTTTCACCGTAGCAGCTTTTGTGGCGATGATTGTCGTCTATGTGATGGTGTTCAATCCAAAAAACAAGGATGCTTTTGAATCGCAGTGCGATATGGCTCTGCGAGAAGAAAGCGAGTACAACAAATCGGGAGATAAAAAATGAGTGAAAATCACAACTCCGCTGGTGGTGTACCTACCACGGGGCATGTATGGGATGACGACTTGGCAGACTTTACCAATCAGCCGCCTAAGTGGTGGATGATCGGTTTAACAGCCAGTGCAATTTGGGT
>JAQTYN010000094.1 GCA_028688275.1 Gallionella sp. | reverse complement strand
AGTGCGACAGCAAAAACGCGTTTAGAAATAGAAACAAAAACACGGGGCAGCGCCGACCAGCTGCATGAAATAGGCGACCCTCTTAAACTAGACACATTATTGTCTTGACCGAGGGGTCCACTTTATTATTCGGGTTTCGTTATGCTAGTGGAAGCTGGAATACAGTTAAAAATTTAGCTGGATCCCCCTTTGAGAGAAAGACGAATCAATCAGCGCGTCCTTGATTGTATGAGGATGTCATCATGCTCAGATAAGCGTGTTCATTCTGTGCGCTATCGCACTGAATGCAACTGTCTCTCAGGAATGGTTTTATGCCATTGATTATCTTGGGTAGGCTCGTCCACGATGTTGTCTTTGGTCAATGCCATGGCTGGGGTAGTTGAATTGTTTGTGCGGGACATTGTGACCCGTAGAGGTTCAACGAACGAAGCGTCAATTGATTAGCCGCAGCCTGTTAGAAACGAGAATTGCCAATAAAAATTATCCCGTGAAAAACAAAAAACCAGAACGGTTAAGTTCTGGTTTCTGATGCTGCTAATTCTGGTGGCCCGGGGCGGAATCGAACCACCGACACAAGGATTTTCAATCCTCTGCTCTACCGACTGAGCTACCAGGCCATACACCGACTTGACTAGGTCAAGCAGCGAAGTCGCGCATTATACCGATAATTTCAAAAATGACAAATTTTACACACACTTTTTTATGGGGTGTGTTTTTAGCCCCGTGATGGGCTGATTGTGCCGAGGACTATCTGGGCGGAAAGTGGGCTGAATTTCCTCGCCTTTTCACCGCCCGCCTTCAATTTTGCTATAGTCCGAGTCCTTGCTTATTCATCGAGAACTAAATTGCGACAATTTGACACGCTTATTATTGGCAGCGGGCTGGCGGGGTTGACACTGGCATTGAAGCTGGCAGATGTTCAGAAGGTAGGGCTCATCACCAAAAAGTCTTTATTGGACGGCGCTAGCGGTTGGGCGCAAGGCGGCATTGCAGCAGTATTGTCGGCGGACGATTCTCTGGAAGCGCATATTCAGGACACCATGATTGCGGGTGCGGGCTTGTGTGACCCTGCTGCGACGGCATTTGTGGTGGAACATGGTAAAGAATCCATCGACTGGCTCATCGCGCAGGGCGTGCCGTTTACCAAGGACAATGGCAATAATAGCCAAAACTATCATCTCACCCGTGAGGGCGGCCATAGTCAGCGGCGGATTATCCACGCGGCGGATGCCACAGGGCATGTGGTACAGGAAACTTTGGCGCGGCGCGTATTGGCACATCCCAATATCACCGTGTTGGAACACTATATGTCGGTGGATTTAATCACGGGCAAAAAGCTGGGGTTAGCAGATAATCGCTGTTATGGCGTTTACGCGCTGAATACCGTGACAGATGAGGTGCTGACTATCAGCGCGCAAAACACCATTTTGGCGACGGGCGGGACGGGCAAGGTTTACCTTTACACCACCAATCCCGATACCGCGACGGGCGACGGCATTGCCATGGCGTGGCGCGCTGGGTGCCGCGTGGCGAATATGGAGTTTATTCAGTTCCACCCCACGTGTTTGTATCATCCTCATGCCAAATCCTTCTTGATTAGCGAGGCGGTGCGGGGCGAAGGCGGGGTGTTGAAGTTGCCCGACGGTACGCGTTTTATGCCGCAACATGATGAGCGTGCTGAACTCGCACCTCGTGATGTGGTGGCACGTGCCATTGATTATGAAATGAAAAAACGTGGCTTGGATTGCGTGTATCTGGATATTTCCCATCAATCGGTGGAGTTTTTGCAGGAACATTTCCCCAATATTTTTGCCCGCTGTTTGGAATTAGGCATCAATATCAGCCACGATCCCATTCCCGTTGTGCCCGCAGCGCACTACACCTGCGGCGGTGTAATTGCCGATTTGCACGCGCGTACGGATGTGGAAAATTTATATGCGGTGGGCGAAACCGCTTATACAGGGCTGCACGGTGCGAATCGCCTCGCCAGCAATTCTTTATTGGAGTGTGTCGTGTTTGCCGATGCTGCGGTGCGCGATATTTTGAGCAAACCTTCGCAGGCGATGCCCGTCTTGCCTGACTGGGACGAAAGTCGAGTGACCGATGCCGATGAGCAAATTGTCATTGCGCATAACTGGGCAGAGTTGCGGCATTTTATGTGGGATTACGTCGGTATCGTGCGCACCACCAAACGCTTGGAACGCGCGCAACATCGCATTGAATTATTGCAAAAAGAGATTCAGGAATACTACGCACACTTTCACGTCAACGCGGATTTACTGGAACTGCGTAATCTGGTGACAAATGCCGAATTGATCGTCAACAGCGCGCTGCAACGCCATGAAAGCCGAGGGTTGCATTTCAGTAAGGATTATCCCGCCCTAGAATCCAATCCGTTGCCGACGATATTGATACCTGATTAAGTGATTCCCTCGCCCGCTTGCGGGAGAGGGTGATCTGTTCTTCCCTCTCCCACACGTGGGCGAGGGGAGTTTGCTGCTTAAATCGCTTTTGCCAACACCGCTGCCGTACCGATATAGGTATCGGGCGACAACTGCATCAAACGGGTTTTTTCTTCCGCAGGAATATCCAGTGTTTGAATAAATTCGCGCAGCGAGTCGCGGTTGATGCCGCTTTGGCCACGGGTTAAGGCTTTGAGTTTGTCGTAGGCGTTTTCGATGTTATAGCGACGCATCACAGTTTGAATCGGTTCTGCCAGCACTTCCCAGCTATTGTTCAAATCGTCGGCGAGGCGTTGCGGATTGGCTTCGAGTTTGTTCAAGCCTTTCAACAACGATTCGTAGCCCAACAAGGTGTAGCCCAACGCCACGCCCATATTGCGCAACACGGTGGAGTCGGTCAAATCGCGCTGCCAGCGGGAAATTGGCAATTTTTCTGCCAAATGTTTCAACAGCGCGTTCGCCATGCCCGCGTTGCCTTCGGCGTTTTCAAAATCAATTGGATTGACTTTATGCGGCATGGTGGAAGAACCGACCTCGCCCGCGACGACTTTTTGTTTGAAAAATCCCAGCGAAATATAGCCCCAAATGTCGCGTTCCAAGTCGATCAAAATGGTGTTGATGCGGGCGTAAGCATCGAACAATTCCGCCATGTAATCATGGGGTTCAATTTGAATGGTATAGGGATTGAAGGTGATACCCTGCGCTTCGACAAAGCGTTGCGCAAACGCCGCCCAATCCACATTGGGGTACGCCGACAAATGCGCGTTGTAATTGCCCACTGCGCCGTTGATTTTGCCCAACACTTCGGTTTGCGCCAGACGTTGCTGGGCGCGCTGCAAGCGATACACCACGTTCGCCATTTCTTTGCCCAAGGTGCTGGGCGTGGCGGTTTGTCCGTGGGTGCGGCACAACATGGGCAAATCCGCGTGTTGATGTGCCAAGTCGGTCAAGCGCGCGATGACTTTTTGCAGCGCGGGCAACATCACCGCTTCGCGGGCGTGCTTCAACATCAGCGCGTGGCTCAGATTATTGATGTCTTCCGAGGTGCAGGCAAAATGGATAAATTCCAATACGCCCGCTGTTTCAGGGTGGCTGCCCAATTGTTCGCGCAACCAGTATTCCACGGCTTTCACGTCGTGGTTGGTGGTGCGCTCAATTTTCTTAATCGCTGCGGCATCGGCTTCGGAAAAATTCGCGTTCAACGCGTCCAAACGGGCAATGGTGGCCGCTGAAAACGGCGCGATTTCAGGAATATCCTGCTGCGCGCTCAACGCCTTCAGCCATTCAATTTCAATCAATACTCGAAAACGAATTAAGCCAAATTCGCTGAAATACCCGCGCAAGGCGGCAACTTTGTCGTGATAACGTCCATCAAGAGGGGAAAGCGCGGTGAGTTTGGAAAGCATGGTGGTAATCGCCTAAAATCGAAAACGCGCATTTTACGCGATTCAGGCGCGATAAAAGCGGACATTTCTATTGGCCGTTGATACAAGCTGCCGAGGAAGCGCGACAAAATGGCGGACTGCTTGCGCGAATTTGCCTAAAGAGAAGTGCGCTGCACGATTCATTTGGTGCTGCGTGCGTCACGGGTTGCGCACGTTGACTTGGCTGAAATATCGACAAGCGCGCCAATCAAAATCCCAACGGCATACGCGGCAATATCGAGCCAAGAAAAAGTTGAACCGAGCACGAGGTGACCAAGCGTCGTGCTGCGAATTGAGTTGAGCCAAGCCACTTGATAAAGTTGCGAGCATTCGACGAGATACGACGTACCGAAGGCGAGAGCCGCAATGTTTCGTGTTGACGCTTGAGGCTTGCAGAAAGCCCAACCCAAGAAAACCATGAGTGCCCAAAGCGAATCACCAGGGTATTTGCCAACAAACGCGGGAAACAGCCACGGAAACTTGCGAGAGGCAATGCCAAGAGCGATGACTATCACAAACCCAACGGCAAGCCACAACCTGCTACGCTTGATTTCGATTGATTTCATTTGAAGCGGGTGACTGATGTGAAGGTTAGGGGCTGCTGCTTTAGGGGCGCGGAGTGAACTTGACCGTAGGGTTAGGCATTGGCAGTTATGACGAGCTCTGCAAGGATCATGATAATGCCAACGTATGAAAGAAGTGATGCTCTCGCCATTGATTTCATAAACTCTGGATTGAATTGAACTCGTTTCAGTTTCTTATTCTGAAGCCAGCTTTCCCATAACATGTGCACAGTGATAGTAAATGCCAAAAGAAGCCGAATATTTATACTATTGAAATAGCTGAGAGCAACAAAAAGAGCGATGGTGATATAGATGTTTCGACGAGATGTACTGCTCATGAATTGAGCGTTCTCCTCAGTGCTAAGTATCATAATGCTTCGAGAAAATAACACGAAGTAAACCGCTAGGACGACCAAGCCGCCATACAAAAGAATGTTCGAAATAGTTATCACGGGATATTGTGCCTAACGTAAATTAAATGAAAAAAGTGCCGTGTAACTCAGCGGATATTGCTGCGTAGCGTTTTACATTATTCGATAAGTTATTGTTACTTAAAGAATACTTGTTGTGAAATAAGGCGTAAGTTTTTTAAAATATGGCGTTGCTAGCACTTGCTGGATGAAGGGGATTTCACGTTACGGCTTTTGTCCTCGCACAGATGAATCGAGTAGTTTTATGCGAGCAGGATTAAACGCTAAATTTTGTGCCAATACAAGCGGCAATAAGTGCAATGTGTAGGTGAGTGAGGTCGTCTGGCACTTGAAGTTGGGGTTGTATCAATCAACTAAGGAGATGTGGATTATTTGGATTTCGTCATGAATGCGGCTACCTGAATCCAGCTAAACCAACGTGCCAGATCCCCGTCCCACGCCTTTGCGGCGCAGGTTTTTCGCGGGGATGGCGAATAAAACGGTATTGCCTTAGAACGCGTATTTCATCCCAAATGAAACAGCAGAAGGTGCGGCACCTGCGCCGATGGAGGGAGTAGCACCACTGGAGAAAGCGGTGTTGCCTAAGCCATAATTTGCGGCGAGTTCGTTGTTTAGTTTGGTATAAAGGGCGAAGAGCGTGGTGCGTTTGCTGATACGACGATCATAACCGAGGGAGAGTTGATAAGCCCCGCTATTGATCGTTGCGCCCAAGTTGCCGACGCGGGTGTAGGCGGCTTTGACGATATTACTGTCAAAAGTGTATTTTCCCGTCACATACCATGCGCTATGTCCCAAACAGTTGCTTCCCGCAGCCACTTTCGTACAAGTGGCAGGTGCTGCGGCTCCCCCTAACGACGCTGTAGAAAAACCCGATTCTGAAGACCTGTTTCAGCGTTGGGTGGATTTTTTTCAAACCAGATCGTTATTTTCATTTTCGGCTTCTTGTTTTTATAACATATTTTCATTGCAAA
>JAQTYN010000093.1 GCA_028688275.1 Gallionella sp. | reverse complement strand
GTGAGTGAAATTTGTGGCTATGTGGCAAAAACATGGCAAGTTTTCTACACGGTTTCTGGGATGACCAAGTGGCTCAAAACGCATCAATTTAGCTACAAACAACCCAAAGCCGTGCCTGCCAAGGCAGATACGGACAAGCAAGCGGCATTTATTGCGCATTATTTGAATTTGAAAGCAAACACCCCTGCCACAGAACCCGTGGTGTTTGTGGATGCGGTGCATCCAACGATGGCAACCAAAATCAGCCATGGTTGGATCAAAAAGGGCGTGGAAAAGCCCATCGCCACCATCGCATCCCGCAGCCGTCTTAACATCATCGGGGCGATTGAACTTGCAACGATGACGGTCACCAATACTTTTGTCGAGACCGTCAATGCCGAAACCATACTCACTTTTTTTGACCAACTTAAACAAGCATATCCAGAAGCACCAACGATTCACGTCGCACTCGATCAAGCAGGCTATCACCGATGCCAAGCCGTGCAAGAAGGGGCTAAATCTCGCAACATTACACTGCATTTTTTACCCCCTTACAGCCCCAATCTCAACCCCATTGAACGACTATGGAAAGTCATGAATGAACACGTCCGCAATAACGTCGTCTTTGATTCCCTCAATACCTTCCGAGAAAATATTGAACACTTTTTTGTGAGCACCATCCCCGAAATTAAACACCGCCTGCGCTCCAGAATTACTGATAATTTTCAAACATTCAACACGGGGTTTTCAAGTTGAATGGGTATAAATCATAATGATGCTCCCATGTTTCTATTGGTGCTTTTGAAAAGTGTCGGATGAATATACAGCCATTACAAACTCTGACGCTCTGCTAGTTCTTTTAGGTAAGCCACATATCCCATTCACAACCGCCGCAGCCTGACAGCGCGCCTGTCCATCTGGAAATGGCTTGGACATCCATGCCTTGCGCGTACAGCTCTTGAATATGGATACGTTTGGTGCCGCTGCAAGTGCACATCACTTCATTGCTTGGGTTGTTGCTTGCTGTGTTCATGGTGAAATTATTCGTCGTGCTAATGAGGAGCGGTAGGATTCTAACTTAGATTCGTTTACCGCCATACCCACGTACAGATTTTTCGCTATGGCGTGAGGTCGATGGGCGGGGTATGGTACATGCTGCATAGCATCGTGCCATTGCCTATCATGTCTGTTGAGTTCTACGCAGGGTGATGGTGAATTAACCCATCAGCTATAGCGATTCTGAGCGTAATCTCCGCTAAAATGCTATGTGGTTGAGGCTCTCCGTATTGAGTCGATGATGAAAGTCGCGACACGAGAATGACAATGTGTTGATTCTCCATAATTTTTTGATTTAAATTTAACAAGGTACTGACATGAATAGCACATCCAAAATACCCCTGCCAGCGATTCCAGAAGGGACTTCTAAGGAGGCATGGCGCGTATTCGGCATTATGTCAGAATTTGTTTCTGCTACCGAACGGCTTAGTTATATCCATCCCGCCGTCAGCATATTTGGCAGTGCGCGTACCAAACCAGACCAACCTTATTACCAACTTGCTGAAGAAATCGCCCGCTTGTTGTCCGATGCGGGTTTTGCGGTGATTTCTGGCGGTGGTCCTGGGATTATGGAGGCGGCAAACAAAGGCGCGTTCTACGGTAAATCGCCAAGCGTGGGTTTAAATATCCAACTGCCCCATGAACAAGCGGGCAATCCTTATCAAAATATCAGTCACACCTTTCAGCATTTTTTCTCGCGCAAAGTGATGTTTGTGAAATTTGCCAGCGCGTATGTCGTGATGCCAGGCGGCTTCGGCACCTTGGACGAATTGATGGAAGCCTTGACCTTGGTACAAACGGGCAAAACACGCCGCATCCCCATTATTTTGGTTGGCAGTGCCTTTTGGGGCGGGATGCTAGATTGGTTTCGTACCACACTGATCGCAGAAAAAGTCATTAACCCCAGTGACATGAGCTTTATCCAACTAATTGACGAGCCTCAAGCCGTGGTTGCTGCCATCTTCAAACACTATGAAACCCGTGGATTTGAACCCTCCGATGCGGAACGCGAGCGTCAGTTGTATTTGTAATACGGGATTATGTTCGGAAGCGTGGTACAGTCGGACGATGTGTTTGCCTATGTGGTGAACCAAGAATTGAATAAAGGAAATTTGATGCAAACGATGATGAGCTGGGCAGAAGCAGGTAAGACTTGTACGGCGCATTGGCGTTCGGAAAGTGGCGTGACAGCCCCTAAGCGGGTGAAAGTGGCGGACGACACGATGAAGGCGGATGAAGCTTATCGCTTGGCGTGCGAAGGTACGGCGTTGTTATGGCGCGGCGATTTTCAGAATGCGCGCCAATTGTTGGTGGCGATGTCCCGCCGTGCTGATCACAAACCGCGTAAAGCCGCGAGTGTCCCTAGCGAAGTGTTTAATTTGCATCGCCAAGCACAATCGCAACGGGCGCGCACCTTGGGGATGCTGTTGATTCCGCTGGATGGACATTACACCATTCCCTTGCGCCGCGCCCCTGATGTACAAGCCGCCTGTCAGGCCGTGTATGGAGAACACGGTACGTCTTCAGTGGTGTCGTTGCGCGAACTATTGGGGCTGATAGGCGCGTCAGAATGGCGCAAAAAAGGGGTGGAGATTCCTGTGTTGGGCGGACGTATTTATCCGCATTACGGCGTATTTTCCCCTGTGCGCGGGGAATATGTGGCGTTGGTGAATGACACGCCGTTGCCTGCATTAGACTTAGCCTTTGACATCGGCACAGGCACAGGCGTATTGGCGGCCGTATTGGCGCGTCGTGGCGTAAAGCGTGTGATTGCGACCGACCAAGACCCACGCGCGTTAGCGTGTGCGCGTGAAAATTTGGCTCAACTGGGTTTGGGTGGGGCAGTTGATGTGCAGCCAGCGAACTTATTTCCTGAAGGGCGTGCGCCACTGATTGTGTGCAACCCACCGTGGATTCCCGCCCGCCCCAGCTCTCCGATTGAATACGCGATTTTTGATCCCAACAGCCAAATGCTGCGCGGCTTCCTTGCTGGATTGACGGCGCATCTCACGCCCAATGGCGAAGGTTGGCTGATTTTGTCCGATATTGCTGAACACTTGGGCTTGCGCACACGGGAAACTTTGCTGACATGGATCGCGGAAGCAGGTTTACAGGTGGTGGCGCGTATAGAAGTTCGTCCGCAACACAGCAAAGCCGCCGACCCTACCGACCCGTTGCACGCCGCCCGCGCTGCAGAACGAACTTCGTTGTGGCGATTAGCCGCTCAGTAGCAGCATGCGTATTTTGACCGTAGCGACGTAAATTCGTAGTGTGCTGTAAGGCATAGTTATCTACACAATTTATAGCGCATTTTTGAGAATGCACATATTTTGATTGATTAACTCTAACGTGATGATTTGTAATTAAAGCATAGCGAACATGCTCCTTCCCCCTAGCAGGGGGGAGAGCGAAGCGAGGGGGCAACTGGGATGGGGGGTGAAAGTTTACATCCGTGAGACGATTTCAACCCCCACCCTAACCCTCCCCCTGCTAGGGGGAGGGAATGTGGCAGGTAGTAAAGCGTCGTGTAGATACTTATGCTCTCTAACCCTCTCCCGCAAGCGGGCGAGAGGACGAATGAGAAGGGTAGGGGGCTCGCCAATCTGTGATTTCATGCCTTAGGCAAGTTCACTTCCACATTGTCTAACAATCGGGTATTGCCCAGTTTGGCAGCGGCTAAAATCACGCATTCGTGCTGAGTTGCGGGGAGGAGATCGGATTGATTGCGTACCGTCAGGTAATCGACTTGCCAACCGCGTGCAGTCAACCCGTCAATGGCAGCTTGTTCCAAAGCAGGGACATCTGATTCACCTTGCAACAGCGCGTCACGCAAGTGATTCAAAGTGCGGAATATGCTCGCGGCTTCTGCACGCTGTTCATTATTAAGATATTGATTACGTGAGCTTAATGCCAAACCATCTTCCGCTCTGACGGTGGCACCCCCAATAATCTGAATCGGCAAATTAAACTGCGTCACCATCTGGCGAATAATGTGTAATTGCTGATAATCCTTCTGACCAAATACAGCGACATGGGGTTGAACCAGGTTAAACAGCTTGAGTACCACCGTCGCCATGCCCCGAAAATGTCCAGGACGATTCGCACCGCATAACTGGTTCGCTACAGGCGGCGGCTCCACAAATACCGTTTGCTGGATGGGGTATAACTCCGTCACACTGGGGGCGAATAGCACGTCAACCAAACCTGTTAACTTTTCACAATCTGCCGCAAAGGTGCGCGGATAACAATCAAAGTCTTCATTTGGACCAAACTGTAGCGGATTGACGAAAATACTGGCGACCACACAACTGCCATGTGCACGGGCAAGGTGCATCAAATCAAGATGCCCTTGGTGCAAATTCCCCATGGTGGGGACAAAAACGATGTTGGGTTCCGTGCGCAAACGCGCCCGTAATTCGGCGGTGCTAGTCAAAATCTGCATATCGTGCTTTCGTAGAGGGCAAAAAACGTGTTCAGCTGTTTGCTTTTACTGGATTCCTGCTTCCGCAGGAATAATGAGATCCGAATAAATCAATGTCCCCTTAGGCGTTTCCTATGCCCTTGGTTGGCAGGTTGATTTGTTTGGCAAAGTCCAGCATTCGTTGTATCGGCAATTTGGCGCGTTCGCCAATTGCTGGGTCGATGTGGATTTCGTTTTTACCCGTTTCGAGGACTTCTGCCAAATTGGTTAAACCATTCATCGCCATCCACGGACAATGCGCGCAACTGCGGCAGTTCGCGCCTTTGCCTGCGGTAGGTGCTTCGATAAAGGTTTTGTGCGGAGACAAGGTGCGCATTTTGTGCAAAATTCCGTTATCGGTTGCCACGATAAATTCTGTGTTATCAAACTGTTGTGAGGCTTTGATGATTTGCGTGGTTGATCCCACCACATCTGCCAATGCCACCACCGCAGCGGGTGATTCGGGATGCACTAATACTTTGGCATTGGGGTGTTGCGCTTTTAACGCCTGCAATTCGCTGACTTTAAATTCATCATGCACGATGCACGCACCTTGCCAGCGCAACATTTCCACGCCTGTTTCTTGCTCAATATAGTTGCCTAAATGACGGTCAGGTGCCCAGATGATTTTTTTGCCTTGTGCTTTGAGGTGTTTGACCACGGGCAGGGCGATGGAGCTGGTCACCATCCAATCTGCCCGTGCTTTGACCGCCGCGCTGGTGTTGGCATAGACCACCACCGTGTGATCGGGGTGCGCATCACAAAACGCGGTGAATTCGTCAGCGGGGCAGCCTAAATCTAGCGAACACGTCGCATCCAAATCGGGCATCAGCACGCGTTTTTCGGGACTGAGAATTTTGGCCGTTTCGCCCATAAAGCGCACGCCCGCCACCACGATGGTTTGTGCGGGATGTTGATAGCCAAAATTCGCCATATCCAAGGAATCCGACACCATACCCCCAGTAGCCTCAGCTAAGTCTTGCAAATCAGGATGGACGTAATAATGTGCGACCAGCACGGCATTTTGCGCGATCAGCATGTCTTTAATGTGCGCGATCAGTGCGGCCTTTTCTTCGGGAGCGGGTTCACGTGGGGTTTTTGCCCATGCGGCAGCGGTGCTACAGCCAGGGTGGTCATAAGGGATTTCAATCATCGTGTCGGGATTAGAGGTCAACTTCTGCATTTTTATCCACCAATAGTTTTACGACCATATTGACCGCTCGACGTAAGCGTTTGGCTTGTACCCGAACAATCGCTTCCGCGATGCACATACGCAGCATCGGTGCAGCATTGTCTAAATAAGAGGGATCCAGCAATAACAATTCACAATCGGTTTTCGCCGCGACGCTGGCACTGCGATGCGGATTGTCATTATCCAAATAGGAAATTTCCCCAAAAGGTTCG
>JAQTYN010000045.1 GCA_028688275.1 Gallionella sp. | reverse complement strand
CAGTGCGACAGCAAAAACGCGTTTAGAAATAGAAACAAAAACACGGGGCAGCGCCGACCAGCTGCATGAAATAGGCGACCCTCTTAAACTAGACACATTATTGTCTTGACCGAGGGGGCCACTTTAAAATGCTCGCAATATTGCCATCAGAAGGCAATACACTAAAAATGAATAGCAACGAACTAGAAAAACAGTGTGAGAAATTCAAGTCAAAACTTCTTAATGACACTGAAGCAATTAATCTATTTCAACTTGCTCTTGAAATTCTTAAATCATCAGGAATTGACCTCGAAAAACCAAGATACAAGTCATCGGACGATACTGATACTTTACGGAAGGCTGTTAATAGTTATGTCAGTAGGAAAAGTAATCTGTAACCCATCAGGTGGGTTCGCCACAGGGTAAGCCGCCATTTACCCTCGTCATTCTCCAACCCGTAAGGTGGATTCGCCACCAAGGCAATCCACCGTTAAACGCAACTCGAAAATTGACCGAAAATCCCCGCATTCCGCTGCGCTGCATGACGGGCTACGCGTATTCACAGGATCACAAACTGCCTCATTTTTCAACTTGATGCCATAAGGCACACAGTGTAGTATCCCCGCCATGAAACCTATCCATTGGAATGCTGATAAAAATATCCGTCTGCGCACAGAGCGGGGAGTTTCTTTTGAAGAGGTATTGTCGGCGATGTCGAATGGGGGATTGTTGACGGTGTTAGCGCATCCCAATGCGGTACAGTATCCGAATCAGCGTTTATTTGTGGTGCGTATTCGAGGTTATGCCTATCTTGTGCCATTTGTGGAAAATGAGCATGAGGTATTTTTGAAAACGATTATTCCCAGTCGCAAAGCCACGCGGCTGTATTTAGTTGAGGAGCGTTGAAATGGATCAAGAAAAACTACTTGAAGCGGAAATTTTAGCTTCCTTTGAACGGGATGAATGGCAATCTGTGCCAGATGCGTCGGGCGAAGTGGCGCGTTTTTCGGCGATGGCTGCGGGGGCGTTGGTGAAAGATAAACGGGTTAATATCCGTATTTCATCGCGGGACTTAGAGGATATTCAAGCTAAAGCGGCTGAAGAGGCGATTCCTTATCAAACTTTGATGGCGAGTGTATTGCATAAATATGTGACGGGCAGATTAGTTGAAACGCCTGCTCGCGCAAGCAGCGCAGCATAAATCCTTCAGGCGGATTTACTGCATGCAATCCGCCTTTTTAATTGGTGGTTCGTGTACGGCGCGATCGTTAATGCGCTTTTCTACGCGATAAATCGCACCCCACACCCCAGTTCGTGCGGAATTACTTTGCAGTTTTATCCCGTTCAATCAACGCATAAGCGGAATGATTGTGGATGGATTCAAAGTTCTCGGATTCCACAATGTAGGCTTCGATGCGAGGATCGGCGTTGAGGACGGCGGCGACATCGCGCACCATGTCTTCGACAAATTTAGGATTGTCATAAGCACGCTCCGTCACAAATTTTTCATCGGGGCGTTTCAGCAGACCATACAACTCGCACGACGCTTGTTCTTCGGCGATACGCACCACGTCTTCGATCCACACAAAACGGTTGGTGCGCAGGGTCAAGGTGACGTGTGAGCGTTGATTGTGTGCGCCACGTTCCGATATTTTCTTGGAGCAAGGGCACAAGCTGGTCACAGGGACTAAGACTTTTAAGGTCATGCGGGTTTTGCCCTCCACTATTTCACCAATCAACGTCACGTCGTAATCCAGCAAACTTTGCACGCCCGACACGGGGGCGGTTTTGTTGATGAAATAAGGGAAGTTCATTTCGATATAGCCAGATTGCGCTTCCAGTCGTGCCACCATGTCTTGCAAAATACCTTCAAACGATTCCACGGAAATTTCACGTTCGTGCTCGTTTAAAATCTCCACAAAACGCGACATGTGCGTGCCTTTGAAGTTATGCGGCAGGTGTACGTACATGTTGAACGTGGCGATAGTGTGCTGTACGCCGACACTTTTGTCTTGTACTTTAATGGGATGGCGTATGCCTTTGATGCCGACGCGGTTGATGGCAATCTGGCGTAAATCCGCCGAGCTTTGTACATCGGGTATGGCAGTGGACTGAGATGCGTTCATGGTAGCTTTCTATCAAATCATAATTAAGTTTATTATAACAAACCCAGACTTGTTTAGTCGGGTATTGCGTGTTTGGGTGGGGGCGACGACTCAGGATGGCGAACTTTGCTCGCATACATTGCAATATCCGCTTGTTTGAGTAGTTCTAAACCTGTCTTGCCATGTTCAGGATAAAGGGCGATGCCTATGCTGCAAGAGATTTGCAACTGATGACCACCGCATTCAAAAGGCAGGCGCATCGCCTCACGAATTTTAGAAGCCATCTTTTCAGCACCCAGCGCACTTTGTATGGCGGGGAGTAGCACGATAAATTCATCGCCACCTATGCGCGCTACGGTGTCGGAAGCTTGCACAGATGCTTGTAGTCGATGCGCGACTTGTTGTAGTAACAGATCCCCCACGTCATGTCCATATTGGTCATTGACGGGTTTAAATTTGTCTAAATCCAGAAACATTAAGGCGAGTTGGGTATGGTCTCGTTTTGCTGTTGTTAAGGCGTACTCTAGTCTATCATTGAGCAAGTTGCGCGTGGGGAGTCCCGTCAAGGGGTCGTGCATGGCGAGAAAGTGAATTTTATCTTGTGCGGCTTTACGCTCTGAAACGTCACGTGTTACCCCATGGATTTCAACTTTTCCTGTTTCTTCATTGAGGTAAAACTTAGCAAGAGCTTCCGTCCAAATCATAGAGCCATCTTTGCACGGCTGCTGAACCTCTTCAATGTAGACTTGGTCATGTGCTTCGCCCGACAAAAAGCGCGCCATGTTTTGTTGTATTTGCTGTTTCAGAATGACAGAAAATTCAGGTGTCAGTGCGGTATCCAAAGGTTCTCGCATGACTTCTTCAGCGGTGTAACCGCGCAGTTGTTGAACGGATGGGCTGACATAGTGAAAACGTAAGGTTTCTGGATCAAGTATCCAGACCACATCCTGCATGGTTTCTAATAACTGCCGATAGTGTCTTTCGCTTTTGGATAGGGCGTGTTGTGCCGTATGCAGTTCATTCAAGCTCAGATTGAGCTTGCGATTGATTCGTAAAATAGCTAAAGCTGCGCTTCCGATGACGATGATGAGAAAGGCAGCGATTGCCAAACCACGGTAGAACCAAGTCAGATCGGGTTCGGTTGCATCGTATAAGAAACCTTCGAGCGAAAAGTCGGGTTTTAATAGACCAATGTCGGCATAGGTATGTGCAATATCTTGCCAGCGACTGGGATTCATATAACCAATTTCAATGAGATTCGGTTGTAATAAGGGGATCATCTGATCCGATTCAAAGTCCAAATAATCGTGGGTGTACTGTGCAGCATACTTGGCTAGAATCAGATTGATAATTTGATTGTGATGCTCTTTCGCGTATTTCCAACCTCGTAAGCTGGCGGCGCGGAACGCCTTGACGCGTTCAGGGTGATCTCGCAATTCCTGTTCGGAGGTAAACAGGTTGTCACCATAAAAATCGATCCCTGCTGAGCGTGGGCTGAAGGTTTGATAGGGATATTTAGCTTGTCTGAAATAATAGGGCTCGTTGGAAATATAGCCTGAAATCGCGTCGGTTTCGCCTTTCATCAAGCCATCTGCATCAAAGCTATGGGGCATTTGATGGATTTGTTCGAGCGGAATGCCTTCTTTTTTCAGATACGCTAACAACTCACCTGATTGGGGTTCCAGCATAAAGCGTTTCCCAATTAAGTCGCGTAAATGATGGATGTTGGGTGCGGCGTAGATTTCATAGGGGGATTGCTGGAAAATCACCGCCAGCACGACGACCAGTTTTCCTGCGGCACGTTCCAGCAGCAAGTTACTGGTTCCTACGCCATATTGCGCTTGGTCTGACACGACCTTTTGCACGGGATCTGTGGTGGGGCTCGCTTCGAGGATGCGTACATTCAGTCCCGCATCACGGTAATAACCTTGGTCGAGTGCTGCGTAGTAGCCTGCAAATTGGAAAGCATGTTTCCACTTGAGTTGCAGCGTAACATTTTCTAATGCGGATACAGAACCCGCACACCAGCAGATAAGGCAGCAAAATAAACTCCTTAGCCAAGGCGAGTTCATTCTTGAACTTTCTGACGGGTGTACGGGTAGGAGATCACATTTCCCTCGTGATGGATTGCACTAAACCAGCCGCATCCAGTCCACAATCCGCCAGTAGCTGCACGGGATCACCTTGTTCGATAAAGCGATCTGGTAAGCCGAGTTGCAACAGCGATACCACTTTGTGATGCTGTGACAGACATTCTGCTACCGCACTCCCTGCACCACCTTGGATGGTATTTTCTTCTACGGTGACGAGTAGCGTATGTTCATCTGCTAAACGCAAAATCATTTCTACATCCAGTGGTTTGACGAAGCGCATATTTACCACGGTGGCGTTAAGTTGTTCACCCGCTGCCTCAGCCGCCGCCAGCATGGTGCCAAAGGACAGAATGGCGACCTTTTTGCCCGTGCGACGCAATTGTGCTTTGCCGATAGGCAGTGCGGACATCTCTGACTGTATCGTCACGCCAGGTCCTGTACCGCGTGGATAACGCACTGCGCTGGGGGTGTTGAGCTGCATGGCAGTGAATAACATTTGGCGGCATTCATTTTCGTCTGCGGGTGCCATCACCGTCATATTAGGCACGCAGCGCAAGAAACTCAGATCAAAGCTGCCTGCATGAGTTGCCCCATCCGCGCCGACCAGCCCGCCGCGATCTATCGCCAATACCACGGGCAGGTTTTGTATGGCAATGTCATGGATCAGTTGGTCGTAAGCGCGTTGTAAAAAGGTGGAATAAATGGCGACCACGGGTTTGTAGCCATCGCACGCCAAGCCTGCTGCAAAAGTAAGCGCGTGTTGCTCCGCAATGCCGACATCAAAATAACGCTCAGGAAATTGCTTGGCGAATGCCTGCATACCAGAGCCCTCACACATAGCTGGCGTAATGCCGACCAAGCGTTTATCCAGTACTGCCATGTCGGTCAGCCAGTCACCAAATACATGAGTATAAGTAGGCTTGGAGGATGCTTTTACCACCACCCCTTTGTGGCGGTCAAATTTGCTCACCCCGTGGTACAGCAAACAATCCTCTTCGGCTTGTATGTAGCCTTTGCCTTTTTGGGTGACCACATGCAAAAACTGCGGTCCCTTGAGTTGGCGTATGTTGCCTATCGTATCCAGGAGGACATCTAAATCATGCCCATCAATGGGACCAAGGTAGTTAAAACCAAATTCTTCAAATAAAGTCCCGCGTGTCACCATACCCTTGACGTGTTCTTCGGCGCGTTTGGCGAACTCATGTACCGAGGGTATGCCACGCAAGGCTTTTTCGCTGGTACTGCGTACGGCGGCATAGAACCTTCCCGACATCAGGCGCGCTAAATAGTTATTCAGCGCACCCACAGGGCGGGAAATAGACATGTCGTTATCGTTTAAAATCACCAACAAGTTGGCATCCATCGCCCCCGCGCAATTCAAAGCTTCAAACGCCATGCCCCCCGTCAATGCGCCGTCACCAATAATCGCCACGGAGCGTCGGTTAGAGCCATCCAGTTTTGCGGCAACCGCCATGCCCAGTGCGGCTGAAATGGAGGTGCTGGAATGTCCCACGCCGAAGGTGTCGTAAGGGCTTTCTTCCCGCTTGGGGAACCCTGCAATGCCGCCCGCCATACGCAAAGTGCTCATGGCTTCGCGTCGTCCCGTGAGAATTTTGTGTGCGTAAGTTTGATGTCCCACATCCCACACCAGCTTGTCTTCAGGAGTGTCGTATACATAATGCAGAGCGAGCGTGAGTTCAATTGTGCCTAAATTAGAGGACAGGTGCCCCCCTGTTTTGCTCACGGAATCCACTAAAAATTCACGTAATTCGCGGGCTAATTGCGGTAATTGTTGTTTGTCCAAACGACGCAGATCATCTGGAGTATCTATACTGTTCAGTAATGGGTACATTAAAATTTCCGAAATACAATAAAATCAGCTAATTCACGCAAGCGTTGTGCGGAATCCCCAAAATCTGTCAGTGCATCAAGCGCAGACTGATGCAGCTGCTGCGCCATCTCGCGGGCTGCTGCTACCCCTAGCAGGGTGACATAGGTAGGTTTATTGTGATCGGCATCTTTGCCCGCCGTTTTGCCCAGTGTGGCGGTATCTGCTTCACTGTCCAGCACATCGTCCACGACTTGAAACGCCAACCCTACACATTTGCCAAAATGATCCAGCTTGCTCAGTTGTGCGTCGTCTATGTTGCCACAATGCGCGCCCAGCAAAATCGCCGCACGAATCAACATCCCCGTTTTGTGTATGTGCATAAACTCCAATTCAGGGATGGTCAGTGCCTTGCCCACGCTGTCCAAATCAAACGCTTGCCCGCCCGCCATGCCACGCGAACCTGATGCAATTGCCAGTAATTTCACCATTTCCAATTGTTTGTTTGCGTCTTCGTTTAAACGATGCTCTGCCAATAATTGGAACGCCAAAGTCTGTAAGCTGTCGCCCACTAACAAGGCCGTGGCTTCGTCATATTGCACATGACACGTTGGTTTGCCGCGACGCAATACATCGTCATCCATACACGGCATATCATCGTGAACCAACGAATAGGCATGAATCAACTCCACGGCTGCTGCAGCGATGTTCAGATGGGCTAACGATGCCCCCGCCAACTCTCCTGCTGCAAATGCCAACAGAGGGCGCACGCGTTTGCCGCCGTCCAGTACGGCATAGCGCATCGCCTGATGCAGTCGTTGTGGTGCAAGATCAGCGGTGGGTAAAAGCTGCTGTAAAGCTTGTTCAAAACGAGATTGATGGGTCTTCGCCCAGTTTGAAAAATCACCTTGCATCATGCGGCTCCTGTTTCAGTTATATAGGGTTTAAGTACATCACCCTCTAAAATGCGCACTTTTTGTTGCGCATCATCCAGCCGATTGCGACAGAATGCTAATAATTCTGCACCACGCTGATAAGCCGTCAGAGAATGTTCCAGCGAGAGTTTGCCCGCCTCCATGTCTGCCACTATGCCCTCTAGTTCCGTCATCGCAGCTTCAAAATTTAATGCTTTTGGGGATTTGGCGGCCATTATAATTTTTGCGTAAGAATGAAGGTGCGCATTCTACCCAAGGCATTCTGTATGAGCGAATTTTTGTCTAAATTGTCAATAAATGGGGGGATTAAGGTGTTTGTTATATTCTAAAACCGAGTTCCTGTGTCTGAGGGGGCGGGAATTTTCTGCGTCAGGGTAGCGGGAGAGGAGGGAACGCGTGCTTAAAGCATGGGAAGGGATGGTTTGTCATCCTGATGTGCAATGTTGTGCTTGAATAATACGTGGATTCAAGGGTAAAATGCAGTACTTTTTTAGGAGTGTATAACCAATGACCATTACTGCTGCGCAAAAAGCGCAAATCGTGACCGACTATCAACGTGCTCAAAGCGACACGGGTTCCCCAGAAGTTCAAGTAGCGTTAATTACCGCTCGCATCGTTTATCTGACTGCACATTTCAAAGACCATGCTAAAGATCACCACTCACGCCGTGGTTTGTTGCGTTTGGTAAGCCGCCGCCGCAAGTTGCTGGATTACTTGAAACGCAAGGATGAAGCTTCCTATCGTACATTGATTCAACGCTTAGAAATCCGTAAATAGTATTTGTCATAAACGGGGCGCATGAGCGTCCCGTATTTTTTGTCTGGTGATTATTTACTGGTCAAGTTCCGTCTAAACCTCTAAAAGTCTGCCGTGTCGCGATAAATCGGCTGGAAGAATTTTAGAGGTTTTTTCATCATGGCGCAGTGTTGCGTCATTCAAGTCAATGAGGTGTTCCTTGAGTCATTTTAAAAAAACAATCACGTTTGGCAATCATCAGCTGACTTTAGAAACGGGAGAAATTGCTCGTCAGTCCACAGGTGCGGTGCTGGTGAGTATGGATGATACGGTGGTGTTGGTGACTGTTGTCGGTCGCAAAGATGCGAAACCAGAACAAGATTTTTTCCCATTAACCGTTGATTATCAAGAAAAGACTTACGCTGCGGGCAAAATCCCTGGAAGCTTCTTTAAACGCGAAGGTCGCCCAAGTGAAAAAGAAGTGCTGACTTCGCGCTTGATTGATCGTCCTCTGCGTCCCTTGTTTCCTGAAGGTTTTTACAACGAAGTGCAAATCGTTGCCACGGTGATGTCATCGGACAGCGAAATTGATTCTGATATTCCTTCCATGATTGGTGCATCGGCTGCCTTGGCAATTTCAGGCATTCCCTTTGATGGTCCAATTGGCGCGGCACGTGTAGGCTATGCCAATGGTGAATATTTATTGAATCCAACAGCTACAGAGTTGAAGACTTCACAAATGGATTTGGTGGTTGCAGGTACAGACCGTGCGGTATTGATGGTGGAATCTGAAGCGCAACAATTGTCCGAAGAAGTGATGTTGGGTGCGGTGATGTTTGGTCATGCACAGTTCCAAGCCGTCATCGACGCGATTAACGAAATGGTCGATGCTGTCGGCAAAGATGCTTGGGACTGGACTCCTCCAACCAAAGATGAAACTTTAGTCGCACAAATGAACCAATTGGCTGAAGCGGAATTGGAAGCGGCTTATTCGATTCGCTCCAAACAAGAGCGTACTGATGCTGTTTCTGTGATTCGTGACAAAGTCGTGAACACCTTAGTGACAGATGACGTGGCCAAGAATCATGTGAATGATTTATTCAGCGCGTTGGAAGCCAAAATTGTACGTGGTCGTATTTTGAGTGGCGAACCGCGTATCGACGGACGGGATACCCGCACCGTGCGCCCCATTACCATCCGCAACAGCGTATTGCCCCGCACCCATGGTTCAACCCTGTTCACCCGTGGCGAAACACAAGCCATCGTGGTGGCGACTTTGGGTAGTTTGCGTGATGCGCAAAAAGTCGATGCACTGCAAGGTGAGTATTCTGACCGCTTTATGTTGCATTACAACTTCCCACCCTATGCCACAGGAGAAACAGGACGTGTAGGTACGCCAAAGCGTCGTGAAATTGGTCATGGTCGTTTAGCTAAGCGTGCGTTAGTGGCAGTATTGCCAAGCGAAGAAGAGTTCGGTTACGCAATGCGTATCGTATCGGAAATCACCGAATCCAATGGTTCTAGCTCCATGGCTTCTGTTTGTGGTGGTTGCTTGTCCTTGTTGGACGCGGGCGTGCCCTTGAAAGCGCATGTGGCAGGGATTGCCATGGGTTTGATTAAAGAAGGCAATCGTTTTGCGGTGCTGACCGATATTCTGGGTGATGAAGATCATCTGGGCGATATGGACTTTAAAGTTGCGGGTTCAGAAACAGGTATTACCGCCTTGCAAATGGACATCAAAATCAACGGCATCACTCGTGACATTATGCAAGCAGCATTGGTGCAAGCCCGTGAAGGTCGTATGCATATTCTGGGTTTGATGAAAACTTCCATGCCAACGGCTCGCGTGGATGTGTCTGAATTTGCACCACGCATGATTAAGATGAAAATCAATGCGGACAAAATCCGTGATGTGATTGGCAAAGGCGGCGCGGTGATTCGTGCTTTGACCGAAGAAACAGGCACCACCATCGACATCGACGACGCAGGCAATATCACCATTTCTTGCACCAGCAGCGAAAGCGGTGAGTTAGCACGTCAACGTATTAGCGATATTGTGGCAGACGTAGAAGTCGGTAAAACTTACGAAGGTCCTATTGTGAAATTGCTGGACTTTGGTGCGTTGGTCAATATATTGCCTGGCAAAGATGGGCTGTTGCATATCTCTCAAATTGCCCATGAACGCGTAGCGGCTGTGGCGGATTATTTGAAAGAAGGACAAATCGTTAAGGTTAAATTGCTGGAATTGGATGACAAAGGACGTATGAAGTTGAGTATGCGTGCGTTGTTGCCCGTGCCAGAAAAAGCTGCACCGCCGTCAGCAGAGTAATCGTTTGATGATGTTGATCGGGTTTTATCTCGATCACATCAGGATGAGACAAACAAAAACCCGCCATTTCTGGCGGGTTTTTGTTTGTCTGTATGAATAAACTCACACCAACACTAACTTACTTTGCGACTTGTTTTTCGCGAATTTCATCCAATGTTTTGCAATCAATACAGAGTGTTGCGGTAGGGCGAGCTTCTAAACGCGCTAAACCAATCTCGATCCCACAGCTGTCGCAAAATCCGTATTCACCAGATTCAATTTTGCCCAACATTTCGTCAATTTTTTTAATCAACTTGCGTTCGCGATCACGGTTGCGTAGTTCCAAATTCATATCGGATTCTTGCGTGGCGCGGTCATTGGGATCAGCAAAAACAGTCGCTTCATCTTGCATGGTATGGACAGTGCGATCAATATCTTCGCCTAGATCAACTTTAATGAGATTCAGAATTTGGCGGAAATGATCCAGTTGCGCAGGATTCATATATTCCTCATCGGATTTCACTTGATAGGGGATGGCGGGTTTGTTCGCTTGCAGCGGCATGACACTTCTCCAACGGGATAAAAATAAAAGTCCGCCTTAATACCAGAAAGGCGGATGGTTAGCAAGCTGATTTAGCTTTATAGCCAGTTTAATAATGCCAGTGGGCTGGTGATGCCGCCTTGCGCGCCCCAGCTGGCAACCGTGTCGTTGACATAACCATAGTGAGCAATGATGCCGCGCATTTTGCTGGCATTGGCGGCTTGCATGTCGCGTAGATCGTCGCCTAAGTACAAACATCGCTCAGGTACAACACCCACAATCTCACAGGCCTTGAGCATGGGTTCTGGGTGTGGTTTGGCATGGGAGCAGGTGTCAGCACTGATGAGGCAGGCAGCGCGCTGTGCATAGCCCAGTGCCTCCATCAGTGGCACAGTGTAGCGGTGGGGTTTGTTGGTGATAATGCCCCAAGGCAAGCCGCGCTGTTCCAATTCGTCAATCAATTGCGCCATGCCGTCAAACAAACGCGTGCCGACGCAGATGTTGCGGGTGTAGTAATCCAAAAAAATCTCGCGCAAGGTTTCAAATTCGGGCGATTCAGGCGTAATGCCAAAACCTGTTTTTAATAATCCAGGTGAACCGTGGGAGGCTTGTGGACGCAACACTTCAAACGGCAATGGAGGCAAATCCCGCATCGCCCGCGTATGGTTTAACGCCGCTGCCAAATCGGGTGCAGTATCGGCAAATGTGCCGTCTAAGTCGAAAAATACAGCTTGGGTCATAAAGTAGTCGTTAGTTTATAGTCGATAGTTGTCGTTGATTGGTGGCTTTGTATCCGATTGGGTTAATGGTGAATAGTTGTAGATACGCCGCGCTTATTCACCAACTTAGAACTATCAACTAAAAAAAAGACCAACCGCAAGGTTGGCCTTTTTGATTTGCGATCGAGCGATTAAGCGCGACGTTTGTATTCGTTGGTGCGGGTGTCGATTTCGATTTTATCGCCGATTTCGATAAACGCTGCCACTGGCAATTCATAACCGCCATTAATTTTCGCAGGTTTCATGACTTTGCCAGAAGTATCGCCACGAACTGCGGGTTCGGTGTAAATGACTTCGCGTACGATGGTGTTAGGCAACTCAACAGAGATCGCTTTTTCGTTATAGAAAACGACTTCGCAAGCCATGCCATCTTCAACGTAGTTGATCGAATCGCCCATATTTTCGGCTTCGATTTCGTATTGATTGTATTCATCATCCATGAACACATACATAGGATCAGCGAAATAGGAATAGGTACAATCTTTACGATCCAAAATGACTTGATCCAATTTGTCATCAGCGCGGAAAACTGTTTCTTGCGCCGTTGGGGTCAAGAGACCTTTCATTTTCATTTTAACGACTGAACCATTACGGCCAGAACGGGTGTATTCCGCTTTCAGAACGATCATCGGCTCAGCACCGATCATAATGACATTACCTGGGCGAATTTCTTGTGCTATTTTCATGGTGACGACTCTACAATTTTGAAGGCGCGGATTCTACCGATTTTCTGGCAAAAATCCAGCAAATTCAAAGCTAGATTATTGTGAGATATGTGTTGTGCCCAGCGTTGCGCATGTAGGCGCAATGGTTCGCGCGTCGCAATGAAGTTTTTCCATGCTTGCGCGATGGTGGTCTCATCCCCCATGTTCCACGCCTGCCAGAAAGCGCGGGTCGTTGTCGCCAGATCGGGTGTGTCGGCGTGATACAAGTTTAAGAATGCGTCTAGTTTGGCCCAATGTGCGCCGTCATCCTGCGGATAAATCTGCCACACAAATGGCTTTGCTGCCCACTGTGCTCGCACGCAAGAATCTTCACCGCGCACAAAGTTAATATCACACGCCCACAGCAATGGGTCATAGTTTTCTTGAGCCACAAAGGGGATAATTTGAACCGTTAAATTGCCTTGCTGTAGGTGTGAATCTATTCGCTCGCTGTGTGATGTCTCTAAGAGAGAATTCGTACATCCTGTGTTTTCTTTATCAAAGTATTCAATCACCTGAGGCAAAATCCGTCCTTCGGGTACAAGACACAATACACGCTGATTTCCGTTTGCCCATGCTGCTAATAATCCCGATAACGCCGCATTTTCATAGCCAAATAACGAAATGGTTAAAGTATTTTCATCAGGTGTCTCGCGCCCAATTGATTGCCAAAACACCGCAGCATGATTTGGAAATTTATCCCGTCGTGCCAATAAATCTCGTTCTAATATAAGCCCGCCCGTTTTTGGCGTAAAGCCAGGGAAGAAAAAGTATTTCATTAAGGCCAGGGTAGGGTGGGGGGAAGGTAGCTCATGGCAACCTTCGACCCACGCTTCCGCACTGAGATACTCTAAATTGATCCAAATCGGCGCACGTCCAACCATCGCGGCAATATAATTTTCGGGCAAGCGACAGCCAAACGCCTCAATCACTAGGTTCGCAGGTGTCACGCCAGTAAAATCTCCCATCCAAGCGCACACCTCTACGTCACGACAAAACTGTCGTACTGCACCATCCTTCGCATCGGGGCATAATTTTACAAAACTGGATAAATCATCTACCCAGAGTCGCACACTCAAACCGTATTCATGCGTGAATTGACGCGCCAATCGCCAACACACACCTATGTCGCCGTAGTTGTCGATCACATTGCAAAAAATATCGCAATTTTGTGGGAGGGAGGTATTCATCATGCGTTTTCAATATATCTGGGGAGGTATGAAATTCTGACAGATTTATCCAAGCTGATGGGATTGTCATGATGAAGGGTATCAGAAGTACGTGATGGTAAAATCGACTTTAATTTGACAAATCGCGTCACATAAGTGACGAAATCAGGAAGTATATGGGCTGGATTGTATTTGTAAGACTGTAGACAGAAAGCGTGATTTATTTATATGTAAATAAATCATCGTGTTGCGAAATTGGCATGATTGATGCTTTAATTAAAACAAGCGCAACATCTTATGTGTGCTTAACCCTAACTTAAAACAAAGGAGCATTAAAATGAAAAACTTGCAAAAAGGTTTTACACTGATCGAACTGATGATTGTGGTTGCTATTATCGGTATTTTGGCAGCAGTAGCGATTCCTGCATACGGTGATTACACGGCGCGCGCACAAGCGGCTGAAGCAATGACGTTGTTGGATGGTCTAAAGACCCCTATGACAGAAGCGTACACTACAGATGGTTCTTGGGATGTCACTAAAATCAGTGCAGTGACAACAGGTAAGTATGTGTCTGGCATCTCGACTAATGCTACCAAGTCTACTGTTAACGCTCAATTTAAATCAACGGGTGTGAGCAGCAAGATTTCTGGGCTGTGGGTACACATGAACTACAATACACTGACAGGCAGCTGGTATTGCGCGAATGGTACTGATTCTGCAGAACCTACAACAGCAGCTACTGCTGCAGCTGACACAGCAAAAGTGGGCGCAACTGGTTTGCCATTGACTTTGTTGCCAAAATCTTGCCAATAAGTCTAAATCTGCCTTAGGGTAGATGGGTAAAGCCCCTCGAAAGAGGGGCTTTTTATTTGTCGGTCAATAATCGCGAAACGGGTTTAAAGCTGCGTCTATGTATCTCTGATATACCGTATAGTTTCAACGCAGCAAGGTGGGCGGCAGTGGGATAGCCTTTGTGTTGGGCGAAACCGTATTGGGGATATTGTGTGTGTAATTCCAGCATCAGCGCGTCACGGGCGGTTTTGGCTAAAATGGAAGCGGCAGAAATGGCCGCCACTTTGCTGTCTCCTTGAACGATAGCCTGACTGGGAAAGCCTGTGTCGGGGCAAAACAAGCCATCGACCAGTACCTGTTGCGGTGGTATCGGCAATGCCAACACCGCGCGTTTCATTGCCAATAAAGTGGCTTGCAAGATGTTGAGCTGGTCGATTTCTGCGACGCTGGCATATGCCACCGCCCATGCCAGTGCGTGCTGCCGAATCAGCGGGGCAAGTGCGTCGCGTTTTTTTTCGGATAGTTTTTTAGAATCTGCCAAGCCTGCAATCGGATAGTTGGGATCAAGGATCACGGCGGCGGCACTGACAGGTCCAGCTAAAGGGCCTCGTCCTGCTTCATCTACGCCACAAATTAAAATCGTCATTGAGTTGTGTTCCCGTTAAGGTGCTGCGTATAAATAATTGGGTATTGGGTTCTTAGTTGCTAGTCGTTACTTAGCTGGGTGGAAAACTGAGTGTATCTAGCTGAGTATTTAGAAAAATGGTGAATTCACTGCGCTTAGCCACCCTGCCAACTAAAAACTATCAACTAATAGCTATCGACTTAAGCCGCATATTTCAGCCGTATCCTGAGCTGGCGAAATACGTCAGTTGCTAAGGCATCGTAAAAAATAGGTAAATTGATCTGCTGTCGTTGTGCTTCAGTTTTGATGCGCAGCAGCACAAAACAGGGGGAGATGGTCGTGCCTGTTGCCACGATGCCGTTCTGTGATTCACCCGATGGCGTGATTAGGGTAATTGCTTGATTTTCTTCTAGTGTAAATCTAGTGCTGGGGTGGTAAAGCAATATGGCGCGATGATGAAACAAACTGAGCAGAATAAGCAGAGAAAGAAGTAAGTGTATAGAAAGCCTCCCGTGACTAAGCCAAAGCACAATCAGGCTGAGTATATGGCTGGTGAGCAAAACCCGCTTGGCAATACGCGAGGGTTGCAGTGCAAAGTGCATTTATAACAACTTGAATGCAGCAATGCCGAGCAGAATGACAATGATAATCACAATCATGGGTGCGTGGCTTTTGGGTTTTACCATGGGCTGCATAGGTCGAGGTGTCGTGATGAGCTTAGGGTTGGGTGCAGGACTGGGTTTAGGCGCGATGGGTTTAGTTGGGCTAGGTTTAGGGAGTTCCGTTTTGGGCGATTCTGGACTAGGACGGGATATTTTGAGTGTTTTAGAGAGCTCATCGACATCTTCTTCCGAGCTGGTAAGCGCGGCTAAACGCATGGTTGCCGCAGTGGAGTCAAATGCGGGTGACATTCTCGCTTGCGATGCTGTTTTAAATGACTCTTCATCTGTCCAGATACGACCTGTTGCAGAGACCGTTGGCGGGAGTCTTTTTTCGCCTGTTGATGTTGTGTTGAGTTTTTTAGGGGTGCGTGGCAGTGTATCTCGACATGCGCGCAAATCGTCGGCTAGCTCTTTCGCGCTTTGATAGCGGTCATCTAAGCTTTTTGCTAAGGCTTTTACCAGAATGAAGTTTAACATTTCTGGTACGGCAGGGTTGATCTCGTTTGGCGGTAGCGGCGTGCCATTCAAGGTTTGATACATGATGGTATTCACGTTATCACCATTAAACGGCGGTTGCCCCGTGAGCATTTCATAGATCATGACACCCAGTGAGAAAATGTCGGATCGCGCATCAATGGTGCGTCCCATCACCTGCTCAGGAGACATATATTTAGGTGAGCCGAGCACCATGCCCGTTTGGGTGCGCACAGCAGCAGAAGCCATGCGGGCAATACCGAAATCGGTGATTTTGACATGTCCATCACGAATCACCATGATATTAGACGGTTTGACATCGCGGTGCACAATGTCGTGTTCATGCGCGTAGTTTAAACCTAGGGCAACTTGTGCAGCGATGTCCAACACTTGATCGACAGGGATTAACGTGCCGTCATTCATAATGTCGCGTAATTCACGACCCTGTAACATTTCCATGGCAATGTAGGCAATATCCCCACTTTTGCCCACGTCATAAATAGTCACAATATTTGGATGATTTAACCGCCCAGCGGCACGTGCTTCTTGATAAAAACGACCCTCGTATTCATCCTTTTCTTCCTTAGCAAGACTAAGGTTGATGGTTTTAATGGCCACAACACGATCAATCAGCGGATCTTTGGCGCGATAGACCACCCCCATCGCGCCTTGGCCGAGCTCATCTGTTACTTCATAGCGTCCTAGCTGACTAATCATGACTTTTGACTGTGATGAGTTTCTGATATATCAAATGAGCTAGTTGCAAGCACCAGGGTTGATGCGTATCGTTTTTCCAGATTCTAGTTCAATTTTTTGATTGACTACACCACTTCCTGTATTGACAATAACCGAGTGACTGCCCGCAGACAGACTCACAATCAAAGGATCTGAACCCGTTTTTCCCTTCGATGCGCCATCAATAAATACTTGAGCACCAGGCTTGCAGCTAATCACAATACGACCTTCGCCAGATAAAGTAGGTGCAGAAGTAGGCTCATCTGTCGGTGCTCTATGAGTAGAAGTAGTCGTACTCTTCTTTGCTTTTGTCGCTGATGCTACGCCGGAATTCGGTATCGCCGCGATTGCGCTCACTGTAGGCTTAGTCGCAACAACGCTTGATGTCGCGATGGGGCGTGCTGCGACATTACTGGCTGCTGTGTTATTGGTAATGGGAGGGGGCGGCGGGGTGGGCGAAGAGGTGCTGATAACCCATCCCGCAATAGCAGCTATGACGACCGCGATGCCGATAAAGATGGGCAGCTTATTGCCTTTGCTAGCAGATTGATCCGTGACCGCTTCCTCAACGGATTCAGCCGATACAGGGGGTTCAGCTGGGAGCGCGGCTGTTTGTACGGTTTCTTCACCTGGTACGCAGATGGCATAAACTTCGTGTTCTCGGACATGTTTGTCGGTGTGCGATCCTTTGTAACGGAACATCCCCGCATACTGTGGGGAAAGCCGAGAAACTGCGTCGTAGTAAGAGCGAGAAAGCAGGATTTGGTTAATGTCGGCGAATGCCATGATACGCTGTGCGACATTGATCCCATCGCCCACAATATTGGGTTGACCATTAATGTCACGTACCAGTCGTACAGGACCGAGGTTGATCCCCATGCGTACCCGTAATAAGGGTTCTATACTAACATCTTGCGCAATTAAGCCTTGACGCAAGCAAAAGGCGGCATGCAATGCCTCTTCGATATCGCCGATAAAACTGACCGCAGCACCGTCGCCTGTGTCGAGAATAATGCGATCTGCATCGGGGACGTTTTTTAGTGCGTCAGCAAGCATTTCGTTGAATCTATCTTTTAACGAAATTTGTCCGACAACAGACTCCTTGGAATATTCAACAATGTCCAAGAAGAACACACTGCTCATAATCGTTTTGTTGCTACGTGGTTCCATTCACATACCTATTAGATGGACGTTCATTTGACTTTAAAGGCCGCTTTACCCTGCTTGTCAAAGCAAAGCCAGCGGATTTTAGAGGCTGTTGGGATTTAATGCTAGTTATACTTTCTTACGGCGCATATTTTTGTCGAAAGGCTTACCTTGCGGTGTACTCGCAGCACGGCGCAACGGTGAGCGGCGATGCGAACTACGCGGCGCGGCAATGGTCGCAGGATATGGGGCGGTAGTTTGCTTTTCAGTCAATTCTTCCGCACTGATCCCTACCCAATCCAGTACTTGTGCGATCTCTCCCTCGCCTAATTCGGCGGTCATGCCGCGTTTTAAACGGGGCGGCAAATTGATCAAACCAAAGCGCACGCGCATCAATCGACTGACTGTTAAACCCAATGCTGCAAAAGTGCGACGTACGATGCGATTACGCCCCTCTTTGAGCATCACACGATACCAATGATTAAAACCTTCGCCACCCTCATCCGTGAGTTTATCGAATGTGACGCGTCCATCTTCCAATTCAATCCCAACGCCCAACATTTGCGTTTGCTGTTCATCGGTCAATTTGCCTTGCACACGCACGGCGTATTCACGTTCGACTTCAAAGCGTGGGTGCATCAGCCGATTCGCTAACTCGCCAGAGGTGGTGAAAATCAACAATCCACTGGTATTAAAATCCAATCGCCCAATTGCCGTCCATTTTTGACCACGCAACTTAGGTAGTTTATCAAATACGCTGGCGCGATTGTCGGGATCGTCGCGACTGACAATTTCGCCTTCGGGCTTGTGATACAACAGCACGCGTACACGATTGTCTCGTTCACCCACGCGCAAGGTACGACGCTCTGCTTTAATCAGATCACCTGGTACCACGCGCATACCCAAGGTGGCAGGCACACTGTTGACACTGACACGTCCTTCAGCAATCCAAGCCTCGACCGCACGGCGAGACCCAAATCCAGCTTGCGCCAACACCTTCTGTATTTTTTCGCCCTGCTCAACGTGTTCAGCGTCTTCGTTTGTTTCTATCATAATGTGATCTCACGTCTTTCCAGCACGGCCTGCGCTAAGGTTCCAGCATCAACTTGTTCTAATTCGCCCCCAACAGGCAAGCCACGTGCAATACGTGACACTTTAATTCCTTGAGATTGCAATAATGTTGCCAAATAATGTGCGGTAGCATCTCCCTCCACGGTGAAGTTGGTGGCGAGGATCACTTCACAAGGGTGGGTTGCTACCCGTTTCAGCAAACGATCAAAATGCAATTCTTTGGCTCCAATACCGTCCAGTGGGGATAAACGCCCCATCAGTACGAAGTATAAACCACGATAGCACTGTGTTTGTTCCATCATTAACAAATCAGCGGGCATTTCAACCACGCACAACATGCTCACATCCCGATGGGGAGAGGCACACAATGGGCAAACAGCCTGTTCGGAGAAATTGTTGCACTGTTGGCAATGTTGCATATTGGTTGCGGCATTTAGCAAGGAATGCGCCAAACGCAAAGCCCCTGCCCGATCGCGTTGCAACAAATGATACGCCATGCGCTGCGCGGATTTTGGCCCTACGCCAGGTAAGCAGCGTAATGCGGTAATCATTTCTTCAAGATAAGACGGGGTTTTCACTTCGTAGTGCGCATCGTTTACAAGTGGGCTGTTCTATCCTACGCCGAAATTGGGCTGGTGTTAGGATAGCAGTAAATTAGAAAGGTAGCTTCATTCCTGGCGGCAAGCTCATGCCTGCACTGAAGCCGCTCATGCGTTGCTCGGTGGTGGAGGCAACTTTTTTCACTGCATCATTTAAGGCGATGACGATTAAGTCTTCTAAGGTTTCTTTATCCTCTTGGTCGATTAAACTGTCGTCTAATGACACGCGACGTACTTCATGCGCACACGTCATTACCACTTTCACTAAGCCCGAGCTGGCTTGACCTTCCACTTCTAACGTGGCTAATTCGGCCTGTGCTTTCTGCATATTTTGTTGCATTTGTTGGGCTTGTTTCATCAAGCCACCTAATCCGCCCTTCATCATACTGTGTACCCCTAATTAATTGATTTTATGGAATCTGGAATAATTTTTGCAGCTAACTGATCTTGCGCCTCACGCACAAAGGAATCTTGTGCAATGGATTCATTTGCCTGTTGTTGCATGGCCTGCTTGACTTGATTTTCAACGTGGGCAGGCGTGGCGACTTGTGGCTTACCGAGTACAATTTGCACCTTGATGACCTGACCCAAGTGGTCTGACAAGGTGGTTTGCAATCGGTCTATCGCGGGTTTATTGCTTTGTAAATGTTTAAATTCTTCCGCCAAACATAGGGTCATCTGCCCGTTGCTAAAACTGTCCAATACGCAATGTTTCGCCAATTGCAACGCCATGCCCTGCATATTCAATTGCCCCAATAACGTTCCCCAATCGGGCAAAGTATCATTACTGAGGCGAGGTTTGGGTGCAGCGGAGGGCGCGGGTATGGCAATCGGTATGTCAGGCTCATGATAAACGGGCGCAGGCTCACGGTGGACGGATGCCACAGGCGGTTCGATAGGTGCGCGTTGGACGATGGGTGGTACAGCACGCGGCGCGCCCATTCCTTCTCCCTTCTCCCTTTTCCCTTCGCTCTTTTCCCGTTCCCTTGATTCGCCCTTAGGTGCAAATGCTAACATCCGCAGCAAGGTCATGGTAAAGCCCGCATACTCGTCAGGTGCAAGTTCGATTTCGGCTCGCCCATGTAGCACAATTTGGTAATACAGTTGTACATCTTCAGGCGTAAAAGCCGTCGCCAAGTCCAATAAACGTATCCGTTCAGGTTCATCATCGGCAATGGCTTGCGGCACCGTTTGCGCCAAGGCAATGCGATGTAGTAGTGTGGCTAACTCTTGAAGAGCGGATTCAAAAGCGATACTGCGCGTTGCCATATTATCGGCAATCGCCAGTAAACCCATGCCATTTTGTTGCAGTAGCTGCTCCAACAGTTCAAACAAGTAGCTTTGATCTATCGCGCCCAACATGCTGCGTACCACATTTTCTGCAATATGACTATCCGAGAAGGCGATGGCTTGATCCATCAAGCTCAGCGCATCTCGCATGCTACCTTGTGCGGCGCGTGCGACTAAGTTGATTGCACCCATTTCAAAGTCAATGCGCTCTTGCTCTAAGACATATTGCAAATGACGCGCAATCAGCAGTGGCGGTAGTTGTTTGAGGTTGAATTGCAAACAACGTGATAACACCGTTACAGGGATTTTCTGAGGATCGGTGGTGGCAAGAATAAATTTGACGTGCGCAGGCGGTTCTTCCAGCGTCTTCAACATGGCATTGAAGGCAGATTTGGATAGCATGTGTACTTCGTCGATGATATACACCTTGAAGCGGGCATTGCTGGGGGCGTATAGCGCGCTTTCCAATAGCTCTCGCATGCTATCGACTTGGGTATTTGATGCGGCATCTAGCTCAATTAAATCGACAAAGCGACCACTATCAATATCCGTACAGGCGCGACAAATACCGCAGGGCGTTGCCGTGATGCCTGATTCACAATTGAGTGACTTAGCAAAAATCCGAGCGATGGTGGTTTTGCCTACACCCCGTGTGCCTGTAAATAAATAGGCGTGATGCAAACGATTTTGGGTGAGCGCGTTGCTCAGTGCTTTAACGACGTGTTCTTGTCCCGCGAGTTGTGCGAAATTTTTGGGTCGCCATTTGCGCGCAAGAACGGTGGTAGTTGACATTTATTCCAAGAGGATGAGTACGATATAGCGAAAAATGAGATTGCTTTGGCTCACGGCTGCTTAAAAATGGTAGGAAAAGTGTATCTGGTTGAAGTTAATGCCTTGGTTCGGTTGTTTGATGCCACCATTGGATAAGTGTTGTAAGCGATAACCCAAATCAAATTGTTGCTGCTCACCGAAGCGAACGCCGAAACCAAGATGATCGCCAAACTGAAACGCGCTGCCAAACTTGCGGTTGTTGTAAATATACGTCAAGTCAATTAAGTGAAAGCCAATCGCGCCTTCTAGGTAGGGTGCAATCCCTACTGGATTTTTCTCTTGGAAACGAAATACAGGGGTAAGACCTAATTCAGTAATAATATGGTTGCCACCTGTATTGCTATGACCCCGCCATGTTCCTGCCGTCGCTTCCCAAAACCCCGTGACTTGCCAATCTCCGTCAGTGAACCAACTTTGATTAAAATTCCATATTGCGCCGATGCGCGCAGTATCGGTCACGTTGCCGCGCCCCAACTCGACAGATAGTCCATCTACCGCAATCGCATGGTTACTCGCCAGCAATGCGATCAAAAGCCCCATGATTTTTTTCAAAGTTACGATGCTCATGACCTAAAAATAGGGAGGCGAGCCTTACCCCCGGCACTTGCGATAAGTAGCTGTGGCTGCTGTCTTCCGACCCTGACCAGGTTCACTACCTCACAATGCGGGGAGACCCGCCAATTCGATACAACCGAATGCTTGCAAGCGTTCGGTTAAATTTTTGGCATGATACGAATACGTTCACGCCATGCTGCGGGGCCGATGCGGTGAATGGACTTGCCTTCTGCATTCACCGCCACGGTCACAGGCATATTTTCAACTTCAAATTCGTAAATGGCTTCCATGCCCAAATCAGCAAAGGCAACCACTTTGGCACTGCGTATGGCTTTGGCAACCAAGTAAGCTGCGCCGCCCACCGCGATTAAATAAATCGACTGGTGTTTCTGGATGGCCGTAATGGCGATGTCGCCGCGTTCAGCTTTGCCGATCATTCCCATCAATCCCGTCTCTGCCAGCATGGTTTCGGTAAAGCTGTCCATGCGAGTCGCGGTCGTGGGGCCTGCTGGACCGACCACTTCGTCGCGTACAGGGTCAACGGGTCCGACATAATAAATGAATCTGCCATTAAAATCCACGCCTTCAGGTAATTTCTCACCGCGAGCTAGCATATCGCAGATGCGCTTATGCGCCGCATCTCGTCCCGTGAGCAATTTTCCACTCAATAAAATCGTATCCCCAGGTTGCCAAGTGGCTATTTCTGCACGAGTAATTGTGTCTAAATTGACTTTGCGCGCATCGCTGGCGGCGTGCCAAGTCACGTCGGGATAATCTTCTGGGCTAGGCGGGGTGAAGGTTGCAACACCGCTGCCGTTCAGCTCAAAATGAATATGACGCGTTGCGGCGCAGTTCGGAATAATCGCAACTGGCTTGGAAGCAGCGTGCGTGGGGTAGTCTAAAATTTTTACATCCATCACCGTGGTCAAGCCGCCCAAGCCTTGCGCACCAATTCCTAGAGCATTTATTTTGTCGTACAACTCTATGCGTAATGCTTCTAGTGGGTTTTGCGCGCCGCGCATTTTTAGCGTAGGCATGTCGATGTCTTCCATCAACGCTTCTTTTGCCAATAACACGGCTTTTTCGGCTGTGCCACCAATGCCGACGCCCAACATTCCTGGAGGACACCAGCCCGCGCCCATTTTTTGTACGCGTTGCAGCACCCATTCCACGATATCATCGTTAGGGTTGAGCATTTCCATGGTCGCTTTATTTTCCGAACCGCCCCCTTTTGCCGCAATACGCACGTCAACTTTGTCACCTTGAACCAATTCCATATGCACCACGGCAGGCGTATTGTCGCCCGTGTTTTTGCGCTTGCCTGCGGGGGCGGACACGATGGAGGCGCGCAAAATATTGTCAGGATTCAAATACCCCTTGCGCACGCCCGCGTTGACCATCTCCACGATGTCCATGGTGGCATCATCCCAACGCACATTCATTCCCACGCGCACAAATGCCACCACAATGCCAGTATCTTGACAAATGGGACGCTTACCTTCCGCACACAGTCGTGAATTGGTCAAAATCTGCGCAATCGCATCTTTAGCCGCAGGAGATTGTTCCTTCTCATATGCTTGCGCCATTGCCTGAATAAAATCTTGCGGATGGTAATATGAAATAAATTGCAATGCGTCGGCGACGCTATCAATAAAATCCTGTTGGCGAATAACGGTCATGGCGTGCTTTCAGTGGGTGGATGAGTGCATATTTTACGCCCTTCTTGGCGTTAGGTCGTGTTTACGGAGCGAGCCACGATCTGTACCTTTTGTCGGGTAAAACCATAAATTCCTACAACGAAATTCCTGTTTCTTCACTTCTGCGTGGTGGATAGCTATCCCATGCTTGGCAGGCGGGGCAGTGCCAGTAGAATTGACGGGCTTTGAAACCGCAGTGTCCGCATTGGTAGGTGGCGAGGCTGCGGGTGCGTTGATGGATCAGGTTTTTGACTAATTCCACGTCTGCGCGTCTGTCCATGGGGACTTCTAATAAACGTGCTTCTAGCAATTTATCCAGCCCTAATAACGAGGGATTGCGTTCTAATTCGGCGCGGACGAGTTGATAGGCGGCGGTTGAACCTTCTTGCTTCAACACCCCGTCGAATAACACATTCATCAAATCCAGTGCGTGGTATTTTTCCAAATAAGTGCGTAACAATGCGATGCCATCGGCTTCTTTGTCCAAGCTGCGATAAGTGTTGAGCAGGCGTTCTGCGACCAAGGGCAAGTAATCGGGATGTTGCGTTTCGATACGTTGCCACGTGGCAATGGCCGCTTCAGGTCGTTGCTCCTTGAGCAATAAATCACCCAGCATCAGCGTGGCTCGCACGGAGTTTTTATCTTCTTGTAAAGCCAATTCCAGATGGGTGCGCGCAGCGGCGATGTTTTGCTGGGCGATTTCTTCTGTCGCCAGTTCACAGTAGAAAAAAGCAGCTTCGGTGTGATAGCGCGCTTTGCCCACCAGTGCCGTCAGTTGCTGGGCGATGTCGATGGCTTTGAGCCAGTCATGTTCTTTTTGGAATAATTCCAGCAGAAATTCCAGCGCGGGTTGGGCATAGATGGTCTTTTTTAACTCGCCAAAAAGAATTTCGGCGCGATCTAAAATCCCCGCTTTAAGATAATCTTGCGCCAGCTCAAAAATGGCTTGTTGACGTTTTTCATCATCCAAATCCGCACGATCTACCAAATTGTGGTGCATCCGCAATGCTCTATCTACCTCGCCACGCCGACGGAATAAACTTCCCAATGCGAAGTGTAGTTCTATGGTTTGCGGATCGACTTTAACGACTTCGATAAAGGATTCAATGGCTTTGTCCTGTTGTTCATTTAACAGGAAGTTCAGCCCCTGAAAATAGGATTGTGGCAAGGCACTGGATTCGGAGAGTAATTTTTTTAGGTCAAAACGTGCGGCTAACCATCCCATGCCAAAGAACAAAGGGAAAATCAGCAGCATCCAAGGTTCAAATTCCATTGAAATCATGCTATTAAGAGAGTAGTGTTGGGAGCGTGGGCGTGTCGTCTAACTCGGCGAGTTTGTTTTTGACACGAACTTCTCGTTCTAAGCGAGCAATGTTGCGGCGTTGGGTCAGCACGATATTCAGCATCGCCAATACGGCGACCGCAGCTCCCGCTGCAAAGAAAGTAAATAACACGATAACCAAGGATGACTCCCATTCAAAGCCCAGAAAATAGCGCAAAGTAACAGGTTGGTCATTTTTGACCGTAAATCCGATGAGCATGAAAAAAACAAATAGCCGCCACAACCAATTGAGATAACGCATGAGCCTGACCCGCTAAAAAATAAAAGCACTTTAAGATAGCATAAAAGCGAGTCACTCAGGCGGTGAGGATGCGCTGAAAATAACGAGACCGTCCTTCATAAGAAGGGACTTTCAAAGGTATCTTGCTCAGATGAACTCTTAGCTCCTGTTTACGGAGCTGGCGCGAGAGGTTGTCAGCAGCGCACAAAAACCACAGTTTTCTGGTGCAAATGAGGTTTTGCGCTGCGCATAAGCCTCGAACACGGCCTCGCAGTAAGATTGTAAATAGGTTTTGGTGGTGTCAATTTTGCAAGTATATCGTCTACAGGCGACTGAAAACTATTGCGCTCGCTGATACGGTATCAAAAAAGTAGCTCAAAATGCGGGGTCGCAAAGCGATAGGCTCGGTGTATCCCCCCCTTTCTCGCCTATTTTTTCTAAAAATCGGCTTCGCTCATTACGTTTTTCAGCATCCTGTTAAATCTGAGAAACATAGCATTTTCTCCTTTAGATTGATTGGCATGTTGTTAGACGTTGCCAGTATTTTGCTTCAGGTGTTGGGTGCAAATGCTCGTGAGTTAAGCTATTATTTGCTCGTCGTTTGTTCTAGCTGTTAGGGTGAAAATATGATTGTATCTTGTTGAATAAATAGCAAACTATTGATGTTCTGCGTTTGCCTGCCCTATCAACTAAAAACTAATGCCTAATAACTTATTCGTACTTTTTCATTGCATTCATGAGTTCACGTCTGGATTGACGATGCAGCAAATGATCGTGCATAAACCAGCCCAAAATAAATCCCGTTAAGAGCGCGAAAAATATCAGCAATGCGCTTGACATAGAAGCTTGCCAATATAGAAATTTGATCTCGACAATGCTCGCATTTTGCACGATAAAGATCACCGTAAAGCTAACCAAGATCGCGATCAGGGTTAATTTAAAATTCATGATACTCACCTCATCATGGAAAATTGAGGCGACCACTACGTGTAGTCGCCTCAATTTTGAAAGCCAGAAATGACTGTTGAAAAGATTATTTGAACTTGGCACGAGCATCTGCAATGCCCGATTTCAGGTCATCCCAGATGATGTCGGCCGTTTCTTTGACCTGCTCCCATGCTGCGCCACTGGATTTTTCTAATTCTTGCAATTTGACGGAGGCGGCATGTTGTTTCGCACGCAACTCATGCAGTGCCTGTGCGCGCTTAATTTCCATATCTACGCTGGCATTTTCGACTTTAGCGTCCAGTAAACTGATTTCAGCATTCCATTCACGCAGTTGCGCGGTCATTTTGTGCTTGTAGGCTTCTTGTATTTCCATGTGATTCTCCTTGAATGATTGGGCAACTTACCCAAATTATTTAACGGACTTTAAGACCAGTAGGGTCTTAACCTCTTGAACACCTAGAACAGCAGCCGATAAAGCCTTGGCTCGGTCACTATTTCGTTGCGTATCCACCGACCCACTTAAGGTCACCACACCTTTGAGTGTGTCCACACTGATTTGCAAAGTGCTGAGACCTGGCTCGGCAAAGATGGCGGCTTTGATCTTGGTTGTAATTTCAGCATCATTGAGCGATACCTCCACCTTGTTTGTCTGTTGATCAACTTTTTCACCTATAGTGGACCCCGAATTTCAGACAGTGAATTAAGATGGTAGCCTGCAGTAAAAGAGGAGCAGGTGATGAGTGAAAGCCGACGTAAAAACTTCACGGGCGAGTTCAAGGCGAAAGTGGCACTTGAG
>JAQTYN010000092.1 GCA_028688275.1 Gallionella sp. | reverse complement strand
GGATGAATTGATGAAATTTATGGCTCTCAAAAATAGCGTCCACCTCAATTCTTCCTGATTATTAAGCGGTGAAAATGGACTTCGGAAAATTAAACTTTAGGAGAAATTTGAATTGAGAATTGCTGAAGCCGAACGGTTGTTATGAGGGTAATCTCGAGAAATTGTATATATGATCTTTTCTGGAAATGCAACATCATCACTCCGCATTTTAAGCAGCTCTTTATAGGTTTTGTTATGGAGATCGTGATAAAACGAAAGCAGTTCTAAAACCTCCACCTCACGAATCACGATGTTTCCTTCCTTTATAGTTTTGGTCTTAAATAAGACATCTTTACGGGAGTTCAAAGCATCTCTAAATTCCGAGTTTCCCTGAAATTGACTATCTGCAAGTTTCAGAAATAGCACGGATGAAATTTGTTTTGCGATAATCAAAAACAACAGATAAGCAAAATGGATCGTCTCATCTTTTGGCCAATTCAATAAAACGGCTTGTAATGTGACGGCAACTTGCTCTCGATCTCTAAGGCTTAATTTAAAGCTATCACACAGCAAGGTGAATAACACCTGTTCGGGCGGCTCAGGATAAATACCTTCTTCAATAACAGAATAAAATTTCCCAAGCTCACTAAACGAATATTGGGAAAACAAAAATTCAGTAAATCGGGAATTTTCGGGGGATGGCAACAAATACTCTTGGTCGAAGAAACGCTTTAAATATCGTTCAGAATCAAATTTCTCACCGTAAACAGCACAAATTGAATGTCCGAGTTGTTCGAGATTGGTGGCGATGACAAAATAAACGCCAGGTACGCCAAACAGATGTTTCACCGCTTCCAAAAGCTCAATTGCGTAAGTCGGTCGGCAACGATCAAGCTCATCAATGAAAATAAACAAGGGAAGTTGAACGTTCGTTTCTTTCTCTAACGCATCAATCAATCGCCCAAGTTTTTTCTTAAAAAGCGTAATGGTCTCTTTGGTATCTAAATGCTCTTTAAGGGCAAGATCGGCACATTGTGAAATTAAGGAGGGTTCGTCCTCTTTCTCGCTACTGTCATCCGCCACGTCCCCGCTTGAAGCATAAAGCTCATGGAGCTTCTCAATGCTTAAACCCGACAACTGCTTCGTTATCAGGGAAGCGATACTTAAGCCCACGGGCTTAATAAGTTTGCGTCCCACAGCAAGTGCTTGGTCAAGATGCCGTTTGGCGAGAGGGATTTCTTTAAACTTATCAGCAAGTGATTCGTTTATTTCGGCAATAAATCCAATCAAAGGATCGTCGCAAAAATCGTTTTCCCAAGCGTTAAAAAAGACCACAGGATGGTTCAGTTGCTTCAAATCCTTTGACCAACGCTGAAGAAAAAACGACTTGCCGAACCCCCAATCCGCTTTGATGTTCAGAACGAAAGTATCTGGATGCTCACGGTTTCTAGCCAGAGAATATCGCTTAATGAGATATCTAGTCAGAAAGTCAGCCGCCTCTTTACGTCCCAATTTATCGTCTGAAATCCAGTTATCTGTCGTATCACTCATAACCATCCCCGTGAAAAATGAGCTACGATTGTAACACTATTGATCCTAATCTAAAGCCCACTTAGGGCGCGATTATGGGTGAAGCAAGCATAAGTTGTTCGTTCCAAACCCCAAAATCGTGCGAATCTGTTGCACCTACACCCCCGTCATTTCCGTGTAGGCGGGAATCCAGTGGTTTTCAAAAACCCCGCGCAGCGGACGAAATAAAACGGTTGTCCCGCTGCGCGGGGCTTTGTTTAAGGTCTGGATTCCGACCTTCGTCGGAATGACGATTTTTTTAGCTGCACTTATGGTTGTATCCCATCAATTTGGCAGGTCATCGTTTCCCATATCCCGCTCAAACCGCTATCATCCGCGCCCATTTACGCTCACTGATTCACGATATGACCTCTACTTCTCGCGCCCGCTGGTTATTACCTTTGGGGCTGTTCGTGCTTTCCTTTACATGGGGCTACACATGGGTGTTGGCGAAGCAGGCACTTACTTACGCGCCGCCTTTTGCTTTTGCGGCCGAGCGGTGTGTGGGCGGGGCGTTGGCGTTGTTTTTGGTACTCAAACTGATGGGTAGGTCGCTGAGGTTGATTGCCCCCGTTTCCTTGCTTGCCATTGGACTCATCCAAGTAACAGGCTTTACTTTGTTTCAAACGTGGGCATTGGTGGAGGGCGGCCCTGGCAAAACCTCGGTGCTGATTTTTACCATGCCCATTTGGACATTGTTGCTGGCGTGGCCGATTTTGGGTGAGCGCATCCGTGGGAAACAATGGCTCGCCGCTGTTTGCACCCTGACGGGCTTGTTGCTGATTATCGAGCCGTGGAATATGCACGCCAGTTTATTCAGCAAATTTTTAGGGTTGATGGCGGCATTGTGCTGGGCAATCGGCACGGTGTTGATAAAGCGATTGCGCGCCAAGCAACCTGTTGACTTACTGGCACTGACCACGTGGCAGATGATTATCGGCGGAGTTCCCTTGGTGCTGTTGGCAATGGTCATCCCTGAACGCGCCACGGATTGGTCGGTGTCTTACATCGGCATACTGGCGTTTGTTTCGGTGGTCAGCACTGCGATGGGCTGGTGGTTGTGGATTGCGCTGCTCGACCGCGTGCCCGCGTGGGAAGCCAGTTTGTCCGTACTTGGCACGCCCGTGATCGCCATTGTTTCCTCTCGCATCCTGCTGGGCGAGGACTTCAAACTCAGCGAAGCCATGGGTATTTTGCTCATCGGCGTAGGACTGGCTTTGTTGTCCCTGATAGGTTGGGCGGCGAGTCGGCGGGGGAAGTAGCACTCCGTTATTCGAGCTTGGGCGCGTTAAACAGCGTCAACGCGTCTGCTGATATGCTTGCATCTTCAGTTGCCTCGATTTTTAAACGCAAAGGCAGCGTTTCTTGGGTGATATTCGCACTTGGTACTTTGACAAATACCGTCAGAAATGCCCCGTGTTCACGGGAAATGAGAATGGGTTGTTCCGCTCCTATCACGACTAAGCCGTTGACTTGCGCACTTGCACTCACTTTGATATGAATAGCTTGGCGCGTTTTGTTGGTGATTTTGAGCGCGTATTTGTTCTGAATCGAGCCGTCACTCATCCGCACAAACAACGGTTGCCGTTCGGGTGTCACACTGAGTGTCAAGGGTGAAATATGACTCACGCCGTAAATAAGCGAGGCGACTGAAACCAGTATTAACGAGAGATAAATCCAAATTCGTTTCTGTTGATACAGTTTTTTAACAGGCTTACCCGCCATCTCCACGGGCGAGGCATAGCGTATGAGTCCTCGTGGCTGACCAATTTTTTCCATGATGCCATCACACGCATCAATACATAAACCGCAGGTGATGCAGCCTAATTGCGAGCCTTGGCGAATGTCGATGCCCGTGGGACAAACTTGTACGCATTGGAAACAGTCGATGCACGCTCCTTGCTGGGTTTCATCCTTACGCAATTTTCCGCGTGGCTCACCGCGCTGACGGTCGTAAGTCGGCATGATGGTTTGCGTATCCGTCATCACAGACTGAAAGCGAGCGTAGGGACACATCCAGACACACACCTGCTCGCGCATCAACCCTGCGTAGAGATACGTTCCTGAAACAATCACCGCCAGCGTGACCCAACCTGCTTTTGGCAATCGAAGCTCAAACAACCTGTGCCAGTATTCAAACGCGTCCACAAACCAGATTGAAAAGCTAATCGCAGTGAGCAACGCAATGCTCAACCAAATCGTGTGTTTGGTGAGTTTTTTGATACTTTTATCCCAATTCCACGGTGCGGCATCCAATTTGCGGCGGGTGGTGGGATTGCCTTCGATTTTTGCTTCAATCCAAACAAACCAATCCGTCCACGCAGTTTGAAAGCAAAAATATCCGCACCAAACCCGCGAGGCAACGGCTGTGGCAGCAAATAACACCATGGCGGCAATGAGCAGCATAAATGACACCATCCATATGTCATCTGGAAAAATGGATAGGTTGAAAAAATGAAATTGGCTGTGGTCGATGTCCAGAAGGATGGCTTGTTTACCGTTCCAGCGCAGGTAGGGCAAGCTAAAAAATGGCAACCATATCGCTGCTTGTGTCGCACTTTTCAATGTGCGAAAAAATCCACTGACCTGTTTGGCGTGTATGACCTGCTGATTGGTATGGCAAGAATCTGACACTTGAGATGACACACTGATGACCTTGATTTCGTTTTTCATATTCCCACTCCCACGTTTGAATTTGGCTTTATCTTAAGCGCGAGCCAAGTACAATAACAGCATCAGAAGTCGCTAAAAAAACCATATCAGATGCTTTTGTGACTGCGTTAAGGAGGGGAAGAAGTGAAACGATACGAACAACTTGCGGAGGATATTGCTCGCTCTATCCAACAAGGTACGTTGGGGCGGGGCGAGCGATTGCCGTCTATTCGACTTGCCAGTGCGGCGCGCAAAGTCAGTCCATCGACGGTATTTCAGGCTTATTACTTGTTGGAAGCACGCGGGCTGATTTCGGCTCGGGAACGTTCTGGCTACTTTGTGTCGGGCGGTGCAGCGGCATTGCCGCAACTGCCTGAACCGAGCTTATCCGTCGAGGTGGAAGCGACGGAAGTGGATGTGAGCAATTTGGTTTTTGAAGTGCTGGAGTCAACGCGGGCGCGTAAGGTCGTACCGCTGGGTTCCGCTTTTCCCAGTCCGCTGCTGTTTCCCATGGCGCGATTGGCGAAAACCATGTCGTCTTGTGTACAGAGTATGAGTCCGTGGTTAAGTGTGGAAGACATCAGCCCTGGCGATGCGCATCTGCGACGGCAAATTGCGCTGCGCTACTTAATCGACGGGCTGCATGTACCCGCTGAAGAAATTGTCATTACCAATGGCGCGCTGGAAGCGTTGAATCTTTGCCTACAATCGGTCACGAAACCAGGTGATGCGGTGTTAGTCAGTTCTCCTACGTTTTATGCCGCGCTGCAATCTATTGAACGGCAAGGCTTGCGGGCGATAGAAATTTCCAATCATCCGCGTGACGGTATTGACCTTCATGCCATGGAGCGCGCACTGGAACGGCATAACCCGCGTGCCTGTTGGTTAATGACTAATTTTCAAAACCCCATGGGCAGCCTAATGCCTGACGACAAGAAGCAAGAATTGGTGGCGTTAATCACCCGCTTCAACGTGCCACTGATTGAAGATGATGTTTATGGTGAGCTTTATTTTGGCGATCAACGCCCGCGTCCTGCCAAAGCCTTTGATACTGCGGGGCTGGTAATGCACTGCGCCTCGTTTTCAAAATGTCTCGCACCTGGTTATCGGGTGGGATGGGCAGCACCAGGGCGTTATGCCAAAACGGTGGAACGTCTCAAACTCACTTCAACATTATCAACCTCCGTTCCCGCCCAAATTACCCTCGCCAGTTATTTGAAAAAAGGGGGCTACGATAAACATCTGCGCAACTTACGGCACAATTTGCTGTTGCAACAAATCCAGTTCGTCGAGGCGATAGAACATCATTTTCCCGAAGGCACATGTTTGACGCCGCCCAGTGGCGGCTATTTTTTATGGGTTAAATTACCCGATGGCGTGAATGCGCTGACATTACATCGTGCCGCGCTCAATGCAGGAATTAGCATCGCGCCAGGCCCGATGTTTTCCGCACATCAAGACTATGCCAACTATATCCGACTAAACTACGGGCATCTGTGGAATGCCGAAATGGAAGGCGCGATTGCCACTTTAGGGAAAATCATCCGTCAGCTTGGTTCTCAAGCGTGAAGACCTGACACCCCGATTGGGTCGCTGTATTACATCGGCATACTGGCGTTTATTGGTTCTATGTGATTTACAGTGGGTGAAACGCGGTTATAGCCCACCCCCATCTTAATTGCCCCCTCGCTTCGCTCTCCCCCTCTGAAGGGTAAGGAACTATCACTCTCTCCCCTTCAAGCATAGGTATCTACACAAGTCTATGAAGTAATGGCAGGATAGGCGATGACTTTAAAAAACACAATCAGGGCTAGACCCACGCTTGGTCAAACGTTATCACCAATTGGTACAAGAGCATATGAACGCC
>JAQTYN010000044.1 GCA_028688275.1 Gallionella sp. | reverse complement strand
CAGTGCGACAGCAAAAACGCGTTTAGAAATAGAAACAAAAACACGGGGCAGCGCCGACCAGCTGCATGAAATAGGCGACCCTCTTAAACTAGACACATTATTGTCTTGACCGAGGGGTCCACTTTAAATCGCCCTAAATACACGCACGACCCTAGAACGGGAATTGCGCCTAGCACTCACCCAGCAACAATTTCAGCTGCATTATCAAATCCAGGTTGATGATGAGGGACATCCCTTAGGCGCAGAAGCCTTGTTACGCTGGCAACATCCGCAGCGCGGGCTAATAGCCCCTGACGAATTTATCCCTGTGTTAGAGGAAACCGAACTGATAATTCCCATCGGTTTATGGGTGTTGCGCACGGCGTGTTTACAACTCAAACATTGGCAGGGACACGCCTTAACGGATGATCTGGTGATTGCCGTCAATATCAGTGCCAAGCAGTTCCGCAAAGCCGAATTCGTGATGCAAATGCAGTTGTTACTACGCGAAACAGGGGCGCGCGCCCAGCGCATCAAGCTGGAACTGACCGAAAGCATGGTGCTGGAAGATGTCGATGAGGCGATTGCTAAAATGCACGAACTGAAAGCCTTGGGCATCCGCTTTTCCATGGATGACTTTGGTACAGGCTATTCTTCGTTGCAATACCTCAAACTGTTGCCACTAGACCAAATCAAAATCGACAAATCGTTTGTGCGCGACATCACCACCGACCCCAATGATGCCGCAATTGTGCAGGCGATTATCGCTATCACTAAAGCACTGGAGTTAGATGTGATTGCCGAAGGGGTCGAAACCCAAGCCCAAGAAGACTTCCTCAATCAACACGGCTGCCATCATTTCCAAGGCTATCTGTTTGGCAAAGCCATGCCTTTAAACGAATTTGAAGATAAACTACTACATCTACCCCCGAATCTACCCCAGAAAATCTAAGGCGTATTTTTGCGTTTCCAATTACGCCGCAGTTCAACATGAAAACCATTCACTTAGTTATCCCTGATTTACAATTACCCGCCGAATTTGCCGCTGAAGTCAGTGCCGATTTAGCCTTGCCCGCTCTCAGAAAGTTGTTGGCGCGCGGTCAAATACAGGCTTTACCGCGTTCAGATTCATTAGAAGCCTGTTTGTGTGATGCGTTTGGTCTTCCGAATCTCCCTATTGCCGCGCTTAGCGCGCAGTATGATGGGCTACCCGCAGGGCGTTGGCTACGTGCCGATCCCGTAAATTTAACCCTACAACGGGATCGACTCTGTCTAAGCACCCTGCCCGTCCAGCCCAGTGAAGCAAGGGAATTTTGCGTCCATCTCAATACCTATTTTGCTGCACAAGGGCTGATCTTTTGCGCACCGCATCCGCAACGCTGGTATCTCAATCTAGACACGCTACCGACCATCACCACCACCCCTTTAGCGCAGGTTCTGGGTGAAAATGTACGCAATGCCCTCCCCACGGGTGAAAACACAGCGTACTGGCATAAATTGTTCAATGAAATCCAAATGCTACTGTATAACCATCCCGCTAATGCACAACGTGAACAACGGGGTGAAGCGGCGATTAACAGTGTTTGGTTTTGGGGGGAAGGCGCAAGCGTTGATTGCTCGTCTCATTACACAAGTGTCAGTGCCGACACGGTATTAGCCGATATTTTTGCAACAGCGGCGCATATACCATTTACCCCGTGGCAAAAGGTATGGTGCAATACTGACTCGCAACAGCTTCTGGTTTGGACGGGTTTACAGCGCGCCGTACAACAAGGCGATTTTGCTGCATGGCGAACTGCAATACTCGATTTTGAAAAAGATTATGCTCAACCCCTCTGGCAAGCACTTTGTAGCGGAGAAATTTCTCAACTCACCTTAGATTTACTAGGCAATGATCTCGCCAAACGCATCCAACTTACCCGTTCGGATACTTGGGCATTTTGGCGGCAAACAACGGTACTTAGCTAAACAGAAGGTGCTGAAAAATATCGCTGTGAACCTAGTTGCGTGCAGATACGTAAAAAATTCAAAAGAGACTGAACATACAACCCCAACTCGTTGAAAAGAGCAGGGGGCATCGGGAGTTACAGCGTTCTCGCAAGGCGGAAACCATCATAAGCACCACGTCTCGATGGACTCAAATCAGCTCGATTCCCTGCACGAAGTTTTTGCGCAATGTTATCCCAAGATCCGCCTCGTAAAACTTTATGCTTTCCGCCACCCATCCATGGTCGACCATCCGCTGGTGCCCCCTTAAAAGTACTGTGGTAATCATCTTGCACCCATTCATAAACATTTCCGCCCATGTCATACAAACCCCACGCATTTGGGTTTTTCTTTGCGACTGGCATAGTTTTCTCACCACTATTATCTTTAAACCAAGCCAGGCTACTTACATCACTTCCACCACAATATTCATCGCTACCACCCGCACGACAGGCGTATTCCCACTCAGCTTCAGAAGGTAGGCGATATACTTTACCCGTCTTTACATTAAGCTTGCTGATAAAACGCTGAACCTCTTCCCAACTTACTTGCTCCACAGGACAATCATCACCACACGTATTAAATTTGCTTGGATTTTGTCCCATCACGACCTTCCACTGTCCCTGCGTGACTTCTGTTTTACCCATTTCAAACGCGTAATCAAACGTGACTCGATGTATAGGCTTTTCATCTGAATCACCATTGTCAGTGCCCATCATAAAACTACCCGCCGAAATGCGTACCATAGGAGGCACGATACCACTGCTTGAATTACGTACAGGATCATCAACTGCCGCAGGTGGCGCGGGGCGATGTTTTTCAGCTGCATGTACTGGAAGGACGAAAACTATCGCCAACAAGGCGGTCGTAAGAAGTGATGGTCGTTTCATGAGTTGCTCCTTAAAAGTGAATATACCAAACCTAAATCGCTATCCTTTTACTAACGGCCAATAAGGCAGCGAAACATGCCAATGTCTGAACGCACCGAATATTCAAGCACGATACCAATGGATGGGTAGTAGGATACCCTTAACCAAGACGCAATTCTATCAATAACAATATAATTTGTGCGTGTACCACACCTGCTGTTGCCGCAACCTAGATCATCATTCATTAACTACAGCACAAAAACCACTTAAGACCGAAACAATTAGCAGCCTGTTAGTGACTCTCTGCTGAGAAAACCAAATAACTGGAATAAACCACGCCAATGAAAACTGGAATCAGAATAATCGGCGGTGTTTTGGTGAAAAACATGAAGTCTATGCCCGCCGTCATCAGGGGTTGCAGGTAAATAAAAATCATGGATTGACTGGGTGCGAGATACTTTAAGGCTTTAAAACTCAAAAAATAGGTCAACGCCGTTGAGATCACAATCTCAAATACGATTTGTGCAAAATGTAGGTCTGATGCCATCGCGTAATCCACTATCAATCCTAACTGGTCTGTCGCCATTGCGCACAAAGCAAAACCGCCCAAAAACAACATGCTAGCGGAAATTATTTGCGATGGAAAGCCAGTTCTAACCAACGTTTTAGTTAATACGGTAGAAATACATAGCGTGACAACACTTGCAAATATCAACAAGTCGCCTAGTTTCGCGCCAGAAATATGCCCTTTGCTGTTAGACAAGGTCAGTAGTACGATCATGCTAAAACCTAGTAATGCGCCCACTATTTTGCGCCAAGCGAAAGTTTCTACTCTAAACAGGATAGAAATCAATGCGGCTGTCACGGGAATTAAATTCATAATCACCGAAGTATTAAGTGGAGTAGATAGTTTCAGCCCATTCAAAAACAAAATTTGATTAATAAAGTAGCCAAAGAAAGCGATGCTAATTAAGATTTTGAAATGGGAAAACTTAACGGATCCTTTGATATTAGGAAAGAAAATGATAAACAACAACAAGCCACCCAGTACGCCACGCACGCCCCCTAAGACCAAAGGCGGAACGACTGTCATGACTTCCTTTGCAACAAAAAAATGTATACAAAAAGTTAGAGACACAATGAAGCTCATAAGCCCACCTATGAGTTTAGTGTTCTGTTTAAGTTGGGTAAAAAAACCAGTTGAAGTTGTCATCGTCGTCATTGTGTCAGAGTGAATGTATTTAGGGTTTGCTTATGGTGCAAATGGCTGCACCTCGAGTTTTTATCAAAAGTAATTTGGTCTAGGTCAACAGTTTTGCCATCCCCACTTCAGTCGCAGCAACCATACCCTTTTCGGTAATCAATCCTGTGACGAGTCGGGCAGGCGTTACATCAAAACCATAGTTTGCGGCGCGGCAGCCTGAAGGCGTAATCCGCACAGTGCAAATTTCGCCCGCATCCGTTTGCCCTGTGAGATGCGTCACTTCTTGTTCGGCGCGTTGTTCGATGGGAATTTCTGCCATGCCGTCTTGCAAGGTCCAATCTATGGTGGAAATCGGCAGCGCGACGTAGAACGGCACGTTGTTGTCAAAGGCGGCGAGGGCTTTGAGGTAAGTGCCGATTTTGTTGCACACATCGCCGCGTGCGGTGGCGCGGTCACAGCCAACAATCGCCAAATCCACCATGCCGTGCTGCATCAAATGCCCGCCTGTGTTATCCACAATCAGCGTGTGCGGGATGCCGTGCTGCGCCAATTCCCATGCGGTTAAACTCGCGCCTTGGTTGCGCGGACGGGTTTCATCCACCCACACATGCAACGGAATGCCCGCCTCATGCGCGGCGTAAATCGGGGCGAGTGCCGTGCCCCAATCCACCGTCGCCAACCAACCCGCGTTGCAATGGGTAAGGATATTGACGGGATTGCCCGTGCGTTGATATGCCGCCTGAATCAGCGGCAAACCGTGCTGCCCAATCGCAGCATTCACGGCGACATCTTCGTCCGCCATCTCACCTGCCGCCTGCCAAGCCGCTGCGGCGCGCTGTTCCGCCGCTAACGGCAATAAAATCGAGCGCATCCGTTCTACTGCCCAACGTAAATTCACTGCCGTGGGCCGCGCTTTGAGCAACATGTCGCAGGTCGCGGTCAATGCCGTATCAGAGGCGTGATGGCGCATGGACAACGCCACACCGTAAGCCGCTGTCACCCCAATCAGCGGCGCACCGCGCACCTGCATATCGCGAATCGCCCGCTCAGCATCGCGCATGGAGTGCAGTTGCACCGTGGTAAAAACATGCGGGAGTTGGGTTTGGTCGATGATTTCGACAGCGGTGTTATCCGAAGTTGCCCAGAGACTGCGATAGGAAGTATTATTAATTTTCATGGTGTTAAATTATGTTGAGAAGGGATAGGAGACTGTGAAATGTGAAAGGTTAAACGGGAAACAAACCGTCGCGCTGCCACACGTTTCACTTTTCACCAAGCTGCGAAGCAGCGCATCACACCTCTCCTCACTCCCCCGCAAATTCGCACAAGGCAAAGACTTGTTGCCCTTGTTTTTCCAATCTTGCGCGTCCGCCAACATCAGGTAAGTCAATCACAAAGCAGCATTCCACTACCACACCGCCCATGGATTCAATCAGTTTCACTGCCGCTTCAGCCGTGCCGCCTGTCGCAATCAAATCATCGATCAACAATACGCGATCCCCAGGTTGTATCGCGTCCACATGAATTTCGATGCGATCTTTGCCATATTCCAAATCGTAATCACATCCCACCACTTCCGCAGGCAATTTTCCTTTTTTGCGGATTGGCACAAAACCCAGCTCCAGAGCGTATGCCACAGGCGAACCGACTATAAAACCGCGCGATTCAATTCCCGCGATTTTGTCAATGTTCATATTTTGATAGCGATGGGTGATTTCTTGCACCGTGGTGCGTAAACCTATGGGGTCTTTGAGCAAGGTGGTGATGTCGCGAAACATAATACCTTGATGGGGATAATGCGGAATGGTTCGGATGCGAGATTTGATAGGCATGATGCGTGCGGGTGCTGAAAATAAGGAGCGGCGAGTATCGCGCATAATGCGGGTGCTCGGCTAGTGCTTTAACAAACAAATTATTCAATATTTACAACACCCCACACTCCGAAAAAATGCCAATACGTCAATTAGGGCAAGTACCTGTACGGTAATAGAACTACCCTACATGTTGAATGTACGAATTCATTCGCGCAGCGAAAAGACGGCAAGATGTGCCTTCAACACTAGCAACCAAATGAATTTGCACTCTCAATCAGAATAAGATGTGCTGGGATACTCCCAAAGAACATTTAAACCTATCCTTAAGATTCAAGGAGTCCGCAAGCACGATTAATGTGATGTTCGACTATTGACCAATTGATCTAAGTTCTGATTGTCAGACAAAGGATCTTCCACATCTGTTTCATCCTGGGTTTCATCTGGTACATCATCCTGCGCATTCACATTGTCTGATGTACGGCTATTAACCAACTGGTCTAGATTGCGCACGTCGGGAAATTGATCCTGTGTAGGCGCACTATCGCGCGAGTTCACCTCTTCAGTGGGGACTGGTTTCGGAACATACACAGGTCTCACTTCCACGGAAACAATTCGCCTAGGAGCAGGTTGACGTGCTTCTGGTACGGCATGTTTTTCCGCTAGCATCGCATATTGCACGTCCGTAGGAACTTCAGGCGCACTTTCAAAAGGAAATTGGTTTTTCCCCTCTATTGTTCCCCCCGCCAATAATTCAATGTTTTTATCGACAAAACTATGACCAAACATATCCGTCACTCGAAAGGTAAACGGCCCTACGCCCAAACCTGGTTTCTTTTGCACAAAATAGTTGTATTTAGCACGCTCTATATTGCTCCAAGTACCATCGGGTTTGAGATATTCGAGTTTTGCCACAGGATTACGGTGATTACGGATTTGCACACCCGCCCACCAAGCATTACTCCCTGCTTTAAAATGGTATTGCACCATGGTATTAAGCGCGGGAGAAAGTATATGCCAGCGCAAGGGTTCCCGCCCTCTCCTAATGTCAGCAACCTTTTCAAAGGCTTCTTGATTTAAGTCCAGCTCACCAGGTTTACAGCTGCCGCAGGTATCTACCACGCGTACCACCGCTTCCCCCTTAGGACCTATCACCCGCAGGTAGGCTCCACACATAGCTGAGCCATCGTAGTCAGCCACACCCAACGCAGTGGTCATGGTGTAATCAAAACTATCGCCCATTGAACATGAAGCCGCCGCATTCGCGTGGTAGTAAGTAGACAAACCTTGATGAAGAATAGGAGCTGCATCGACAACACCACACACCACACAACAAACGAAGATAATACATATTAAATAGCGCGAGATGCGCTTTCCGTCCTGTGGCAGACTGTTGCGCTGGTGTGTTAAAGGCATCTCATTCTTTCTGAAATTTTTGGGAAGGGCTAACACGACCGCTTCAATTGGACTCTTTATGGGATAGAGGAAACAGGAGCGGGAAACTGCAGCGCACCCGCAATTAAAACGCCTGTTTTTAGCGGAATATTTTTATCCACCAGAGTATTACCATATGAATCCGTTACCCGAAAGGTGTAAGGACCTGCGCCCATTCTAGGCTTTCTCTGGACGAAGTAATTATAAGCCATGCGCGGGATAGCAACCCATACCCCCTCTGAAGTTTGAAATTCTAACTTAGCAATGGGATTGCGATGATTTAAAATTTGCACACTGGTGCTAAAGGCATTACTCCCCTTTTTGAAGCGATATTGCACGGGCGTTTCTAAGGGAGGCGACTCGATTTGCCATGTCGTCCGTTCCCGACCTTTTTTCAAATCAGCAACCTTTGCAAAAGCCTGCTTACTCAAATCTAGCCCACCTACCTTGCAGCCAGGGCAGCCATCCACCACACGCACAACCACTTCCCCTTTTGATCCCTTCACGCGCAGATAGGCACCGCACAGGGCGGCCTTGTTGTAATCTTTACGATTGACTGCTGCAACCATGAGATCTTTCGGGCTGGCATCAAAAGAGCACTGACCTTTGCCCGTGGCCTTATAGTAAGAAGATATACCCTGATGTACGGGTGAATCATGCTGTTGAGGAACAGCAGCATCTTCTGCATACGCAGCACTACAACACAACCACAATATAAATAATCGAAAAAACATGGTGTTCTCCTCCCTTATAATAAATCGGTCAGCGTGCTGCAATATGATTGTTAGAATACAAACTACGCCATGTACATACCACCATTGACGTGCAAGGTTGTACCTGTGATATAGGACGCACTGGGACTGGCTAAAAAGCTCACCGCCGCCGCAATGTCATCAGGCGTACCTAGGCGTTTCAATGGCACATGTTCCACCAGTTTTTTACGGAGTTCTTCGCTCAATGCTTGAGTCATATCGGTGTCGATAAAACCAGGTGCGATGCAATTTACAGTGATATTACGGCTGCCGATTTCTTGCGCGAGGGATTTGGTGAAACCGATCATGCCTGCTTTGGACGCGGCGTAGTTGGCTTGTCCCGCATTGCCCATGCTGCCGACTACGGAGGAAATACTGATGATACGACCTGTGCGAGCTTTCATCATGGCACGCAGTACAGCGCGACTGAGGCGGAAAACGGATTTTAGATTCGTGGTCATCACATCATCCCATTCGTCGTCCGTCATGCGCGCCATCAGATTGTCGCGTGTGATACCTGCGTTATTGACCAAGATCGATATTTCGCCGAATTGGCTGCGCAACGCGGCTAACACCGCTTCGGTTTGCGCCACGTCATTGACGTTCAACGCCATGCCTGCGCCTTTGATATTCGCCGCTGCGAGGTAATCACTAATCGCTTGCGCGCCTTTTTCACTGGTAGCCGTACCGATGACGGTCGCACCTTGTTTGCCCAGTTCCAACGCGATCGCTTGACCGATGCCACGACTTGCGCCAGTAACGAGCGCGATTTGTCCTTGTAATGTCATTTTTATTCCTCCCAAGAAGTATTGTTGTGAGTATGTTCCCACTTACCATATTCCCTCCCCCTTGTAGGGGGAGGGGTAGAGCCTGCCCCGTACTTGATACGGGGGTGGGGGGTAGAAATCTTCGCACAGATGCAACGTTTCAACCCCCATCCCACCCTTCCCCCTGCTAGGGGGAAGGAGTTCTATGCCAACGTCGCCAAAGCCGCCGTCAAGCTCGCCCCGTCGTGCAGGGTCAAGGCTTGTTGGCGTGTGTCGATACGTTTGTTTAAACCGCCCAAAATTTTGCCTGGGGCACATTCGGCGTTATGCGTGATGCCTTGATTGCCAAATGCCAACACCGTTTCCACCCAACGCACGGGCGAAAATAATTGCCGCACCAGCGCGTCTTTGATTTGCGCGGGGTCGGTATAGGCAACGACATCGGCGTTATGCAACACAGGAATCACGGGCGTTTGCACCGCGATGCTATCCAAATAGGTGCGCAATTGTTCGGCTGCACCACGCAACAAACTGCAATGTGATGGCACGCTCATCGGCAACATAATGGCGCGTTTAGCACCTTTTTCTTTTGCCAATGCCATACCGCGTTCCACCGCCGCACGATTGCCCGCAATCACCACTTGACCAACGGAGTTGTAATTCACCGCTTCCAGCACTTCACCTTGCGCGCCTTCGGTACACACCGCGCGCACCGCGTCGTCGTCCAAACCCAAAATCGCCGCAATGCCACCCACGCCCTCAGGCACGGCGTTTTGCATACATTGCGCACGATAGCGCACCAGCGGCAAGGCATCGGCAAACGACAACGCGCCCGCCGCGACCAAGGCGGTGTATTCGCCCAAGCTATGTCCTGCCATCAGACTAGGTACTGCGCCATTTTGCGCTTGCCATGCGCGATACACCGCCACACCAGCGGTCAGCATAATCGGCTGCGTGTTGACCGTCGCGTTCAATTCCGCGTCCGTACCGTCTTGCACCAATTGCCATAAATCTTGTTTCAATACGTCCGAGGCTTCCACAAACGTGTCGCGCACGGCGGAAAAATCCGCATAACCATTCATCATCCCGCGAGATTGCGAGCCTTGACCAGGGAATACAAAAGCAAAAGTTGTCATGTTTTTTTAGTCGTTAGTTATTAGCTATTAGTCGTTAGTTGATGGTCGTTAGTTGATGGTCGTTAGTTGATGGTCGTTAGTTGATGGTCGTTAGTTGATGGTCGTTAGTTGATGGTCGTTAGTTGATGGTCGTTAGTTGATGGTCGTTAGCTATGCGTTACTAGTGATTAGTTTGGAGGCTTTGACTGCTGCGATTACCAACGGTTTTAACTAACAACTAACGGCTAGGAGCTAACGACTAACGAACTACCACCGTATGAGCATCGCGCCCCACGTGAATCCACCGCCGACGGCTTCGAGCAAAATGTGTTGTCCAGCTTGAATCCGCCCATCGCGCACGGCGGTATCCAGTGCCAGCGGAATCGAGGCAGACGACGTATTGCCATGATGTGCCACGGTGACCACCACCTTGTCCATGCCCAGCCCCAGCTTTTTCGCGGTGGCTTCCATAATGCGGATATTGGCTTGATGGGGAATCAACCAGTCAATCTCGCTGCCTTGCAAGTGATTGTCCGCCAGCACTTCTTCTACCACTTCGCTCAATACGGTGACCGCAAACTTAAACACCGCCTTGCCGTCCATGGTGATGAAAGGCACACCTTGTACCGCGCCGTTATTGAGATTGCCAGATGCTTGCAACATGCCACGATGACGACCATCGGCATGAAGTTTGGCGGAGATCACCCCAGCGGTGTCACTGGCTTGCAAAATCACTGCGCCCGCGCCATCACCAAACAGCACGCAAGTGGCGCGATCCGTCCAATCCAGCATACGCGACATCACTTCCGCGCCGACGACTAATACGGTTTTCGCTTGACCACCACGGATATACAAATCCGCCGTATTCAGTGCATAGATAAATCCACCGCACACCGCCTGCACATCGAATGCTGCACCGCCATTTTGGATGCCCAGTTTATCCTGCAAAATGCACGCGGTACTGGGGAACATTTGGTCGGGCGAGGTCGTTGCGACAATAATCAAATCAATGTCATTGGCGGCAATCCCTGCGGCTGCAATCGCGCGCAAACTGGCTTGCAGCCCTAAATCACTGGTCAGTTCATTTTCAGCTGCAAAATGACGTTCCTGTATCCCGCTCCGCGTGACGATCCACTCATTGGTGGTATCGACCTGCTTTTCCAAATCAAAATTGGTAACGGTTTTAGCGGGCAAATAACTGCCCGTCCCAATCACGCGTGAATACATCAGACCTCCCCCTGCACTGTTTTTTGACGTTGTTCGTGCCACTTTTCAACATGGGCACTGATATGTTGCAACATGCCACCACGCGCTTCTTCGGCGGCTTTTTCAATGGCGCATTTAAAACCGAATATATCGGCGGATCCATGACTTTTCACGACAATCCCTTTAAGCCCCAAGAAACTCGCGCCGTTGTAACGACGAGGGTCTAAGCGGCTTTTAAAAGCGCGCAGCACAGGACGCGCAATCAATGCGGCCAATTTAGTAAACCAATTTCGGGTAAATTCTTCTTTAAGCATCCCCGTCATCATGTGCACCACCCCTTCGGCAGTCTTCAGCGCGACATTACCCACAAAACCATCACACACCACCAAATCCGTCTTGCCTGCGAAAATATCGTCACCTTCGACATTACCATAGAAATTCAAATCACTGGCACGCAGCAATTCAGCGGTTTGTTTCACCACTTCATTGCCTTTAATGTCTTCACTGCCGATGTTAAGTAGACCCACGGTAGGATTCGCCTTATGCTCCAACGCGCTCACCAAAGTGGAGCCCATCATCGCAAATTGCAACAGATGCTCAGCAGTACAATCGGTATTGGCTCCCAAGTCCAGCATACAGACTTTGCCATTTTTAGTTGGCAGATAGGAAGCGATGGCGGGACGATCTATCCCTGGGATGGTTTTCAAGACGTAGCGCGCTGTTGCCATCAGTGCGCCTGTATTGCCCGCACTGACGCAAGCAGCTGCTTCGCCATTTTTGACTAGATTGATGCTGACACGCATCGAAGAATCTTTTTTACCGCGCAATGCAGATTGAGGCTGCTCGTCCATCATTACCACTTGTGTGGCAGGATGAATACGCAAATGTGCACTGGTGGAAACACCCAGATCACGTAATTCACTTTCGATTGCATCGGGAATACCGACCAAAACGATGGTGTCGTGAGGATACAGCTCAAGATACTCAATAGCAGCGGGAACGGTGACCGTAATGCCGTGGTCACCCCCCATTGCATCTATAGCTAATGTGACATCCACTCAGCAAATCCCTGACTATTAAAATACAAAAAATTTGCAATGCAGGATACAAATCGACATCTTAAATTACGTATTCACACACGCAACAAAAAAGCGACGGCAATCAACCGCGCTTAAGCTATCGTTTTAAATCTCACTGCCGCACAAGAAAAATGGACGATGCGAACATCGTCCACTTAAGGTTTATTCACCCTTGGTTTTTAAAACCTTCTTACCACGATAAAAACCAGTTGGGCTGATGTGGTGACGCAAGTGTGTTTCACCTGTGGTCGGCTCAATTGCCAAAGCAGGTGCGGTCAAGAAATCATGCGCGCGGTGCATACCACGTTTGGATGGGGACTTTTTGTTTTGCTGAACAGCCATGCTAATACTCCTAAGATAAATCTATTTAACTACGTTTTTAATTTCGCCAATGCCGCAAAAGGATGTTTAGCATCCTTACCTGCATCGTCACGATTTGTCGTCTGACAAGCCCCAACCTCATGCTTGGGCGCAATCGGCAAGCTTAACAAGACCTCTTCTTCAAGCAAATCTTGAATATCAAGCTTCACCTGCGCCAAAATACTGTCGTACTCTTCTTCATCGCTCTCTTCCAACGCATCCAATTCCGCCTGACTACGCAACAACACTGTGGTTTCCAGTGTTACAGGGTAATCTAACGAACCCAGACAGCGTTGACAACGCAATGCGCAAGAGCCAGACAGGCTCAAGACCAACATCGGAACGCCGTATTTATTCAAGTTGCCCCGCACGGTAAAGCGCAGAACACCTTGTGAATTTTCGAGCACATCGGACAAGCGCAACAGATCCGCAATCAGCATTTCACCGCTAATTTGCTGACCATTTTTGGCAAAATCCAAGCTATCAATGAAAGGAGGTGCAGACATAAGCCGCGCATGATATATTTTTCCACCTCCCATGTCAAAAATCTGCGCATTATGTTGTCGAATCCACCTTCGCTCGTCCTCGCCTCCACCTCTATTTATCGCGCAGAGCTATTGAAACGCCTACGCATCCCCTTTGAAACCGCCGCACCTGATGTCGATGAAACCCCCTTACTCAACGAATCGGCACGTGACACTTCCTTGCGATTGGCACAAGAAAAAGCCCGCGCCGTGGCGAACACTCACCCTTATGCCTTGATTATCGGCTCAGACCAGGTGGCGTTATTAGAAGGACAACAAATTGGCAAGCCACTTACTCACGACAATGCAGTGCGCCAGCTGCGCTTTATGCGCGGCAAAACCACCTGCTTTTATACTGCCCTCACCTTATACAATAGCTTCACAGGAAATCTGCAAACTGCCGTCGCTGAAAATTACGTGACATTGCGCGACTTAAGCGATGCAGAAATCGAAGCGTATTTACTGAAAGAACAACCCTACCACTGTGCAGGTAGCGCGAAATCGGAAGGTTTAGGGATTGCCTTGATGTCCAGTATGACAGGCGATGATCCCAATGCCTTGATTGGCTTACCCTTGATTTTATTGATCGACATGCTGCACAAGGAAAATGTGACCTTGTTTTGACGCTCAAGCAACACCGTAGGCTGATGTATTGTGAAATCGACTGATTTCTTCACAACGTCGCGCAAACACTTAATATTCCTGTGAACGTATCTACATAGTTGCACCAAACAACAGGTGAGCCGACAACCCCACCCTTGCTTCACTTGTTGTTCCTTTCCCTTCTTTTGTCGCAAAAGCGACAAATACGTTAAAAACTTATCCATTTAGAATCATCAAGGTAGAGTTGGCACATTCCGTGCAACATCTTGGGTGTCATTACTCACGGATGCGGATTATGCAAGCGAAAGACATTGCTGAATTGTTGAACGAGCCTGCGTGTACGCATAACACCAAATCGAAATCGGGTTGTGCGCGTCCTAAGCCTGGGGCGACGGCTGGCGGGTGTTCGTTTGATGGGGCGCAGATTGCGTTGTTGCCGATTGCCGATGTGGCGCACATTGTCCACGGGCCGATTGCCTGCGCGGGCAGTTCTTGGGACAACCGTGGCACACGTTCGTCTGGTTCGACCTTGTTTCGGATCGGCATGACCACGGATTTAACTGAACAAGATGTGATTATGGGGCGGGGCGAAAAACGCCTGTTTCATGCGATCAAACAAGCGGTTGCGACTTATTCGCCCGCAGCGGTGTTTGTGTATAACACCTGCGTGCCTGCTTTGACGGGCGATGACATCAGCGCGGTGTGCAAAGCGGCGGCGGAACAATGCGGCGTGGCGGTCGTACCAGTGGATTGCGCGGGATTTTATGGCACAAAAAATCTGGGCAACCGCATTGCGGGCGATGCGATGTTTAAGCACGTCATTGGCACGGCTGAACCTTTGCCCGTGCCGCCCGCTGCGCAACGCGAGGGCATCACCGTGCATGACGTGAATTTAATCGGCGAATACAACATCGCGGGCGAGTTTTGGAACGTGCTGCCGTTGTTTGATGAATTGGGTTTGCGCATTTTGTGCTGCTTGTCGGGCGATACGCGTTTTCGCGAAGTCCAGACCATGCACCGCGCCCAAGCCAACATGGTGGTATGCGCCAAAGCCTTGTTGAATGTGGCGCGCAAGCTGCAAACCGATTACCAGATTCCGTTTTTTGAAGGCAGTTTTTACGGTGTGACGGACACCTCGCAAGCCTTCCGCGAGTTTGCCCAGTTGCTGAATGATCCGTCTTTAACGGCGCGTACCGAAGCGATGATTGCCCGCGAAGAAGCCAAGATCAACACCTTGCTCGATCCGTGGCGCGAACAATTGCGCGGCAAACGGGTGTTGCTCTACACGGGGGGCGTGAAGTCGTGGTCGATTGTGTCGGCATTGCAAGATTTGGGTTTAGAAGTCGTTGCCACAGGGACGAATAAATCCACCGAAGAAGACAAAGCGCGCATCCGCGAAATCATGGGCGAGAAAACCAAAATGATTACCGACGGCAGCCCGAAAGCCTTGCTGGGCGCGGTGAAAGAATACCAAGCCGATATTTTGATCGCGGGCGGACGGAATATGTACACCGCCTTGAAAGCGCGGATTCCTTTCTTGGACATTAACCAAGAACGCGAATTTGGCTACGAAGGGTATAGCGGCATGACCGAACTGGCGCGGCAATTGGCGTTGACCTTGCAAAGTCCCGTGTGGGACGCGGTGCGCAAACCTGCACCTTGGGCAGTCGCATCGTCGAATGAGGAGCTTCATCATGGCTGAAATTCTAAAACGTAATAAAGCTTTGGCGGTGAATCCGTTAAAAGCCAGTCAACCCATCGGTGCCTCTTTAGTCTTTTTGGGTATCAACCATGCCATCCCCATGCTGCATGGGTCGCAAGGTTGCACGGCCTTTGGCAAAGTCTTTTTTGTGCGCCATTTCCGTGAGCCAATTCCGTTGCAAACCACGGCGATGGATCAAGTTTCAACGGTGATGAATGCCGATGAAAATGTGATCGAAGGCTTAAAAGCCATCTGCGAAAAAAGCAAACCTGCGCTGATTGGCGTACCGACCACGGGATTATCAGAAACCCAAGGCACGGACATTAAGCGGCTGGTGAAGGATTTTTATGCTGCGTATCCAGAATTTACGCACATTCCTGTCGTACCTGTGAACACGCCTGATTTTTCAGGCTGTTTGGAAAGTGGTTATGCACTCGCGGTGAAGGCGGTGTTGGAAACGTTGTTGCCCTCACCCCTGCCCTCTCCCATGGGGAGAGGGAGTTATACGGTGAATGTGTTGGCGGGTTCATTTTTAACCCCTGGCGATATTGAACACGTCAAGGAATTGATCGAAGCGTTTGGCTTGCAGCCCTTGGTACTGCCCGATTTGGCGGATTCACTGGATGGGCATTTGACCGAGCAGGAAACCAGTCCCGTCACGCTGGGCGGCACAGTTGTATCGGACATTGCCACCATGGGTTCATCGCTTGCCACACTGGTGTTAGGTCATTCGCTGTGTGAAGCGGCAGATTATTTGAAAGCCCAAACAGGCGTGCCAGATTATCGCTTTGACAGCTTGATGGGACTCGATGCGGTGGACGCATTCGTATCGGCACTGGCAAAAATCAGTGGCAAGCCTGTGCCAGCGAAAATTGAACGCCAGCGTGCTCAGTTGCAAGATGCCATGGTCGATAGCCATTTTATGTTGGGGTTTATGCGCGTGGCGATTGCCGCCGATCCTGACTTGCTGTTTGGTTTTGCCCAATTGGTGCATGAAATGGGTGGCGAAGTCGTTGCAGCGGTTGCCCCTGCTCGCTCGGCGATTTTGTCCAGCGTGGCTGCCGCGCAAGTCGCCATCGGTGATTTGGAAGATTTAGAAAACACAGCGCGATCAAACGGCGCGCAATTGGTGATTAGCAACTCTCACGCAGTGGAAACCGCGCGTCGTTTAGGCATCCCACTGCTACGTGCAGGTTTTCCGCAATATGACTTATTGGGTGGCTATCAACGTTTGTGGGTGGGCTATCGCGGCACGCGACAAACATTGTTTGATTGGGCGAATTTGCTGGTGGAACACGGACATCACGAAACGCCAGCCTATGTGTCTGTTTATAAGCGTGAAAAGTGAAAAGTGAGAAGTGAAAAGTATGGGTGTTCAGCGATTTCTTTCATGTTTCACCTTTCACAAAAAAATGAACCCATGATCTTGTGACGATTTGTTTCTCATTTCACATTTCACGGCATCTCACGTTTCACGGCATCAAAAGGACACCCAATGCGACATTTGCGTTTAGTTAAACCGATAAAGGAGATGAATAACATGGTCAAGATTGCGTTTGCTACCAGCGACCGCCGCGTGGTGAATCAACATTTCGGGGCGGCTGAGGCATTTGGTATTTATGAACTCGGCGAGAAAGAAATGCGGCTGATAGAAGTGGCCGAATTTATTGAAACCGCGATGGATGGACACGAAGGCAAACTCGCCGCCAAAGTGGAATTACTGCTCGATTGTGCGGCGGTGTACTGCAACGCGGCGGGTGCTTCGGCGATTCAGCAGTTGCTCGCCAAAGGCATACAACCGATGCGGGTAGATGAAGGCACACCCATCGACGAGTTGCTGCTCGGTTTGCAAAAGAGCCTAGTCAACGATCCGCCCGTGTGGTTGGCGAAACACCTTAAAAAACAGGCGCGACACTTTGCCGCTGATGAGGAGTGGGAAGAATGATTGAGACATCTGCACGGGTGATTGCCACCGAAAACGGCACGGCACAGGTCGAACCCACTTTGACATCAGGCTGCGGCGGCTGCCAATCGCGCAGCAGTTGCGGCATTTCAGGGCTGGGCAAGTATTTTTCCAACCACCGCAAGGCGATTGAAGTGCGCTGCGATTCCAGTATTCAAGCAGGCGACGAATTGCAACTTTCCATGACGGAAGGCGATTTGTTAAAAGCAGGCTTATTGGCGTATTTGCTGCCCAGCGTTTTAGCCTTGGTCGGAGCAGGCATAGGTGCTGCGTGGGGTGATGTCGGTGCAGTGATCGGCATGATTGCAGGATTTCTGGTCGGATTTTTAGTCGCGAAGCTGTCTCGCTGGACACCACGGTTGGTAGCGAAAAAGGCATAAGACTGCGTAAAGCGTAGGACTGCGTGAAGCAATCCGTTCGCCCTGAGCCTGTCGAAGGGTGAATGGATTTAATTTCCCACTCATGGTTCGACAGGCTCACCACGAACGGAAAATTTAATCGGCACAATCATTAGTAAATATCATTTAACTCAAGGAGAAACATCATGACTCAAGCAGCAGAACTAGACCCGTTGTTGTCCACCGATTTTGTCAAAGAAATGGTCAAGCAAATGCGTGCCATCGACAGTTATGGCACTTACGATGGCTGGCCCGTGGATCGCATTTTGGCTCCCTATATTGTCACCAAAGAACAACGCCGTTCGATTCCTGTGATTGGTGATCCTGACGACATTATGTTGTCGCGCATCAGAGCTTTTTACAATGCGATTTCGTCTTTGATCGAAAAAGAATGCGGCTTGATGGCGGTTCCCAGCATCAACATCACGCACGAAGGTTTTGGTCGCGCGCTGATTACCGTGGGCAAATTGGTGGTCATGGATAAAACTTTGCGTGATGTACATCGTTATGGCTATGAAAGTCTGTCCAAAATGAAAGATGAAGGGGACAAGTTATTGTCTGTAGCACTGAACCTCATCGGCAAATATCCAGAAGTGGCTGGATTGTAGATTTAATGGTCGTTAGTCGTTAGCTATTAGTCGTTAGTTGGTCAATGTTTAGCATTCGATCTCTGTCTGTTTAATAAAGTAGTGAAAACAGAAATATAAGTGCCGACCATAAACTAGCAACTACCGACTAGCGACTTCCAACTATCGCATATAAGGAGTAACCATGACCCCTGAAGAATTAAAAACCCTCGACAAAGAAGTCAAGAAGCTCAAACGCATTTCCAGCGAATGGGCATCTCAATTACATGATTTAGTTGAGGATAAGTTGCCCGCTGGGTATCAAGAAATTCCTGGCATTGCGCAATCGACTTACGATGCGTGTCAGGCTTGGGCAGAAGCAAACACAAGGTTAGCAGCAGCACAGCTGGAGATAGCGAAATGAGCACTATTACAGGTATTACACGTGGCGGTACGCCTTACACGCCCACTTTTGTCACCGCATTGAATCAAGCCACCTGCATCGGTTGTGGTCGCTGCTTTAAAGTGTGTCCACGCAGCGTATTCGAGTTATTAGAACGCGACGAAGATGACGAAAATTTTGATGAAGATGAAGACAATATGATGGTGATGTCGATTGTCAACGCGCTGGATTGCATCGGCTGCGGCTCATGTGCGCGGGTTTGCCCCAAACAATGCCACACCCATGAAGCGTTAGCGGTGGGAGCATAATCATGGCGAGACCACAACGACACGTATTTGTGTGTTCACAAGCTCGTCCACCTGGTCACCCACGCGGCTCATGCGCTCAAAAGGGCTGCCATGAAGTCGTGGATGAGTTCACCAAACAATGGCAACAACGCCAACTTTTTGCCGAAGTGGCAGTGACCCCGTCGGGTTGCATTGGTCCTTGCAGCATGGGGACGAATGTATTGGTTTACCCAGAAGGCGTGATGTACAGCAATGTGACCAAAGCGGATGTGACCGAGATTTTTGAGGAACATCTGTTAGGCGGCCGACCTGTTACACGGTTGTTAACGCCCTCGAATATTTGGTAAGCCGCTGCGTGATGCGTGATATTCCTGTTGAATTTTCTCAACTGATCGCACAGCTTGTATCCGCTTTGCAAGCTGAAGCGGATCGTTATGCCGCTACAGATTGCGCGCCAAAAATTGCGTCTGCCAAGCTGCATTTGACACAGATAAAGGATCCCTATAATCAGCTACCCAGCTATGAAGGGATTTGGCGCAATACGCGTCATGATCGTTGCGGCGCACTGACGATTAACAGCGACGGCAGCGTTTATGCCGAGTTCGATATGTTTTGCCCACATCCACGCGACAAACGTTGGTTTGTGGAAATGGTCACTGCATGGGGGCGCGAAGACGCGCTGCGTTACGAAGCAAAATTGATTCCCAGTCTTGAGGAGTAAGGTCATGAGTAGATTTCAAATGGGCGATATGGTCTTTGCGGCACAAGACTTGTTTAACGAACCGCTGGAAGAAACAGGCGAAAGCGGGATTCCTGGCATTGCCGCAGGCGAATTGCTTGCCGCAACGGGTACACGCGGCGTGGTGGTGAATGTTGGCCATGCGCAGGAAATGCCCAATGAAGAGATTTATCTGGTGCGTTTTGAAATGGACGCAGAAGGTACGCTGGCAGAACCTATTGGTTGTTTAAGTGACGAACTGACCGAGTCAATTGCCTGATGTCCGCTGACCCTATCGCAACCGTGCGTGCTTATCACACGCGCAGCAAACACGCACGGGATCGTTATGCGGCGGGGCCAGGCACACTAGATTGGGAGACACAACCCAATGCCTTTCGCGATTGGGTAGGCGCAGAAATCACGGCACTGCCTCGTGACATTTCGGTGGGTGACATCACGTGGGGCGAGCTTGCCAACCCCCGTCCGTCGCTGCCACTGAATCATCAAAATCTTGGCTCACTATTGCGTTTATGTGTCGGGCTGACCGCATGGAAGGAATATGCAGGCTCGCGCTGGTCGCTACGTGCGCATCCTTCGTCGGGCAATTTGCATCCTACCGAAACTTGGCTGATCGCCGCCGAGGTCGAGGGATTAGCAGATGGCTTGTATCACTACCAAGCACGCGAACACGCATTGGCGCGGCGCGCATGGGGAAGTAGCACGCCGCAAGCGGGCGTGTATCTGGGCTTCAGTTCCATTCATTGGCGTGAAGCATGGAAATATGGCGAACGTGCTTTCCGCTATTGCCAATTGGATATGGGGCATGTGCTGGCGGCAGTCAGTTATGCAGCCGCATTGCACGGCTGGCAACCACGTTTATTGTCGCTAGATTCGACAAATACCGCGCACAGCTTAGGCACAGATCGCGCAGCAGATTTTGCAGGCGTAGAAGGTGAAGAAGCAGAAGTCATGCTTGCGTTGGATACCCTCACCACCTTACCCACAGATTGGCAACATTGGGCAGGTAAACCCAGCTTGCTAGATGCTCGTCCTTTGTACCAATGGCCTGTGATCGAAACGGTTGCGGAAGCGACACGCGGCACAGCCCCTGAAACCCAGAGACCACTCGTTGATTCGACCCTGACCAAACCACGCAGCGATGCGATTCCTGCGGCACAGGTATTACTAAAACGTCGCAGCGCACAAGCGTTTGATGGGCAATCGGTCATGCCGCACGCCGTATTCCAACGCATTCTTGCCAGCCTGTTGCCCGATGGTTCGCCTGTGTGGAAGCTTTGGACACAAACCCCGCGCGTCCATCCCGTGCTACTGGTGCATCGCGTCGAAGGACTGGCAGCGGGTGTGTATGTCATGCCGCGCACGACGTTGGCGAAAACCGAATTGCGTGAAGCTTTTCGCGAGACCTTTTCTTGGCAAGCTGCGGATACGGACTTGCCGCTGTTTCAACTGATTACCGCACGGGCAGGCAAAACCGCCCGCACCCTGTCGTGTCATCAAGACATCGCCACCCAATGCGCCGTCACCTTTATGCTGGTGGCAGAATTTGCCGCGCCTATTGCAGCGGATCCCGCCGCCTATCGACATCTTCATTGGGAAGCGGGCATGTTGGGACACATTATCACCTTGGAAGCGGAAGCCGCTGGCTGGCGCGGCACGGGCATAGGCTGTTTTTTCGACGATGCTGACCACGAAGTACTGGGACTGCAAGATGATCGCTTTCAAGTGCTTTATCACTACGCGGTGGGCATGGCTTTGGATGATCCACGTATTTCCACCCTCCCCGCCTATCCCGCCATAAGCACCTGCACCTAAATTTTCGGGTATTTTAAGCTGTTAGTCGTTAGTCGCTAGTTAATGCAGGGAAGCTGCTCGCTACTATATTTTTTACAATACATTCAATTAGATGAAAAAACACTTTCACTCCAGCAACTAAAAGCTAACGACTAGCGACTAACAACTCAATACCCAATTATTTGTATGCAAGACCTTACAGGAACAAACATGAACGATCACGAACTGAATGCTTGGCTATTACAAGCGGGATTCAAGCTATCCGAACCCTTGTCCGACCCTATCAACGCCACCCTCGCCAATGCCACCACGCCCTTGATGCACGCGGCGCGTTTCGGCAATGACGAAGTCGTCAATGCCTTGTTAGCACGCGGCGCGAATCCGAGCTTATTGAATGCCGATCTCAATGGCGCGTTGTGGTTTGCTTGTTTTGCCGAGAGTGTTTCCTGTGCCACCGCCCTGATCCAAGCAGGCGCGCCGCTCGACAGCCAGAACATCAATGGGGCAACCGCACTGATTTACTGCGCCTCGGCAGGCAAAACGCCCTTGGTGCGCTTGCTATTGGATGCAGGTGCGAATACGGCCTTGATGACCTTGGACGACTTCACCGCCTTGGAACTGGCCGCCAATCGTGAGTGTATGAAAATGCTGAAACAGATTGCCTCCCATGTCTGAGCAATTTGTCGTCAGCAGCGTGCAACATCGGGCATTTGGCAAACTGATACAAGTGATATTCAGTGAGAAATTTTTGCTGAGACTCACCATGGCAGAAGCCTCCAGCTTATCTTTTGCCCTCGTCGCAGTACGCAACGGCATCAGCCCAGAACATGAGATTTTTATGAGTCCCATCGCCAGCGATATGGCATTTATCGGCGCAGTGGGAAAAGACGGCATACGCATCGCCCAACCAGAAGGCGAGCTTGATTTCACGTGGGCAAATGTGGAAGCACTCGCCGCCGCACTGGCAGCGGCAATTGGGTAAGTAGTAGCGTATAAGTAATCGTGCATTTTGCATCTGACCAAATCAACCGTGGGTACGAATTTATTCGTACGCTTTTGGGTGAAATCTCCCCGTCTTATCTTTATTTTGCGCCCTGTCGGGTGATGTACGAATAAATTCGTACCCACAATCAATGCAATTGCGACGGCACGATAATTTATAGTCAGGTACTTAATGGTTTAGCCTCGCAATGAAGCGGTGCGCAAAAAAACCTTGTATTCAGTAGCGTTCTCTCTTTTGAATAACGCTTGTCAAAGCATGGGCTAAGGTGTTTAATCCTGTCCGCATCAGATTGTGCCACGTGCGATCGTACAAAACACACTGTTGATGGCAATTTCAATCACGGTAGGCGATTTGATCTGCACGTAGTGATTGAAAGTATGTTCGCCTTGTTTTACAACCACAAAATAATATAAAACAATATGTTATCTAATAATAAAAGGCATTTCACAGGACTTCTTCTGTCTAATATTACGCTAGGCATCATTCTGCATTGATCTATGACTACTGAAATATTTATCGCAAGTACCGACACAGAAATCGAATCCTGTTTCGCTGCTTTCTCCGCACTTCGCCCCCACATTGAGGCGAAGGACTTTGTTGCTCAGGTTTGTCGTCAGCAGGCTCAGTCTTACCGAATAGTCGCTCTCCGACACGAAGGCGTGGTTAAGAGTGCTGCTGGCTTTCGGCTCGCGGAGTTTTTGGCATGGGGAAAAGTGCTTTACATCGACGACTTGACAACCCTTCCTGGCGAAACATCGAAGGGCTTTGCAGGTTCATTACTCGACTGGCTAATCAACCACGCAAGGACTAACCAATGTCAGGGGATTCACTTGGATACTGGCTACACACGCCATGCTGCCCATCGCCTCTATCTTCGGAAGGGCCTGCAACTTAGTAGCCATCATCTTTCGCTGGAATTCCCACTCGATGCCCAACAATTCATTCCACTAGACGCTGCGCGATGAAGCTGCGCAGCGCTGGTTATGTCAAACGTTAGCCCTGCCACTTGGAGCGATCATGAGCAATCTATTTAGTCGGTTGTTTTCGAAACGCGGCTTCATCTTCAGCATACCAACAGGAATTTATTGCCTATCTCTCGCCGTTGGTTTTGATCCTGGAGACGCAAATGACGCATGGGTTGCCGTTACGTTTCTTGTAGTGGGGATATCTCTGCCTTGGTCGATCATTGGTGCATTCTCGTATTTGATTGCGAGCGGCTGCTGTGCTGGCGGACATACTGAGTGGTGGCACATTCCGTTCTTCTTGTTGATTTGCTCGCTCGTAACTCTGGGCTCACACGTTAATGCGTCGCTATTATTCTCACTATTCGGCGCAGGCGATCCACATCTATCTTGTCCGAAATGCAGCGAACTAGCCACTAAAGGTGGATTTAATATTTGGCAAATTATCGTTTCCATTTGGTTTTTTCCAATCGGACTCTTGTCATTACTTGCGGGCAGAAAACCGACTGTTTGTCTAAAATGTGGTCATTCTTGGCAAGCCTAACGAGTAAGGTTAGGTCAGGATCTCGGAGCGAGCCTCGACCTGAACCGTTTGTTGGACAAGCCTAGCGATGCGGTGGTGAATATGGAAATATCTCGCTGACTGTGGTGGCGCGACTGGGATGTGATTGTCGTAGCCCCCAAAATATACCCGCCAAAGTTGCCTTTGCAGCAACCAATACATGAGGCATAACCAAGTGTTTGTCATATTACTAAGTTACATCAAGCCACTATCTGAGGTTGATCGGTTTGTCGGAGAACACAGAGAATTTCTAGCGCGTTACTATGCTTCTGGTCACTTCCTGTTGTCTGGGCGCAAGGAACCACGAACTGGTGGAGTCATTCTTTCCAAGGCTGAAACAAGAGCGGAGATTGAAAGCATCGTTCTGAACGACCCTTTCAATCGAGAACGTATTGCTGAGTATGAAATCATTGAGTTTTTGCCATCTATGGCTACCTCACACCTTGCAAGCCTCAAGGCACCCTAACATGGCACTCAACCTCGCTCCCTTTGGTCGCTAGACGCTGCGCATAAAGCCGCGCAGTGCTGGTGAATTTTAACGTTGGGCATCAAGCCCCTTGAAACCATGAATCCTTTCATTCAATTAACTCAGTGGATTGGCGAAGAGCGACTCGCAGGTACTCCTTTTAGTCATGGGGCGGTACTTGGCACTGTTGGACATGATGGCACCCCCAAAACACGTATGTTGGGCGTGCATTTCGATGAAGCAGGCATTCCCCGCTTTCATACTTCGCCTACCAGTCGGAAGGTCGCCGATATCGCACTTAATCGACGCGCGTCGATCACATTTGCATTCCAGAGCAGCCTTCGTTCAGTGTCTCTGGAAGGCGTTCTTGAGATGATTCCTCACGAACAGCTCATACCAGACTGGCTGGCTCTTGAGTCAAAGTTCAGGCGTAGTTATCTTGTTTTTGGTCGCTGCTCTGGGCAATCTGCTGACTCGGACGTATTGCTTGAGCAGTTGCTTAAAGAACTTTCTCTGGGTGCTGAAAACGAAATGCCCCCTAGCTTCATTGGTTATCGCTTTGCGCACGTCAGTAGAATTGCTTTCTATTCCGTAGGCAGTGGAAATTTCGCCGAACACGTAGTATTTACCCGAAAGGAAATTGGGGAAAATTGGCTTTGTTCAAGAGTGGTGCCATGAAAACCTGCCCAACCCAACACTCAACCTATAGATACGGCCAGATTATGTTTGAACTTTTTCGCAGATAACTATATGTGAAATATAGCGAAAATTTTCACATATGCTTCAAACTTCACTTGGCCGAATCAATAGGCTCCGCAAAAGCGCGGAGCCTGTTAATTTCCGTTAGAACCTATGCAATCAGAACGTACAATGTTTGAAAACAAGAAAATCGTGATTGTAGGCGGCAGCTCTGGTATCGGTTATGCCGTGGCGCAAAAAGCTCTGAATGCTGGTGCTCAAGTTATTATCGCTTCTCGCTCCGATGAAAAGCTCAATGCCGCAGCAAAACAACTTGGTGCGCGCGTCCAAACAGAAGTGGTTGATGCCTCAGATGACCAATCCGTTGCAGACTTTTTTCGGCGTGTCGGTCACTTTGACCATTTGGCGGTAACTATCAAACCTCAGTTACCATCTGGGCGATTTCTCGAAAATGATGTTGGCGCGGCGGTCGCCGCCTTCGATGCAAAATTCTGGGGGCAATATCGACTGGCGAAGCATGGTGTCCAATATATCCAGCAAAATGGCTCCATCACTTTCACATCAGGCATCGCTTCTCGCCGTGGCTACCTTGGCTACTCGGCAGTGAGTGCCATGAATGCAGCGACAGAGGCACTTTCCAAAGCAATCGCTATTGAGCTTGCGCCCATTCGGGTAAACACTGTTTGTCCAGGTTTTGTGGATACCGAGCCACCGACTTCTGGTCGTGCTCAACACGTCAAGATGCTGTCGCCAACCCTACCCCTTAATCGTCTTGGCGTTGCGGGTGAAATTGCTGACGCTTACCTGTATCTCTTCGCTAATTCATACTCTACAGGCACGGTGGTTGTGGTCGATGGGGGTGCAATATGCTGAGAGATGTCCTAACGAGTAAGGCTACGTGGATCTATGAGGGGCACTCAGTGACTTGTCAAACTGGCATTCACGCCGTGTGATTCGGGAAAAGCTGCATCATACGGTTTAAGTGGTGACAATCAACGAGCCAGCTCTATTGATTTCCGAGTAGCCACTTCGTTTCGCCGATCATTGCATCCTCCCATCCACCATTTTGACTTGTTTGCCCGCCCGTTTGCCGAGCAGCGGGTCGTGAGTGACGAGAATCAGCGTCACGTTTTGTTCCAATAGTTGTTCCAACAACGCCATGACTTCTTTGCCTGTGGCTTGGTCTAGGTTGCCTGTGGGTTCGTCTGCCAGTAGCACGGCGGGGCGCATACTGGTGGCGCGGGCGATGGCGACGCGTTGGCGTTGTCCGCCTGAGAGTTGGTCGGGTCTATGGTCGGCGCGGTCGCTTAGTCCGTAGTTTGCCAACAATTCTGCTACGCGGGATTGACGTTGGGCGGGGGGGATGCCTGCCAAAATCAGCGGTAATTCGATATTCATCGCGGCGGTGAGGCGCGGGACGAGGTGGAAGGATTGGAACACAAAGCCAATTTTTTCACTGCGCACGCGGGCTTGTTGGATGTCGTTGAGAGCCGTCACATCAGTGTTTTCTAAGCGATAAATCCCTGAGCTGGGTCTATCTAACAAGCCTAATAGATTCAATAAAGTGGATTTTCCCGAACCCGAAGGTCCCATGATGGAGACATAATCGCCTGCGGAGATGCTGAGATTCAAGTCGTGCAGTGCCGTCACTTCCTGATTACCGACCATAAAGCGGCGAGTGACATGTTCGAGCTGGATCATGCGCAACCTCTTTGTGAAAACAATGGGTTGGCATTGACGCGTTTATTGCCTAATGCGCGTATTCCCTCGCCCGCTTGCGGGAGAGGGTTAGGGAGAGGGCGGTTTTGTTGATTTGCAGAAGGTTTTCCCTCTCCCCCAGCCCCTTGTATGCTTAGTTTGCTAGACAAGGTTAGTTTTTTGTTAGTTAATCTTATCTGGTTCGGTACGGCAGTTCGATACCCCTCTGGGACATCAAGCCCGTGGGAGAGCAAGG
>JAQTYN010000043.1 GCA_028688275.1 Gallionella sp. | reverse complement strand
GCCGTTTTAGCTTTCTTCAGCAGTTGTTTTGCCGCTTCCAACTGATCTGCTCCACCCGCTTTTCGTGCCATGATCGCCCCCTTATGTTGAGGGTTATATTATTGCTGTTTTTATATGTAATTGGAATTAATGCCACGGATCGCCTCAAGTGCCACTTTCGCCTTGAACTCGCCCGTGAAGTTTTTACGTCGGCTTTCACTCATCACCTGCTCCTCTTTTACTGCAGGCTACCATCTTAATTCACTGTCTGAAATTCGGGGTCCACTATACACTGAGCATTATCAGCTGGGCGTAGCCTTATCGTCATTACGGGAAGAAGGTGTGCTGATTATCGCATCTGGCGCAATCACCCACAATTTTGCTTGGCTAGATTGGCGTTAACAAAATGAGCCTTTGCCCAAAGCGCAGATTTTTACCGATTGGGTGGCAGATCGTTTGGCGGTGCAAGACCTCCCTGCCCTGCTCAATTACCGCGCTGCGCCTTATGGGGCGGAAGCCCACCCCACGGAAGAACATTTCTTACCCTTGTTTGTTGCATGGGGTGCTGCTATGGGAGAAAAGCCTGTGCGCTACAGCCCGCCGTTTACTTATGGCAGCTTAGCAATGGATGCGTATCTTTGGTCAGGCGACTGAGAACCTGTTTACGATCTTACTGCGAGATCCTGATCGGGACTCATACGCTGCTCGAAATCCTCATTTACACCCGTAAACTGCGGCTTCTGCGCTGCTCTTCGCCCCGCTGACGACCTCTCGCTACAAATCATAATCAGGTTCTGAGGAGATTCAAGTACGACACGATGAATAGGACTCTCGCCTACAAACCAAGCAAAATCCTTACCCCTTTCGGACAGCAGAACCCGCGCCGACATTGCTCGCTTCCATCCATCTTTTGATGCGCCTTGCATCTTCAATACGAGCGGTTTTTCCTTGTGAATCCAGCAACACGATAATCACGGGGCGTTTGTTGATACGCGCTTCCATCACTAAACAACGTCCCGCTTCGCTGATAAAGCCTGTTTTACTCACGCCGATGTCCCACGAATCGCTACGCACCAATGGGTTGGTATTGTTAAACATCAACTCTTTCCCTGCTTTCGCATTGACGGTATGGCTGGAGGTGGTGGTGAACTGACGTATTGTGCCGTATTTACGGGCGGCGGCGACCATCTTGACCAGGTCGCGCGCGGTGGATACGTTATCGCTATTTAACCCCGTAGGATCGCGGAAATAGGTATTTTGCATCCCCAGTTCTTTGGCTTTGGCATTCATCGCTGCGATAGCGGCTTTTCTGCCCCCTGGATAGGTGCGCGCCAACGCAGCGGCGGCGCGGTTTTCCGATGACATCAACGCCAACTTCATCAGTTCGCTGCGTTTGAAAGTCAGCCCCACGCTGAGACGAGAGTGCGTACCCTTTAATACATCCACATCAGCAGTGTCCACACTCACGCGTTTATCCATAGGCAATTTAGCATCCAACACCACCATGGCAGTCATCAACTTGGTGATCGACGCTATCGGTGCAACCATCTGCGCATTTTTTTGGTACAACAGCTTTTGAGTTTTTTCGTCAAAAATCAAGGCAATATTAGAATCCAATTGCGGCAATTTACCGTCGAATCGCGGCAGCTGAGCCTCCTGCTCGACCTGTTTTTTCGACCGTTGTGAGGATTTAAAAACCAATTGTGATGATTTTCCCGCTAATTTGGCAGATTTTGGCGCGGGCTTAATCAACAATGCGGGGGATTTTCTATCCAATCCCAATCTTTTGAGTGTGGCAGGATCGGGTGCGGGACCATCCTCTACAAATCGAATTTTGTCAGCATGCGCGCTCATGATGCACATGGATAAGGCTAAGCAACCCAAAGCCTGTTTTATTATTTTTTTCATCACTACTCTCCCTCAAAATTCACTTCACGCGATACGGCGACCAGTGAATTAACCGATGATTTACAACTCTCCTTGCTGCTGAAGATTCCATAACTGCGCGTAACTACCCGCTTTTTCTAATAATGCCCGATGTGTACCACGCTCGATAATCCGACCATGCTCCATCACTAAAATCTGATCCGCTTCCACCACCGTGGATAAACGATGCGCAATCACCAGCGTGGTGCGATTACGCGCAATCTGAAATAGCTCAGCTTGGATGGCTTTTTCAGATTTTGAATCCAACGCGGAAGTCGCTTCATCAAAAATCAATATCGCGGGGTTCTTCAAAATCGCGCGCGCAATTGCCACCCTTTGTTTTTCCCCACCTGATAATTTCAGACCACGCTCACCCACTGTAGCATCATAACCTTGTGGCAGTGACTCAATAAAATCATGAATATGCGCCGCTTGAGCTGCTGCAATCACTTCTTCACGCGTTGCACTGGGGCGACCGTAGGCGATATTGTAATAAATAGTGTCATTAAACAACACAGTATCTTGCGGAACGATACCGATTGCGGCGCGCAAACTACTTTGACTGACTTCACGAATATCTTGTCCGTTAATTTGAATCCTGCCCGTGCCGACATCGTAAAAACGGAACAGCAAACGCGACAAGGTCGATTTCCCCGCCCCACTCGCCCCGACCACCGCGATGGTATGTCCCGCTGGAATATCAAAACTCACGCCTTTGAGAATCTCACGGTCAGGATTATAGCCAAAATCAACCTGATCAAATCGCACCGAAGCGGTGCCGACCTGCAACGTTTTGGCATCCGCTGCGTCGGCAATTTCATGATGTTCATGCAGCAAGCGGAACATTTTTTCCATATCAGCTAAGGAATGGCGAATTTCCCGATACACAAAGCCCAAGAAATGCAGCGGCATATACAGTTGCAGCATAAACACATTCACCAGCACCAAGTCGCCCAGTGTCATTTTGCCATCCACCACTTGTTGCGCCGCCAACAACATCAGCCCCGTGATGCCCACGGCGATAATCACACTTTGTCCCGCATTCAACATCGCGAGCGAGGTTTGATTCTGCACCGCCGCCGTTTCCCACTTCTCCATATTGCGGTCATAGCGACGGGCTTCAAACTGCTCATTGCCGAAATACTTGACCGTTTCATAGTTCAACAAACTATCAATCGCCCGCGTATTCGCCTTGGAATCCAAATCATTCATGGTGCGCCGCACCACCATACGCCATTCGGTAATAAACAAGGTAAAGGCTATATAAATCACCAACGTAATAAAGGTGATGATGGCAAACCACATGTCGTATTTTTTCAACAGAATCAGCGCGACCAAGCCAATTTCCAGCAAAGTCGGCAAAATATTGAACAAGGTAAAGTTCAACAAAAAGCTAATGCCGCGTGTGCCGCGCTCAATGTCTCGCGACACGCCGCCCGTTTGCCTGTCCAAATGAAAACGCAAACTCAAGCTATGCAAATGTTCAAACACCTGCAACGCCACACGGCGGATAGCGCGCTGGGTTACCTTGGCAAATACCGCATCGCGCAATTCACCAAACAAGGTGCTAAACAAGCGCAGCAAGCCATAGCCCACAATCAAAAAGATCGGCACCACCAACACGGCGTGGGTTTTATCCATCTCATCAATAATTTGCTTTAATACCAGCGGCACGGCGACATTCGCCAATTTTGCCGCCACCAGCAACACCATCGCAATAACGACTCGCCCTTTAAACTCCCACAAATACGGCAGCAATGACCGTATTGTTTGCCAATCATTGGGCTTGACGGAAGTAGGATGAGTGGCAGGACGCATAAAATTGAGCTTAAATCAAAGGGTCGGATTATAGCCGCCCCTAGGCAGTTACGTCGGACTAATCTTTGCCATCAACACATACACGGGGAAAAGATAATAATTTACAATCAAACGACTACATCAATTATAGAGACACTTATTTATTCGTCAGTCCCGCCAAGCACCTGCTCCTACAACACCACAACCACACCATGGGTTTAGAATTGCTGCTAATATGCGCAGGCACGAAAATTCTTAGCATCTAACGAAAGCGAGGCACACCATGTGGTTCATTGGGCTGATTATTGGCATGTTGGTAGGCTCTACCTTTGGCAGTTTCGGCGCGCTGCTGGGAGGTGGACTGGGGGCTTGGCTGGGATGGATGTTTGCGAATCGTAATGAGACCGCGCAAATGATTCCATTATCTCAGGGTGACGAAACGGTACAACGCATTTACGCATTAGAAGGCAATGTCCGTCAGCTGAATCTACGCATTCAGCAATTGGAAAAAGTGCTCAACGCCACGGCTCCCGTTTCACAAGCCGAACCTGTAGCTTCTCAAGCCGAAACAGCCGTCTCTCAATCACAGCCTGTTGTTTCTCAAGCCGAGCCTGTTGCATCCGAGCCACCTCCAGATGTTGCTACCGACACGCTCTTACCGCAAGAAGAACCCGCGCCTATATTCACGCCACAACTGCTCGCTTGGCTTTCGGATCAGCCTGAATCACAAGCCGCGACTAAGCCCCTTGCTGCGGAAGCCATCCCTGCCCGTGCGGATGCACAAACAGTCATTGCACCCACCGCCGCACCTGCCGCGCAAGCAGCAACTACGCCAAATACTCAACAGCGTCCAGCCGTCGAATTTCCTCCACAAGATACGCCATCCGACGAACCTGAACCATTCGTCCTGCCCAGCTTTTTGACCAAACTATTCAGCGGCAATATCTTGGCAAAAATCGGCGTGGTGTTGCTGTTCTTTGGTGTGGCATCCGCGCTGAAATTGGCGGTGCAACATGGCATGTTCCCGATTCAAGTGCGCTTGTTGTTGGGCGCGGTGAGTGGGGTGGCAATGGTCATGTTTGGCTGGTCGCGCGCGCAAATCCCTAAACATCAAATGTTCGGCTTTGCTTTGCAGGGCGGCGGCTACGCCATTTTGTATCTCCTCGTGTATTTTATGTTGGCGCGTTATCAAATGATTTCGCCCACACTGGCATTTATCGCCTACACCTTGCTGGGCGTGTCGTGTACCTTATTTGCGGCAAAACAAGACAGCTTGTCGCTGGCGGTATTGGGCATTTCAGGCGCGTTTTTATCACCCGTATTGGCATCCAGTGGATCAGGCGATCATGTCACCTTATTCAGTTATTTTGCGTTGTTGAATGTCTTTGTCTTCGCCTTGAATTGGTTTAAATCGTGGCGGCAACTCAATATCGTGGGTTTTCTATTTACGCTGGTCATCGGCATGAATTGGGCATTACACGCTTACCAACCCGAACATCTCAATAGCACGGAGTTTTTCTTGGTGCTGTTCTTTTTGATGTACTCGCTCGAACCCATTTTTTACGCTTTGTTTAGGCAAGCCACGATCATGGAATGGGGCGATGGCTTGTTGTTATTCGGTGTACCCGCCATCGCGGTCGCCTCTCAATCCGTGTTGATGCAACCTTACGAATACGGCTTGGCGTGGAGCGTGTTTCTTGCTGGGTTGTACTATTTGGCGTTGTGGTGGGTGTTGTATCGTCGGCAAGATGAAACCTTGAAATTAGCGGAGCGCAGCCATTTAGGCATCGCCGTGGCTTTATTGACCTATGCCGTGCCGTTGACCTTTGGCGCAAAGGTGACGGCAGCGACGTGGACGGTGGAAGGCTGCGCCGTGTTGTGGCTGGGCATCCGTCAAGATCGCTATTTGGCGCGCTGGACGGGCATCGCGCTACAAATCTTGGCGGGTGGCTATTTCCTGACCCATTTTGACGAGCTGTCTCATGTTCACGCGGTGTTCAACGACGTGTATTTGGGGAGTTTTATCACCGCCATGGCGGGATTCGCCAGCGGGCTGATGCTGCACCGTTGGGAGAAAAAGCCCGATCAAGTATCGGCAAACAGCCTGTTTTATTGGGGATTGTTGTGGCTGGGTGTCGCAACCTGTGCCGAAATTCAACAGTTTGTGGCGGTGGATTACCAAGATGCTTCGTGGCTTAGCTTCTTCGCCGCGCTGGTTCTCGCATTGGAAATCGGCGGTAAACACTGGAATTGGGCAGCCTTACGCCAGATGATTTGGCTGTTGTTTTACGCGCTGGTCATCATCGCTTTCCATGCCATTACGTCCAACCAACATATTCTCAGTGGCGCGCTCACCCTGATTTACCCCGCCACCGTTGCCTTATGCTATTGGCTAATCGCGCGTCAAGAACGCGATGAATTAGACGCTGGACTGCCGCTGTTGCGTGCGGGATTATTCTGGGGACTGAGTCTGTTGGTTTCCAACGAAACCGCGTGGACCATACAACACTACCTCTTCCCCTTCCCCTATAGTGAATTGTGGTACTGGTTGCCCTTTGGCATCACCTTCTCCGCCATTGCTCTATGGCGAGGCATACGCCGCGATGAACCCTTGGCACGCGTCGTGGGGATCGCGGTTCAATTGCTATCGGGACTTTATCTCATTGCCCAACATGACGACGTGGTCAGACAGGTCGCCATTTTCAACGATTTCTATTTGGGCAGCGTGCTGGTTTCCGTGCTGGGATTGGCGACTGCATGGCTGCTACATCGCAAAGACGCGACTTCTGCCAGTGCCAATAGCCTATTCTATTGGGGATTGGCGTGGTTGCTCGCCCCTGCCTGTCTGGAAATTCAAACCTTTACACCCAGCGATTACCAAGATGCCGCATGGCTAGGCTTAATCGCCGCAGTCGTGGGATTATTGGAATTGGACGGTAAACGCGAGAATTGGGCTGCCTTGCGCCAGATGATTTGGCTGTTATTCATTGCGATTGGCAGCATCGCTGTTGATGCGATTTTACGCGAACAGCATGTCTTGTACGGCATGTTGATCTTGGTCTTCCCCGCTGCGGTCGCGCTGTATTACTGGCAATTGGCGCGACAAGAACGCGATGAATTCAACGTCGGGCTGCCCGCGCTGCACTTGTGGATGTTCTGGGGATTGGGCGCATTAACCGCGCACGAAATCGCATGGGGTGCACAACAACTCACACCCAACACTGACCTATGGCACTGGTTGGCTTACGGCGGCAGCTTTGCCGCGATCACCCTCGCCACATTGAGCGCGCAACGTCGCCAACTTTATCCCGTCGCCAACCAATACGGCGATTACGCCATCACGGGCTTGTTGCCCGTGGTCTTCGCCAGCATAGGATGGTTTGCGCTTGCCTGCGTGCAGTATTCAGGCGATGGCTCAGGCTTGCCCTATATTCCTGTGCTCAATCCGCTGGACTTGGTGATGCTGTTGAGTTTGTACAGCATTCACCGTTGGGTAAAAGCTCCCCAACCCTCGGAGCTCAAACCCATGATCGCTTACGCCCTTCCTGCGGGAGCTTTCCTGATGATTAGCACCCTCGCGGGACGACTGGCGCATCACTGGGGCGGCGTGGCGTTTGATTGGGATGTGCTGCTGCACAACGCCATGATGCACGCCCTGCTTTCCGTGATCTGGACGCTGACCTCCATCACCCTAATGATCTACGCCTCCCGCCTATCCTCCCGCCGCATCTGGTTTATCGGCTTCGGCTTATTGGCGGTGGTGGGCGCAAAACTAATGTTGGTTGACCTGCGCAACACAGGCACCATTACTTGGACAGCCTCACTGATTGGGATTGCCTTATTGGTGATTGCCGCCAGCTATTTCTCCCCTGCGCCGCCCAAAAAAGAAACAGAAGGTGATGCAAGCGTGTAGCCGTAAAGTACAGGGTGGCTTTGCAAATCCAAAACCTAACCGTGGGTACAAATTCATTCGTACATCGCCCGACAGGGCGAAAATTAAGGATGAGATCGGGAAATCTCACCCGAAAGCGTATGAATCTGTCGTACCCACATTAAGCGGTCACGCCACTTGATTTGAAAAATCAGGCGGTTTTTTTTGCGATGAACTACAGATTTGCTGGATCAATATCATCATCAATTGGCGGATCTAAAAAACAATCAAAAAACCTATTATTTTCATTGAATTGCCAACTTTAATCTGTCAGACTGCGCCCCTCGTATCAAAAGGGCATTGAGGTTGCAAAAACCTGAATGCGGGACAACAAGCTGTTCAACCCATTGAAGATTATGCTTACCCAATTATCCCCAAAATCCGCCAATTGCAATTTACGCGCACTCGCTCAAAATATCCCTAATTTGCTGAAGAAATTTAAGCTTTTTCTCCCGATACTCCTCCTCATCGCCCCACCCGCTTTCGCCCAAACTTGGGCAGAATATAACCAAACGCTTTCCCTAGACTTAGGCACAGTCCAACAACGCTACGTGGAAAATGACCCCTTTGGTTTAACCACCAACGGCGTGCTACTCACCGAACGCGGCACAATTAAACAACTGCAACTCGCCGCCCGTTGGCAATCCGACGCTCATCCCGTGTTGTTACAAGCCACCGCCAGCCGCAGCAATGGCGGCACGCATTACGACGGCTATTTGCAAGCGGGCAACAATGTCCTCATCCCGTTCACCGCCACCACAGGCAATATTATGACCGATGTCACCGTGCGGGCAGGCGTGCCGATTGCCCGCAGCGACAGCGTGCAATGGATACCGTTTATCGAATTCCAACGCCACCAATGGGATCGCCGACTGGCGCAATACAACGAAAACTTCACCCACACCGCAGGTTTATTGGGCGTGCAATGGCAATGGCGACCCGCCGCGTGGTCAGTTGAGTTAGAAGGCGCGGTCGGTCAAGTCCTATCCGCCGACATGCAAGCCCCCATTTTTGGCTTTAACCAAACCCTAGGCAACCGTGGACTATGGCAACTCGGCGGCACCATCGCCTACGACCTCACCCCCAAATGGCGCGCCCACACCACCTTCACCACCCGCCACTTCGGCTACGGACAATCCGCCCTGCAAGGCGGCGTACTGCTCCCCACCAACCAAACCCAACAAACCACCCTCAGCATCGGCTTAGGCTGGCATTACTAATTTCCCCTTAACCAGCCCGCCATACTCAAAACCAAGGAGCGCATCGTGAATATCAATTGGATACAAAAACTAAAAATAGCTATCGCCTCGTTGGCGTTGTTGGGGTTGACGGCGTGTGGGGGTGCGGGTGGGGGCGGTGGTGCCGCGAATACGCAAGCAGGGGTTGTTCAACAAGGGGTAATTATTCCCAGCGGAATGGCTGGCATTGTTATTGTTGGGCAGCCAATGACAGGTTTTGCAGAAGCAATCAGTGCTGACAAAGCTAACACGGTCAGTAGCTTAACGATTAGTAACAACACGGCAGGCGGTGCAACGCCGAGCATTGATGCCGCAGGCAATATCAGCTACACGCCCAACGAACAAGATTTTGCCGCAGGCAAAGGCGCGTTGCACATTATGGCAACCCTAAGCAATGGCGCAACCTTGGTGCGTGATTTCTTTGTGGATGTCAGAAAAACAAGAGACATAATCAATGTAGCACTTGATGCAACTGAAAGGAATTACACAGATGCACAGGGTAATTACATTATCAAGGTGGTGAAAAAAACGCCTACCAGCCAAATTGCAGGCACTTTGCATTTGTTTGAAATCTATCGCAGCACGGGCGAATTTTCTTGGCGTATGGAAACCACAGGGAGCACCTTTACCACCAGTGTGTTAGAGGCACCCACTACAGTTTATGTGCCGCTCAATACGGGGGCAAATATGCCTGCACAGGTCGGTGGTCGTCAAGTTGGGACAATTGGATTTACGCAAGATACACTCGAACACCCAATACGACCGATTGATGCTGGCTTACTGCAACCCCCAAATACTATGGGTAGTGTGGTCTTCATTCCTGGCGTGGGAGGGGCTGTTTATAGCTCTCAACAGGCAAAGACATATACCTACAAGGATATCTCTGGCAAAGATGCGACTATTGGCGAATTAAGTATGGAGGTTTTTAACTTTGGGTCGAATTGTTCTACGCTGACAACGAAGAATTTGGGTGTTAAGTGTAGGAATCAGGTAAAACCAAAGCCACCGATTATTCTTATCCACGGATTTTCTGGAACCGACAATTCGTATCACTCATCAATAGACGGTGGAGGTGTGGATACATGGGGACAAACAGCGAAGCTTTTAACTGCACAAGGCTACCCCGTGTTCGAAATGCACTGGTTGACATATATGCCATTTGAAGATGCTGCTGATACCTTAGTGGAGTTTGGTAAGAAAGTTGCTGAATACACAGGGTATAAACCGATCATCTTGGCACATTCCTTTGGCGGCATTGTGTCACACTTGGCATTGCAAAGTCAGGGGCGTAATAGTGTTAGTAGTCAAGGTGTTTTTGCTAAATTGATTACCTTAAATTCACCTTTATCGGGGCTAAATTCTAATATTGGTGATATATATGGCACAAAACGGGCAAAAGTAGGGAGTTTTATTTCAATGACCGCAGCAGGGATAGACTTGGCACGAGGTGTGGATATTGATGATGAGTCAATTCGTAAATGCTATTCCATAACGTGTGTGCAAGCAGGTGCCGTATTTACTGACACATCAGGAGCTAAGATACCTAGGCTCAAAACACTGGCTTTTAGCAAAGGATTGTTAGATGGTCGTACAGATTTAGATCTGACTACTTTTAATCCGAACGATGTGCTAAAAGAAGGAGAAGTCATTCAGAAAATCAGAGATGGTATGCTGAACAACAAAGACAGCGCGCCATTTTTAACGGTTGCGGGTTTTAGGAACTACTATTTATTCAGTGATTTTGTTAAAAATGATAATACGTCGCCATTAAAAACCACAGACTCTAATTTTTCGCTGTACGGATTAGGTGATGGCTTATTAACGCTGCTTTCACAAGCGGCTGTACCAGAGGACTTCTCAACCACACCTTATGTGGCAGTTGGGGATAGCAACTTTAAATTTAACTTTGAAAGCGGCTCTTATCCATTAGCATTTCCTAATGCAACTATGAGCAAGATGAGCGATGCCACGAAACCACCGCTTAAGCAAACCAAAGGCACATGTATTCGATATACAGCAAAGGGCTTGTCGCCCGCGCCTAGTAGGGAATATTTAATTTGCCCTTATTCCGCACATACAACAGGTAAGCAACCATTGAACTATAGTGCTGCAAAACCAGAGACGATATTCTCCCATATGCAGAATATTTGGAATCCCTTAAAATACAGAGGATCACTATATCTTGATGAAACAACATCGGATTATGCGATTGCCTATTACGATGGCAATCCTAATGCGCATCCAATGTACATATTGGCAACAGACGTAAATTATTTGAATGTCACACCTGTGTCTTATGCCGCAACACCCTCTTTGGTGGCAAATATAACGGGGCGTGCAACTGCAAGTGGCGCACCGCAGCAAGTGGGGCTAGTTGGTTCACCTGCACTCACGCCTATTACATCAGCCTTGGTATGGGCAACCATTGTTGAAAAATCAACGGGTGTGACCAAACGTTATTTTGGTGCGACATCGAATAACAACGGGAATTTCAACATTGATGTGGGCAGCTTCATTACGGATAAATTTGGTGCAAACGCAGTGTTGTCAAACTACAGTGTCAGGTTAAAAATTGATACTGTCGGCAGGTACAAATCTTGGTTTAAAACAATTGACACCTTAAGTGCTGCGGTTGATTTAGGCGATATTGATTTGTCTCAAGTTACCAGCAACGTTGCCGTAATCAGCCCTACATTTGCCACACTCAACACGCCTACCACCTTCACCGTTACAGGCACAAACTTGCCATTGACAGCGGTGTTGTCAATGGCGGATGCGGTTTGTCAAACGCCGACGAATCGTGCGGCGAGCGGGTTTACGGTGAGTTGCACGCCGCAAGGCACGGCGACGGGCGTTAAGGTCATCACCGTTAAAACAGATACACTGGCAAACGGCGGCACGGTGATTGATGCCTCGAAGACGGTGAATGTCTCGGCAGCGGCTGTTGCGGCAGCCAAGTTATTCCCAACGGGGGTGGATGCGTTGGGTAATATGTTGACGATAGGCTCTCCTGATCCGCATTACACTATTTTGTCGCCAAACCAGTCTGGAATTGTAGTGAATCCTCACCCCCTTTGGATTCCTAGCTCGACCTCTATGTGGATTTGGGAAACATCATCTGGTCAGCCACTACTTGTTACTCGAACATTTCGTACAACCGTTGACTTAACAGGGCTTAATCCAAATACACTCGCGGTATCTGGCACATGGGCAACAGATGATCTTGGCATTGATATTTTGATTAACGGTGTGTCAACTGGAAATAGTTGCCTAGGATTTCAAGGGTATTGTAGCTTTACGGTCAATTCTGGGTTTGTGGCAGGGGTGAATACACTGGATTTTGTAGTTCAAGATGTTGGAGCTGTAATAGCAGGATTCCGTGTAGATACGATTGGGATCGTACCTAAAGCAGCTCCTTCTAACCCTTTCACTGTCGATGCAATCAATGAAGCGGGTACAGCATTTACCGTGCCGACTGGTGCGACTTCTTGTACTTTTGCGGGGTCGGGTGCATGGAGTCCAGGCCCTAGCGTTGGTAATGTTGCTACCACGGGTTTAGTGTCTTGGTCATTGTTTCCAAATTATGTATGGACGATGCCAACCGCTTCTGCCTTTGCGTTAGTTGCAAGTACACCAAGTGGTTATGCTTACATCGGCACATCAGCACAACTGGCTGTTACGGCTGGTACTGTTTTAAATTTCAAGATGAATGATGCAGTGGGTACATTCTTTGACAATTCTGGTGCGTTGTCAGTGACTTGGTCATGTCAATAAATCAAACCCTCGCCTAAACAAAAGTTTGACCCGCTTATGAAAAACCCCCGCTCGTCGGGGTTTTTTCATGTTTAAGTCCGCAAGGCAGATTGCTGCGCGAATTCACCGCCGCAGGGTTACAATAGCCGCTCATTTTTCATGGAGATTTATCATGCCCACGATCAGTATGTTTTATGGAATTTTGATTCGGATGTTTTATCGGGATATTGAGAAACATCGTTCGCCTCACATTCACGCGGAATATCAGGGGAAGAGCGCGGTTTATGCTATTTCGGATGGGGCGGTTTTAGCGGGCGAACTCCCGCCGAATAAGCACAAGTTGGTCGTCGCGTGGATTGAAATTCACCAAGAAAATTTGCAGGCAGATTGGGTATTGGCGGTGAATGGCTCAATTCCCTTTACTATTAAGGGACTCGATCAATGAACATCATTCAAATCAAACCATTGCCCAATTGGATGTTGGCTATCGTCGCAGAAGATGGACGCGAGGGGCTGTTTGATGTCCGCCCCTACCTGCAATATGAAGCTTTCCAGCCCTTGCGGGATCATGCGGAATTTGTAAAAGTCTCCAACGGTGGCTATTTTGTGGAATGGGCGTGTGGCGCAGATTTGTCCGCCGATACCATTGAGGCACGCTGGCGGGTAGTGGAGCGGGTGTAACCCGTCAGGCGACTTTTCAAAAGGCAATCCGCCCTGTTCCGAAATTAAAGGCATACTCGTGAACTCCCAGATAATTTTGGCTGATAGGAGCATAAAAAATGAGTAGCAATATTGATCCCCGTTTTGAAGATGTACGCATCATTGAAAGCAGCTGCAATGTGTTTGCGGACTTGGGTTTTGACCCTGCCGAGGCGCGGGTGATGGCGTTGCGGGTGGAATTGATGATGCGCTTGCGTGAGCGGTTGCTGCATGATGGTTTGACGCAACGCGAGGCGGCAAAACGCTTGGGTGTGACTCAACCCCACATTTCGGCTTTGTTTAAAGGGACGTGGCGGGACTTTAGTGTAGATATGTTGTTGACCTTGGCGGAACGCGCTGGATTGCATCCACAATTGCAGCTAAGCGCGTAAGGTGGAATGCCAACGCAATCCACGCTTGTTATTTTTCAATAGTGGATTGCTGCGTGAAGCTCTCCCGCAGTGTTACAATCCTCCCCTCCTCAATTTTTTCGGAGTTTTATCATGCCCACGATTAGTATGTTTTACGGCATCATTATTCAGATGTTTTGGGACGAACATGCCCCGCGCATTTTCACGCGAGTTACGCTGAATATAAAGCGGTGATTGAAATTAAAGCCTTAAAAATCATTGAGGGAGAATTGCCCAGACGGGCGGCACAACTGGTGTTGGACTGGGCTGAGCTGCATCAAGCTGAACTATTAGCTGACTGGGATTTGTGCCAAAACAATCGTCATCCCGAAGCGATTGCGCCTTTAAAGTGAGTAGCTTATGTACTGGGATGTAATCAGCGTGCGCCCCGCAGCACCTAGAACCTTGGAAGTTGTTTTTGCCGATGGACTAACTGGAACAGTATTGATAGATATTTCTTTTTGTACTGGCGTGTTTGATGTGTTGCAAGACGACCAGCTTGTGCATTTGGCCTATATTGAAAATGGCGTGATCTTTTGGCAAGGCGGGCTGGATCTCGCGCCAGATACCATGTATCGAGAAATCAAGAAAAGTGCGGCGCATCATTATGTTGTGAGAGCAAAACATGAATGTCTAGCCACACTGACCTGACCGTCAGATAATCAACGGAATCAGACTCGATAGATTTTGGAAGACACTGATTAAATCCGCTCGTCCTGAGCTTGTCGAAGGATGAATGGATTTAATCTATTGACTTTATTAAACCTTCCGCTCATGGTTCGACAGGCTCACCATGAACGGAAGATTTAATCAGCGTCTCCTTTGATATTTAATGATGATCAACAAATTCGTCAGACACTTACATTTAACCACATGATAAATCGCATGGAAAATTCAAAATTTACCGTATCTATCATGGCTCAGCATGAGATACAGACGGCTATAAACTGGGCGAGTCAAGAAGGATGGAATCCTGGGATTAACGATGCTGCAGCATTTTATGCGGCAGACGCGACGGGTTTTTGGGTTGGAAAATACGAGGACACGCCAATCGCCACCATATCCGCCGTCAAATACGGAAAATCATTTGGATTTATGGGGCTTTACATCGTACACGAAGCATTCAGAGGCAAGGGTTTTGGAATGAAAATGTGGGAAACTGCCATTTCAAGTCTGCGTGGCAGAAATATAGGATTGGATGGGGTACTGGCTCAACAAGAAAATTACAAAAAGTCAGGATTCAAGTTAGCCCACAGAAACATAAGGTTCGCTGGAAAATCAACCACAACACAAACGCCAGCAAGCAGCTTTGTTGAGGCCAGAAATATTCATTTTCAAGACCTTGAAAACTACGATAAGGCATTTTTCCCTGCGGAAAGGAGTGCTTTTTTGAAGGCATGGATAAGCCCTCAAAACACGCACACTTTAGCCATCGTTGAGAACTCAAAAATTGTGGGATATGGCTCCATTCGCACTTGCGAACGCGGGTTCAAAATTGGCCCGCTCAATGCCGAAAATAGCGATCTGGCATGTGAGCTGTTTTTGGCTTTAACCGCACGCATACCAGAAGCATCCGACATATTTCTGGATGTGCCAGAGCCAAACAAAAATGCAATCCATCTTGCTCAAAAGTTTGGCATGACTCCTGTATTTGAAACAGCCAGAATGTACACAAATGAATTCCCACCGATGCCACTCGAAAAAATATATGGCATCACCACTTTTGAGCTTGGATAAATCTCCTCTAGCAGACTGTTAGGGAGACGCAGGTCATTATTTTAGCAAGCCAGCGAGGTGGCTAGGTTTTGAGTAGCCTGTTAATCCAGTTTGACTTGCGCACAACTAGAGTCATCTTCTCGCAAGAGAGACTAAACTCAACTAATTGTACTTAAAGCACCCAGCCAAACTCAGGGGCGAGTTGTTTTAACCAAGTTGCGACGCGTTCATCTGTGTGGATTTTTTGATTCTCATGATCCAACACCAGCCCAACGAACTCGTCATCGACCAAGGCTTTTGAGGCAATAAAATCATAGCCATCCGCTGACCACTGACCGACCACTTTCGCGCCTCGCGCCACGACGAAATGATAAATTTCCCCCATCGCATCGACAAATTCATCGGGGTATTTATCTTGATTGCCCAAGCCAAAGATCGCGATGGTTTTACCACTGAAATCCACATCCTTGAGTTGCGGTAAAAACTCTTCCCAACCGCCGCCCATGCAATCCGTAGATAACCCTGGCAATTGTCCGCCCCCTAAAGTGGACGTACCCAGAATGAGATGGGAATAACTGGCAAGCAACGCAGGCGTGGCTTTGTTGACATTGAGTGCATCCGCCATGGTGTCATCATCAAAACGTTTCTTGATCGCTTTGGCGATGCGGCGGGTGTTGCCTGTGCTGCTGGCAAAGAAAAGACCGATGCGTGGCATGATTGTCCTTTTTTAAAGAGACCGATTGTCACATTTGCAACAATCGGTCGCGATACAACAATTAGATTGGGCCGCGTCCTGCACGTGTCAATGCCACGGTGCGAGTCAATGCTTCTGCTAAGGATACTTTGTCACCTTTAGGCTTGTAATCACTCAATGCCTTATAAACGGTCACAATTTTTTGCGCGGCAGATTGCCCCTTAAAATCACCCTTATCTAAGGCAGCGAGATCAATTAACTCATTCCAAATTAAGCCTTCTTGCATCCCAATAACAGGAATACTGAGGCCATTAGTGTCTATAACTAAAGGCTTGTTGATATTCACCACAAATAAAATCATGCGAATATCTGCCGCAAAATCAGCCTGATAGTAGTCCAGCACCTTGGGCAACAACGCCAAATCGTCCAAGCTACCGACGTAGAGTTTGATTTTGTCATTCTCTGCCAGCACGATGGTGTTTTTGATGGTGGCAGTGGGTGGCATACGGTGCCCGTGCGCATCGCCCACTTCACCCAGTTCCAATACCAAATCTCCGCGATACGCCGCGTAGCTGCCTTCGGACTCTTTGAAGTTCATGTTGAACAACAGCCCTTTTTGTTCGTAATTATTGAATAGCATAATGCACCTTGTCGTAAATGAATGATGGAGCTTTCATTCAGCAAAATGCGTACCAAATATTCGCATGACACCGTATTTAGGTTTTTCAAAGTGAGAATGGATTACTATCTGCAAGTGGGTTGTTTAAGTTGCATCCAATAGGGTATCGTGCGAGCTTCTGTAATTGCCCTAAAGCACTGCGTGGAGCCACCATGAATGATCTCGTTAGAATTTGCCCACTGTGCGGCACACACAACCCACCCGATGAGACTTTTTGCAGCTGCGGGACGTTGCTGGCAGATGTAGATTTTACCCATGTAGGCATTAAACCTGCCGAAGTTGAGGCAGTTTCACCCCCCTCCCCTGACAATCAGTTTGTACTATGTCCACACGAAGATTGCGCACAACCTAATCCCATCGGTGCGACTCGTTGCGTGTATTGCAACCGCGAGATGACTGCACCTGATGCACCCGCAGACCCACTCGCTGAACAACAATCTGTTTTGCCGCCCACCTTACGCGCGCAGTTTCGCGTATTGGAATTATTGCCGACCGCAGGGGGACAAGCAGATTTAGTGCTGGCCGAAACGCCCCAACATGAACAGCGGGTGATTAAGCTTTATCGCAAAGGCATCGCCCCTAACTGGGATCTGTTAGGGCAACTGCCTGACAGCCCCTACCGCGTGAAATTATTCCAACATGGCGTGGTGGACGACACGGGCTATGAAGTGATGGAGTATTGCGCAGCAGGCACGCTACGTAATCTGTTAAGCCATTGGCCGCAATCCAATGACACGGTGCGGCGGTTAATGGAACAGCTGTCAACCATGCTGGTGGCTTTGCACGGTAAGCAAATTTTGCACCGCGATTTAAAACCCGAAAACATTCTGATTCGCCAGCTTGCCCCGCTCGAAATTGCCCTGACCGACTTTGGCGCGTCATCGCTCAAAATGGCGACGCAATATTTCACCAAGGGTGCACGCACGGCACATTACGCCGCACCTGAAGTCCTCACGGGCGTATTGGATGAAAAATCCGATTGGTGGGCGTTGGGTATGATTTTGTTGGAAACCATTACAGGACGGCACCCTTACGAAGATTTAAGTGAACAAGTGGCGTTGCATCAACTGGCGACCAAGTCGGTGGATGTGCAAGGCGTGATGGATGATGACTTGCGCATGCTGTGTCGCGGGCTGTTGTTGCGTAATCCAAGCAAGCGTTGGGGCGCAGATGAGGTTAGTCGTTGGTTGGCAGGTGATCCGCGTTTAACCATGCCTGACGATGCGGGTGAAGGTGCGGCCGTGCGACCTTATACCCTCAAAAAGTCGCAATGCACGACCCGCAATGATCTCGCCTTAGCCTTGGCGCGCTATTGGGAAGAAGGTAAAAAAGACCTCGCGCGTGGCACCATCACGCAATGGGTAGAACAGGATTTACGCGATTTTAATCTGGCGCGTGACATTCAAGATGTGATGGCAAGACACGAATTGAGCGATGACGGGCGTTTGCTGCGCGTGATTCTCTGCGCTTTGCCAGGGATGCCGCCAATTTGGCAAGGCAAAGTCATTACCCAAGCCGCCTTGGTGCGGGCCGCGATGTTGGCACTGGAAGGTCATCGCGAATCACGATTATGGTTATTCTCGATCTATCGCGAAGGCGTGTTCAAGGTTTTAGGCGATAACGGCAACACCGATATGCTGGCGTTTTCTCAAACATGGAAGTCAGGCGTGGAACAATACCGCCAACTCTGGGCGCGCAGCAAAGAGCTAGAAGAATCTTGGCGACATCGCCCACTCAGAACCTACCCTGGCGAAGTGGTGGATGTGGATGACCTGTTGTATCTGGCCTCCATGCGCATGAATGTGCCTGCATTAGAAGCATTTTTGCCTGAATTAGTGCTATCGCTGTATGTGCCAGATTTCACTCAATCCGCCGAGCAATCCGTATTGGCGGCTTATGCCAGCACCGCAACAACCTGTCAGTGGTTCGTCACCTTGATTGACGAAACCACCGATAAATCGCCCGTTTTCTGGTGTGTGATGCAACGTTTACTCCCCTTTGCAGTGGATGATGGCCAAAAGGAGCACGGTCGCCAACGAGAAGCCGTGCGCAATGCCGACACCAACATTAGCCATGTCATCACCAAATTGGGCAATGCCTGTGCGAAATTACTCGAATTTAAAGAGGTACAGAGCTTGGCTGAGCAAGAATGCACCACCTTGAATCAGGCAGTTTCCAATTGGATAGAACTCTCCACTTGGATCAAGGGTTTGGATCACGACCATGCAGAATTACACAAAACGACCCAACAAATGGATACCGTGAATAGCCAGATGTTTGGCCTGCAAACTTTTTTAAATCAACACCAACATCTGTTAGAGATCAACTACATTTGGACCAATCCCTCACGCTTAATTTTAAGCGCAACCTTTCTTTCACCACTCCTGCTCTACAGTTTCACCTTAACAATGCTGGTACTGCTGGTGCTTGCTACTGGTGTATATTGGCGGAAACAATTAGCGGTACAGTCTCAGGTAACGGGCTTGGTACGCTTACGCCGCGTGCTTCTGAGCGTACAAAAATTTAAGGATGGTTATTTAAAACAGGGGAGTGAAACAACTTAAGCACTCGTTCACAATCTGTTGTGTTGGTCGGTTTGAAAATATAAAGGATGCAAATGATGTCAGAAAAACAGCCTATTTCACCCAGCTTAAGCGCGTGGTTTGAAACCGAGCAAGGACAGTACGTATTGGCACGTGAGCAAGCCTATTTTGACCGCACAGTCAGTCGCATTTTTGGCTTTAATGCACTGCAATTAGGGCTACCCACACAAGACTTTTTATCCGCCAATCGCATGCCCTTTCGATTTAAGGGATCAAACGAAGCGGGCTCGGCCGTGCAACTATGTTGCCACGAATTACCCTTTGCTTGCGCCAGTCTGGATTTAGTGGTCATGCCGCATATCTTAGAATTTGCAGAACAGCCACATCAAGTGTTGCGCGAGGTCGAGCGCGTGTTGATCCCCGAAGGAAATTTAATCATCAGCGGCTTCAATCCCTACAGTCTATGGGGCTTGCAACGCAGATGGGGAAATCAGCAAGGCTATCCGTGGTGTGGTGAATTTATCGCACTCACACGATTGAAAGATTGGCTGGCATTATTGGGCTTTGAAGTGGTCGGCGGACGCTTTGCGGCTTATGCCCCGCCTTTTAGCCAAAGTCATTGGTTGGAAGAACGTTTCGCCTTTATGGAAGCGGCGGGAGATCGTTGGTGGGCAGTCAGCGGAGGGGTGTATTTTCTACATGCCGTCAAGCGTGTGCATGGGATGCACCTGATTAAACCCAAATGGGATAAAGGGCTGATTGGACAATTACTCCCCACCGCGACGCAACCCACCAGTCGTCAGTCGGAAAGCCAATAGCACGCCAAGCCACACGTCCATTAGCGGCAGTGGCGGAACTTGGCAAGTCTAACCTTCCCGTATTGGCACACGTTTTGCCAGTGCGCACATCAGCTCATAGCTAATCGTCCCCGCCGCACGGGCAACTTGTTCAATTGGCATTCCTTCTCCCCATAACACCACGTTGCTGCCCACTTGGGCTTTGGGAACAGGACTGAGATCCACATAAAGCATATCCATCGACACCCTCCCTAGCGTGCAAGTGGCCACGCCATCGACCATTATCGGCGTACCATTGGCGGCATGACGTGGATAGCCATCGGCATAGCCACACGCCACGATACCGATACGCATGGCACGGTCAGCTTTAAATACCGCGCTGTAACCGACTTCATCGCCTGTGCGTAAGTGTTGCACCGCAATGATGCGGCTGTTCAAGGTCATCACGGGACGCAAACCCAATTGCTGCGCGCTGGTATCCGCAAAGGGTGACGCGCCATACAACATTATCCCCGCCCTCACCCAGTCGCCATGCGTTTGCGGATAACGAATCAATGCCGCTGAGTTGGCGATTGAGCGTCCTCTACGATAAGGAGCCGCCAGATCATGAAAGACCGACAATTGTTCTGCCACGCCACGGGCTTCGTCTGCATGGGCAAAATGACTCATTAAGGTAATGTCGCGTATTGCGGCATGTTGCTCCAATTGCGTTATGACCGCACTGACCTCGGACGGCAAAAAACCAAGACGATTCATGCCAGTATTAACCTTTAACCACACATCCAAGGTGTTACGTTCAGGATAAGCCTCTAAACAAGCTATTTGCCACGGACTGTGTATCACCGTGGTGATCTGATATTCGGCAAGTAGGGGCAAGTCTTCAACACTAAAAAATCCTTCTAGCAACAAAATAGTTTGCCGAAATCCCGCTTCACGCAATTGAATCGCCTCTTGTAAATCCAACAAAGCAAATCCATCGGCCTGCCTTAACGCGTCCGCAACCCGTAACAACCCATGACCATAGCCATCCGCTTTAATCACCGCCATGATGCGGGCACGGGTCATGCGACGTGCAACATGCAGATTATTTTCTAAAGCATTCAAGTCTAGTTGAGCAAAAATGGGACGCGGCATGGCAAGGTCACAGCAAAAAAGGTGTGCAATCATAGCAGGGGCGTTGCTTTCGTGATATAAATCGCACTCACAAAAAATGAGCACCTCTCCCGAATGAATATCGGCTTTTACATTATCCTCGCTGCGCAATTCCTTTCTGCCCTTGCCGACAATGCGTTGCTATTTGCGGCGATTGCACTCCTCACAACACTACACGCGCCCAGTTGGCACACCCCCGTTTTGCAGGGTGCATTTATCTTTTCCTATATCGTCTTAGCCCCCTTTGTCGGTGCATTTGCCGACTCGCTCCCCAAGGGGAAAGTGATGTTCCTGAGCAATAACATCAAAATTTTGGGCTGTCTGGCGATGCTATTTGGCATAGATCCCTTGGTTGCCTATGCCTTGGTGGGGCTAGGTGCAGCGGCGTATTCACCTGCCAAATATGGCATTCTCACTGAGTACCTACCACCTAGCAAACTGGTCTTGGCGAATAGTTGGATGGAAGGACTGACCGTCGCAGCCATTGTGATGGGCGCGATAGTCGGCGGTGTACTCATTACCCCCACGATTGCAACCCCCATGTTGGACTGGTGGGATATACCGCTATTCACCACAGGCATAGATTCCCCGCCAGAATTAGCCATCAGCATCATTGTGCTGGTGTATATGTTGGCAGCCATTTTTAATCTGTATATCCCCAAAGTTGCGATTGACCACAAACCACTGAATAACAGCGCGTGGTTCTTACTGACTGATTTTGCACATAATTTTAAATTACTCTGGCGCGATCCGCTGGGGCAAGTCTCGCTAGGGGTCACCACCCTGTTTTGGGGGGCAGGTGCGACGCTACGTCTATTGGTACTGGGGTGGGCGGCGGTCGCGCTGCATTACGACATGGCGAATGCCGCCAAACTGACCGCATGGGTTGCGGTGGGCATTGCCATTGGTTCAGTCATCGCGGCAAAATTTGTCCGCTTAGAACACTCTGTGAAGGTACTGCCCGTCGGCATTGCCATGGGGCTGATGGTTTTATTGATGATTCCTGTCACCAACAGCGTTTTGGCGACCGCCTTACTGATCGTTATTGGTGCCATGGGCGGCTACTTTGTCGTGCCGATGAACGCCTTGTTACAACATCGCGGACATTTACTGATGGGTGCGGGCAGCTCGATTGCCGTGCAAAATTTCAATGAAAATCTCAGCATTTTCGCGATGTTGACACTGTACGCCGTCATGGAAAAACTGGATTTTGGCATCTACGTCATTATCGCGGTATTTGGTTTGCTACTATCGGGCAGCATGACCGCACTGTATAGAAAACACGCCCACGATCAAGATTCGGGAAAAATATAACCCCAATCAAAAGGATATGCTATGACGCTTGAACAACGTCCAACGATACTGGCGGTGGACGATACCCCGATCAATCTCACGATGTTAAACGAGATACTCAAGCCGCATTACCGCGTCAAAGTCGCCAACAATGGCACCAAAGCCTTAGAAATTGCCGCGACTGCCCAGCCTGATTTAATTTTGCTGGATGTGATGATGCCAGGGATTGATGGCTACGAAGTCTGTCGCCGTCTCAAAGCCAATCCCGCTACGCACCATATTCCTGTGATTTTCCTCACCTCCAAAACGGAAGTGGAAGACGAAGAAACCGCCTTTGCCGCTGGAGCCGCCGACTTTATACACAAACCCATCAGCCCGCCTATCGTGCTGCTTCGGGTCAAGAATCACCTAGAAATCAAGTTTTTGCACGACTATTTGCAAAGCCAATCCGAACAAGAGCGCAGCCAGAAAATCCAGTTGATGCAGATTTTCTCCAAGCATGTTTCCCATGAAGTCGCCGAGACCATGTGGCAACAACGCGATCAATTTCTCAATGACCGTCGCCCACCGCCGCAACAAGTGACGGCAACCGTGATGTTCACCGATATTCGCGGTTTTACAACTATTTCCGAGCAACTGGATCCGCACACCCTATTCGATTGGCTGAATCAATACATGGATGTCATGTCCAAAATTGTCATTGAATATCACGGCGTGGTGAACAAATACATAGGCGATGCCATTATGGCGGTGTTTGGCATGCCCTCTTCCCGCACCACCACCGACAACATCGCTGAAGAAGCCCAGCGCGCAGTGGACTGCGCTTTAGCCATGCGTGATGCCATACAGCAACTCAATCTGAATTTTGTCGAACGGGGACTCCCGCCCGTTGGGATTCGGATCGGCATCTTTACGGGAGAAGTCGCGGCGGGCACCTTAGGAAGTTCAGAAAGACTGGAATATACCGTGATCGGTGACACCGTCAACACCGCTGCGCGCTTGGAAGAAATTCGTGATTTAGAAGGCAATAACCAACTGGATCAAGACTGCCGCATCCTCATCGGTGAAACCACGCTCCGCTATTTGGACAGCCAATACCAGACACAATTTGTCCGCCATATCGTGTTAAAAGGCAAAAAAGAACCCGTGGCAGTATTTAAGCTGGATGGAAAAAAGATTTAGGGTGAAGGGAGAAGAGTGAATGGAAAAGGGTAAAACCACCGCTTCAAACAAGGGTTGCGAGTCTTCTCCCATAGATATTTACACAACGCTTTCCACCTTGCCGTCATTCCCGCGAAGGCTGGAATCTACTTTGAATTTGCCACAACATTGCCAGCAACCAAGGAAACACTGATTAATTCTTACGTTCGTGGTGAGCTTGTCGAACCATGAATGGAAGATTTAACAAACTCAATGAATTAAATCGACCGTTCGACAAGCTCACTGCTCTCGACTCACGGCGAACAGATTTAACCAATGTCTTCCTAAAGCATTCGATAGCTGTATTTTTACGGAAATAGGGTAATACCCATGGATTCCCGCCTTCGCGGGAATGACGATGCAGCGGTTTGCCGCATTTTAAAGTTGTGTAGATACTTATCCTTCTCCCCTAACCCTTTCAGGAAAAAATGATGAAATTACGCCTCCTTATCGCGCTGCTACTGTGTTCTTCCGTCGTTTTGGCTGAAGAAATCGGCCATGTCAATACCGAGTGGAAATTACTTGGCTCACATCAACTGGTGGTCGAAGTATATGACGACCCCAAAGTGCAAGGCGTGTCTTGCTACGTCTCCAAACCCCAGCGCGGCGGGTTGACGGGCGCAATCGGCGTGGCAGAAGAGCTTTCCGATGTCTCCATCGCCTGCCGCCAAGTCGCCCCCATTAAATTCACCGAAGCCGTACCCAAACAAGAAACCGTCTTCACCGAACGCCGCTCGTTGATATTCAAAACCCTGCATATCGTCCGCATGGTCGATCCCACCCGCAATACCTTGGTATATTTGACCTACACCGACAAACTCATCAATGGCAGCCCTAAGAATTCGGTAACAGCCGTGCCGATAGAACAGGGCATGAAAATTCCTGTGAAGTAGGAAGTGTAGTCATGGCTCGTTCTTTTTCCCCTGGCTTTCGCCTCTCCCGTACCGACCTCGTGGTGTTATGGATAGGCGCAATTGCAGCGGTCGGTGTTGGGCGGATTGACCTCGCTTTAGGCATAGTGATTGCCTTCACCGTAGGACATTTTTTCTTGTTTTGCAATGTACTACGTATGGCACGCAGTCGCGAGTTGATTTGGGCTGGTGTGTTTTTGGGATTGGCAGCAGGTACCTTGACGCAGGGGCAACCAAGTTGGGGCGTGACGTTTGGCGTAGCATTTTGCGTGACAGTGATCATCAGCATGGTGCAATTACGTCATCCCAGTTATCACGGCATCGCATGGCAATACTTCAATCCCAATCTACCTCAATGGTGGGAAGCAAAACAACACGCAAGCGATACGCATCGAGCTTCTCCATAATTCCCTTGACGGGCAGGCAATGGGTCAAACACAATCCGCGTCTCACTATATTTCGTGCCTATGACCATGTTTATTTTTAAATTTATCCACTTACTGGCCGTACTGGTTTGGGTGGGAGGAATGTTCTTTGCGTATATGGTACTGCGCCCTGCGGCAGTGGAGGCACTGGAACCGCCCATGCGATTGCGCTTGTGGCATGCCGTGTTCCATCATTTTTTCAATTGGGTATGGGGCGCAATATGCGTGTTGCTAATCAGCGGTTTTTACATGATTTACCTCTATGGCGGGATTAGCCAAGTCCCGCGCCATGTCCACATCATGCTGGCATTGGGCATCACGATGATGCTGATTTACGGCTATGTCTTCTTTGCTTGCTACGTTCCCTTTAGCTTACATGTCGCAAAACAACGTTGGAAAGAAGCGGGTGACATGTTGGCTAAAATTCGGAAGCTGGTGGCTGTGAACCTAACACTGGGTGTGTTAATCATTGGTGTGGTGCTGGTGGCTTAGGGAGCAATTGCAAAACGTTGGATCAGGTCTAGCATCGTAGCATTCACTCCGATCACGCTGTCATTATGTTGATTTGCCCCAATGTCCAAGATGAAATACTGCTAGGGCGACACTGATTTATTCGTCATTCCGACGAAGGTCGGAATCCAGTCCATTGATAAAAAAGTGTTTTTTCTTCAGCAAAAACTACAAAACCGAATAAATCAGCTCCTTCCTAGACATGAACCCGATAGTGCGTGGGCGACGTGGTATGATTTCGGAAAATTAAATGCGAAGCTGCCCTCTTTGCCCCACGCGCAAACGATCTACGACTTGCTCAAGCAGTCTGGTAGGATGTGAGGTAGCAGAATTTTCAAGCATCGCAGGTGTGTTTCAAATTTGCATTACTTAAAATCAAGGTGTACTAAAATCACGCTTTTCATTGATATAAAACAAGTATTTTTTATGAATAACCAATTATCCACCTGTCCAGCTAAAGCATTTAGTTGCGTTATGGTGTCTACTTTACGTTAGCGATCATGTCCCCTCTCGCCGAAGACTTCATGCGTCTCGCCCTGCTGGAGGGCCAAAAGGCATTGCCAACGTGCCTTCCAAATCCACCCGTGGGTTGCGTGCTGGTGAAGGATGGGAGAGTGATTGCGAGCGGCTTTACTCTGCCGCCAGGGCAACATCACGCGGAGGCAATGGCTCTCTCTCAGGTGGTCGGCGACCTATCGAACGTTACTGCATTCGTTACGCTTGAACCCTGTTCCTTTCATGGCAGAACTCCGTCGTGTGCAAGGGCATTGGTGGCTCGTGGCATAAAGCACGTCATCGTTGCCATGCTGGACCCAGACCCCCGCAACTCCAGCGCAGGGATTGAAATCCTCAAGGCAGCTGGAGTGAGCGTTTCTGTCGGTGTGCTCGAACGAGAGGCCATTGAAGACATGGGTCCGTACCTAATGATCGCTAACCCTGCGGTCCACCGGACGCTGCGCGATAAAGCCGCGCAGCGCCGGTGACCTCCACGTTGGGGGTAGCAAATGATGTTCCGTTTTCCACATAAGATGAAAGGCAATCAAATGAAGCGTTACTGGCTACTTGCGTCAATCGCCGCGTTGCTTAGTATTGGTTCAGCGCTCGCTGATTCACTTCCCATAAATCTACTTCCAATGTTTGGAGAGAGCAAGAAGACTGAGGCAATGAAGCGCATTGATGCAATGTTTATCGCATCAATTGAGAAACTAGAACTCTCACGAGAAGAAGGGGCAAGACAGGCCTTGCAGTCTGGCTGGTCGTCTTGGGTGAAGCGAGATGTTGCTACCGCCGTGTTACGTTTTAACCAAGCATGGCTTCTCGACCCAGAGAACGGTGACGCTTACCATGGCTTCGCCCTTGTGACCTCAGTGCGCGACGGCTCACCTAGTGAAGTGGAACGTTTCTTCCAATTGGCCGTATCGAAATCCAAGGTTTCTCCCGTAGCGTTCGTTGACTATGGCCGCTTCCTTTGGACTCAAAAGCAGTTGGATAACAGTTTGGTGCAACTGAACAAGGCACTTCAGTTATCGTCAACTGCCTTCAATGCACGATCCAACATTTCGTTTGTGCATTTCTTGAAGGGAGACTTTGGTAGTGCCTGCAATTGGGCGAAAGATGCTCAAAAAAATGGTAAAGTGGACCCCTCGGTCAAGACAATAATGTGTCTAGTTTAAGAGGGTCGCCTATTTCATGCAGCTGGTCGGCGCTGCCCCGTGTTTTTGTTTCTATTTCTAAACGCGTTTTTGCTGTCGCACT
>JAQTYN010000091.1 GCA_028688275.1 Gallionella sp. | reverse complement strand
GGAAGACCATTTGGTTTTGGGACTAAAAAACCTCGAAGAAAACCCGAGCAAGGTCAGATCAATTGTTTCGTGGCCATGGATTAGGGCGGCACTTATTAATTAACTTATGAATTAGAAGTGGAATTAGGTATCGTGATTTATTCGAATGATGCTGAAACGGTGTGGAATGCGTTTCGATTAGGGATTTTCGCGCTGAAAAATGGCGACAGCGTACAGGTGTTTTTGCTGGCGAAAGGCGTGGAATGTGAAGCGATTGATACAAATAAATTCAAGGTGACTGAACAAATTCAATCGTTTATCAGCGCAAATGGCAAAATTTTCGCTTGCGGTACTTGTTTAAAAATTCGTCAATCCGAAGGATCGGATGTTTGCCCTATGTCAACAATGAGTGATTTATACCGTATCGTGGAGGAATCTGACAAAGTGCTGACGTTTTAACATTCGCAGCAAGGCAGTCACCTCTCAACGTTTTGCTGCGCAAGGTCGCCCCATTGCTCAGAATAGCCATTCGTATGAATTTAATAAAAAATAGCCATTGTCTGCGGCGGTTAAGCGGGTATGGTGGCACTCGCTACCCCCCTATCACCGCCACCAATCTCTCTCCGCAATATACCAATGGCAACCTTTCTCGCAGCCAAGGTGGCACGCCGTGTTCTTGCAATAAATTTTTCACGGTACGGGTGGGGGATTGGGGGTGGGGGCGTAGGGTTTCGCCGCCTTGGCGCAGGCGCAAGGTTAAGGATTCGGCGTTATCCAAAGCGATGACGATGAGTTGTAGGTGCGACAAATTGGCATGGTTTTCGTCGAGTTGTACGAATAAATTCGTACCCACGGTTTTGAAAATCAGGTGGGCATTGAGTGGCGGCCAGTCCAGTTCGCCTTCTCCTTGCCACTGCAATACCAAGTCTTTGTTAAATTCAGGCAAGGCGGGGAGGGCGTAGATGTTGCCTTGATAGCGGCGCACTTGCCAATCACCATATTCCACGCACACCGCAGCATCTTGGCGCGCGGTCAAAAGTTGGTGCAGCATTTCGTCCAGTTGCACGGTTTGCGGCATGGGCGCACCGTGTTGGTCTAAAAAATAGCGCAACAAGTTTTTGGAACGGGCGGGGTTGAGGCTTTGCAAACGAGCGATTGCCAACGTGGCACTGGTTTCGCCCGCGTCGAGTTGGGCTAATTCGTCCAATAATTGACTGGCTTCGGCGAAATGTTGCGCGCTGCGGGCGAGGGTGTGGCGATAGGCGGGGAATTTTTCGGCTAAGCGCGGGGTGATATGTTGCCGTAAAAAATTGCGCGAATAGTGGTCATCTTGGTTGCTTTCGTCTTCTATCCAGCGCAATTGATGGGCGTGGGCATACGCCACAATGTCCGCGCGAGAAGTGGTCAGCAAGGGACGGACAAACCGTAGGTCGGGTTTCAACCCGACATCTTCATGGTGATTTTGTCGGGTTGAAACCCGACCTACAGGCATGGCACTTGCCCCGCGCACGCCCGCGCCACGCAGCAATTGCAACAACACCGTTTCGGCTTGGTCATCGGCATGATGTGCCAATGCCACAAAATCGCATTCATAGCGCGCAAACGCCGCCCGTCGCAACGTTCGCGCCGCTGCTTCCACCCCGTGTTCGGCGCGCAACGGCGCAATGTTGACCCGCTCGATATGCAGCTTCACGCCCAATGCCGCGCAAAATTCCGCACAAAAGTCCGCCCACGCATCGGCATTCGGACTGATGCCGTGATGGACGTGTAGCGCGGATAATTGCCAATCAAAACGCGGGGCGAGTTGGTGTAGCTGATGCAATAACACCACCGAATCCACCCCGCCGCTCAAGCCAACAAGAATACGGCTGTGGGCGGGGAGGTGAAGGGCGGAAAGTATCATTTGATGTGTCAGCAAGGGTGAAATCGTGTGGCTGATTGAGGACGAGTAGGGTGCACCGTGCGCACGATTCACTTTTTACTGCGTGCGCTAGGGAAACGCTGATTAAATCTTCCGTTCGTGGTGAGCTTGTCGAACCATGAATGGAAGATTTAATAAAATCAATACATTAAATCCATTCACCCTTCGACAAGCTCAGGGCGAACGGATTTAATCAGAACCTCCCTAGCAGAACAGATGCAGCACTCGGCGCATCCTACAGCAACTAGCTCAACGCCACTTCTTTCCATTTGCCGAAGTTCATGATGCGATTGAAACGGGTTTGTACCAGCGTCGCGGGGGGGAGGCTTTGGGCAGCTTTCAAGGTTTCTTGCAAAGCTTTGCGCACGCTGGTCATGGTGGCAGCATAGTTGCGATGTGCGCCACCTAGAGGTTCTGGAATGATTTTATCGACCAAGCCCAAGGCTTTCAGACGTGTGGTGGTAATCGCCAGAGTTTCGGCGGCTTCAGGGGCTTTGGCGGCACTTTTCCACAAAATAGAGGCACAACCTTCGGGGGAAATCACGGAGTAGGTGCTGTATTGCAACATCAGCAGCGCATCGCCGACAGCAATTGCCAACGCGCCGCCTGATCCGCCTTCACCAATCACCGTGCAGATAATCGGCACTCGCAATTCGCTCATTTCATATAGATTGCGCCCAATGGCTTCGGACTGACCACGTTCTTCTGCGCCCACGCCTGGGTAAGCACCAGGGGTGTCAATAAAGGTCATGATGGGAATGCCAAATTTTTCAGCTAAACGCATCAAGCGCATGGCTTTGCGATAGCCTTCTGGACGGGGCATGCCGAAGTTGCGCATGATTTTTTCTTTGGTGTCGCGACCTTTTTGGTGGCCGATGACCATAACACTTTGACCGTTGAAACGCGCCAAGCCGCCGATAATGGCTTTGTCATCGGCGAAGCTGCGATCACCGTGTAGTTCTTGAAAATCGGTGAACAAATGTTCAATGTAATCTAGGGTGTAAGGACGTTGAGGATGTCGAGACACTTGAGAAATTTGCCAAGGCGTGAGCTTAGTGTAAATGTCTTTAGTCAGTGCTTCGCTTTTCTTGGACAAGCGCGAAATTTCGTCGGCAATATCTAAAGCAGAATCGTCTTGCACATAGCGTAGTTGCTCGATTTTGTCTTCTAATTCTGCGACTGGGTTTTCAAAATCCAAAAATGATACTTTCATACTGTTCTCCTTACAGCGACCGATGACGAATGAAGTGGGCTGTTTAATGTCTGAAAATTGCGGTGCGGATGATACTACAAACCGAAGAATCCTTTTATAGTTGCGAGTATTTCGTTGTGTTGTACACGGGGTTCTTTGAGTTTGATGGTTTCACCCGCATCTTGCAGCACGCGATCCAGTTCAGCGCGACGGCTAACCAATATGTGCGTCACTTCGTCTGCAATGGCAGGACGAGCTTGCATAATGCCTTCAAAGCCCGCTTTGTCCAGTCGGTAGCACTCTACATCTGTTTTGGCGAGTACCGATGCGGAGCGTGGAGCCCCCGTCATCATGCCCATTTCACCAAAGAAATTGCCTTTGCTGAGTATATTGAGCGTGTGTTTAGTCCCATCGCTCGCCTCAACATAAACTTCCGCATCGCCGTTGATAATGATATATAGCCAGTGAGCAATCGCACCTTGTTTAGAAATTAGGTCGCCTCGTGCAAAGGGCGCGTACTTTAAATGTGTAGCGAGGTGTTTTAGCTCCTTGTCGCTCATTTGAGCAAACAGCTCAACGCGATGCAGGGTTTTAATCCTTCGTTCTAATTCATGCCGCTGCGCCATTTCTTCAAATTTTTCATTTTCTTTGATTAAATGCATGCTGTGTTCTTCCAATACCAGCTTAATGCCTTCACGCTCCAGAGCTGCGTAAATATGCCAGCGCACCATGGCATCGGTTGGGTCATCGACAGCTAGATTGGTCAACCAATAACGTAGCGCGTAACGCGCACAGCCTTTGTCCATTTCCATGAGTACGCAACTGGGTGCGGGGGTGTTAGCGACATTTGCCAAGTTTGCTTTGACGATAGCATCTTCTACCGTCCCCGCAACTTTAGTGGGGGTGATGTTGAGATTGACGTTAAACCAAATCCAACGGCGTAATTGCACGGGTTGATTCATGCGTCGCCCCAGCACCAAAAACTTACCTTTCATCAATTGGCTATTGGGAAAAACCACCGTTTCCCAGTTGCGGGTTTCCACCAGTGTCGATCGCCAGCGTATATCGACGACACGACCTGTTACGTCATCCACTTTTATCCAATCGCCAATTTCAATGGAATTGTCCAGTTGTAAAGCCAGTCCGCCCAAAATGTTGCCCAAGGTGTCTTGCATGGCAAATGCCACCACGGCAGTAATCATGGCAGATGTCGCGACGATGCTACCCAAATCTAGACCTGCAAAACGTAGTCTCACCAGCCCCCAAGCGGCATACGCGACAATCACAAAAATATCTTCAGCAATCCGTGGCGGCGTTAAATACGCCCGTGGCAGCACAAATCGAAAGGTCAATATGCCCCATAAGCGGATGATCGCAATCCCCGCGCCAATCGCCCCCACTTCACGCAAAATGCCCGCAGTCGAAACAAACTGTAATGCAAAAAGAATGCCGCTGAAAAAGCGCAAAAATTCACAGGCGATAAAGAACGTCAGGGTGTTCAGTATGTTTTTGCGCGTGTCATTAAGGAAGTGATACAGCAGAAAGGTCAAGCACAAGGCGATGACCATGACAGGCAAAAATTCCTCATGCCAGAAAAACTCGATAGCGGTATGCCAAAAGCTCATGGTGTCGGGGGGTGTAGGCGTGACAAACTTGGGGTGGTTGCAAAAATAATTGGACAGCTCGAAAAATCCGTCATTCCCGCGAAGGCGGGAATCCAGTTTGTGGATTTAACTTGGCTCCCGCCATCGCGGAAGCAACAAAATAGGGGGTTTTCTAGGTGCGCAATCATTTGTCGCGATTTTACCGCATTATCACCAAACCATGACAAATGGATGAAGGTAGGGAATTGAAGTGCAGTCAGAACAGGTTTCGTTGCTTCAAGATTTTAGGAAAATCTCCAGTAAATCATTCAAAAAGCGTTGTCCTTGTACGGTGGGAGCGATTTGAAGGTGATCGCGTGTGATCAAGCCGCGTTGTTCTGCCTGTGCCAGTTCGCGTTGTAGGCTGTGCAAGGGCAGGTTGGTGCGTTCTTGAAAGAGGGTGCTGGAGAAACCTTCGTTCAGGCGCAGGGCGTTCATCATAAATTCAAAACCAAGTTCATTTTTGGGGATAATAGATTCGGTTTGAATAGGCGTGCCCGCAGCGACATGGCTCATATAAGCTTGCGGTTGCTTGTATCTGGCTTGACGCACGATTTTGTCGTGAAAACTGATTTTGCTGTGCGCACCTGCACCGATGCCCAAATAATCCCCAAATTGCCAATAATTCAAATTATGTTTGGCGCGACGGTTGGGTAAGGCAAACGCGGAGGTTTCATAATGTTGATAGCCGTGATTTGCCAACTCCTTTTCAATCTCATCCTGCATTTCACTGCTGCTGTCATCGTCTGGCACCGTAGGCGGCTGATGGTAAAACAGCGTATTGGGTTCGATGGTCAGGTGATAACACGATAAGTGTGTGGGCGAAAAACTTAGTGCCGTGCGCACATCCAACAGTGCTTCATCCAAGGTTTGATTGGGCAGGGCGTACATCAAGTCCAAATTGAAATTGTCAAAATGCGCTCGTGCGATGTCAATGGCACGTTTGGCTTCGTCCGCGCTGTGTATGCGTCCCAAAGTGTGCAAATGCGTATCGTTAAAACTTTGTATCCCCATGGATAAACGATTCACGCCCGCATCGCGATATGCCGCAAAGCGTGCCGCTTCCACCGTGCCAGGATTGGCTTCCAAGGTGATTTCAGCATCTAAGGATAGCGGCAGCAACATGCGCACGTTGCACAAAATCTCCGCCACACTCTCGCCGCTTAATAAACTGGGCGTACCGCCACCAAAGAAAATCGTGTAAACCTTACGCCCCCAAATCTGCGGCAATGCCATTTCCAAATCCCGCACCAAAGCTGCGACATATTCCTGCTCAGGAAAACTGCTGCGCGCCTCGTGCGAATTAAAGTCGCAATAAGGACATTTCCGCACGCACCATGGAATGTGTATGTACAAAGACAACGGCGGCAGGATCTTAAAACTTGGAGAAGTGAGGGGTATCAGGGGTTGAATGGTCATAAGGCGGCAGATTAACAACAAAAACCTAAAAAATTGGCTCAGCTAAGGTGGATGTTGATTTATTTGTCATTCACCGAATATCGGGTGGGGATTCATCCATTGGATGGTGAACTTGGCTTGGGATTATACGTTGCAAAGGCGTTTAGCACCAATTTGGCGTATCAATGGCAGCAATTCTCAATTCAAATTTCTCCTAAAGTTTAATTTTCCGAAGTCCATTTTCACCGCTTAATAATCAGGAAGAATTGAGGTGGACGCTATTTTTGAGAGCCATAAATTTCATCAATTCATCC
>JAQTYN010000002.1 GCA_028688275.1 Gallionella sp. | reverse complement strand
TCAAGTGCCACTTTCGCCTTGAACTCGCCCGTGAAGTTTTTACGTCGGCTTTCACTCATCACCTGCTCCTCTTTTACTGCAGGCTACCATCTTAATTCACTGTCTGAAATTCGGGGTCCACTATAAGGAACAGGGCGGAAACTTTCGGGGAAAACGGCAAGTCGTTGAAGTGCATCTCGAATGGTTTTGATTGCCCGTTTTGCCACTTCTTTATCTCTTGAAAGCAGGTATTGGGTGATTCTTTCTAGGTCTGCCAGCGCAGCTTTTGAGTAGTTTATTTGTGGCATATTGGCGTGGCTAATTCATTCTCTGTCCCCAATGAATCCATCCATGTCATCACTTCGACATGAGTAGCGTGCAATCCCGTTTCATCATAATGATGCAACGCATCGGCACAGCTTTGATTCCATGCGTGTTTTTTCTCTTCTTGTTCAATTAGATTGTTGATCGCTTCGGTCGCCAGTGCGTGTGCCGTGCGTTTTTGGCGTGCAGCAATTTGTTTGAGCTTTTCGCGCGCGCTGGCATCAATGCGTATCGACATGGGGAAGGTAGTGGCAGTCATGGTGTGCATACCGAGAAAGGGAATTTGTAGCGGTGAGTATAGTGATGCACTACAAAAAAGCAAGATTTTATGCGCCGCCCAAACGCGAGGTTTTCCTACGTTGGTTTAATGGGGCTGAACTATAGGATTCGTGTCTCCCCCTGAGATGCATAGGGATCTACACAACTTTGTTCCCTCCCCCTAGCAGGGGGAGGGTTAGGGTGGGGGTGGAATTTCATTTAAAAACAACATGTTTCATATTTTCAGGAGCGCGTTGCCCGCGCGCTTATTTGAATGCAATTCGCGCCTTCGGCGCACCCTCTCCCCCTGCCCCTCTCCCACAAGTGGGCGAGGGGAGACCTGTTTTTTTATCGCACGCCCATGCCTTCACTCCTCGGTCGGTAACGGAGCCAATAGTGCAGTGATGTCTTCTGCGCCGAATTTGCTCATGCTGTTGGTGTCTTCGGACAGGATGCCTGCGGAGAGGATGGCTTTTCTCTCTTGTAGGGCGAGGATTTTTTCTTCGATACTGCCCGCAACCACCAGCTTGTAAACAAACACGTTTTTGGTTTGCCCCAGACGATGGGCGCGATCCGAGGCTTGGTTTTCGGCAGCGGGATTCCACCACGGGTCGTAGTGAATGACGGTGTCGGCGGTGGTGAGGTTGAGACCCACGCCGCCCGCTTTAAGGCTAATCAGAAAAATGGGGACTTCGCCTTCTTGGAAGCGGCGCACCACGCCCTCGCGGTCTTGCGTGTCGCCTGTGAGCGTGACGTAGCCGAGTTTAGCTTTGTCCAAGGCTTCGGCGATAAAGTCTAGCATGGTGGTAAATTGTGAAAATACCAGCACGCGCCGTCCTTCGCTGACCAGTTCGGGCAGCATGTCCATGAGCAGGGTGAGTTTGGCACTTTCTTTGACTTTTTGGGCTTGGCTTAATTTGACTAAGCGCGGGTCGCAACAGACTTGACGCAGTTTGAGCAGCGCGTCTAGCAACACAATGTGGCTGCGCGCCAAGCCTTTGCTGGCAATTTCGGTGCGCACCCGTTCGTCCATTGCCACGCGCACGGCTTCGTACAGGTCGCGTTGCGCATCCGCCAGTTCCACGCTGCGCACAATCACGGTTTTTTCGGGTAATTCGCGTGCCACATCTTCTTTGCGTCGCCGCAGGATAAAGGGTTTGATGCGTTTTGCCAGTAGTTCGCGACGCAGCACGTTGCCTTGTTTTTCAATGGGGGTGCGCCAGGCTTTGGTGAAGGTTTTGCTGTTGCCTAATAGCCCTGGCAACAGAAAATCGAATTGCGCCCACAGTTCGCCCAAATGATTTTCCAGCGGCGTACCCGTGAGGCATAAGCGATGACGGGCGTTGAGCTTGCGCACCACTTGTGCCGCTTGGCTGGTGACGTTTTTGACCATCTGCGCTTCGTCCAAAATCAGCAGGTGATAATCATAGCGGGCAAGCGTATCTTCATCGCGCCACAACAGAGGGTAGGTGGTCAGAATCACATCGTGTTGCGGAATACTGTCAAAATGCGCCGCACGTTCTTTGCCGTGCAAAGACAGCATTTTTAACGCGGGCGCAAAGCGGGCGGCTTCATGTTTCCAGTTGAAAATCAATGAAGTGGGCAATACTACCAAGGACGGTCTATCCATGCGCCCGCTTTGCTTTTCTAGCAACAAGTGCGCCAACGTTTGCGCGGTTTTGCCCAGCCCCATGTCGTCCGCCAAAATGCCGCCTAAGCCTTGTGCACGTAAATACTGTAGCCAAGCCAGTCCTTCTTGTTGATAGGGACGGAGCTGTATGCCAAAGTCGGTTGGTGGTTCGACTGCTTGTATGCCCGATGTTTGACGTAGTTGTTGCGCTAAGGTGGTGACTGCCGCTTGGTCTTTGAACTGCCAGTGCGCCATATCGGTCAGGGCGGCAATCCGCGCCACATCATAGCGGGACAAAGGCAGGGTATCGCCTGTACCTTGTCCATCAAATAATTCAATCAGCGTGCGCGCCAAAGGTTTGATGCGGCCAGCAGGCACTTGCACCCGCCCACCTTCTGGGAGCTGCAAGGTGACGGGCTGTTCTTCAGGCATGTTGACGAGTTGATCCGCATCCAGCCATTGCGCTTCCCGTTTGAACAAGGCGTGCAACAAGGGGGCGAGTGGTAAGCGTTGTCCATTCACCACGATCCCCATGTCCAAGTTAAACCAACCGTCTTCTGTCGCTTGGAAATCCGCTTCCCAAGATTCCACTTCCAGCACCAGATGGCGGAAATCGGGAGTCATCACCACTTCCCAACCCGCCGTGCGTAGCTGCGGTAAATTTTCCTGCATAAAACCTTGCCACGCGGCGGCATCGTGCAAGCAATAAGTCGGGACATCTCGCACCCAAGTGCTAGGGGGCATTTCCTTTAGCCCATATTGCACCAATGATTTAACACGCTGCACTTCCGCCGCAAAATCGCGCACCACGCGCACGGTTTCGCCCTGTTCCAAGGTAAAAAATTCGCCCTCATGGTTTAGCGGCAGGATAGCCTCGCCATAACACAGGTTCACCGATGCAATATCCATGATCTGCGAACCATAACCATAGCCGCGAAAACGCTCCATCCACGGCAATTTCACTGTTTCCAGCGTCAGCCGTGGACGCAATCCGCCCGCCATGCGCCGCAGTTTAATCACCCCTGGCATGGGTAATTCGGGCACGCTTTCGCGCAATACCTCTGCTACCACGGGCATATCGGGTTCGGATAACGGCGGCATATCCAGCAATTGCATCACTCGCCACGGGGTTTGCGCTAAGGTCAACTGCCCGACTTCACCCGTTGCACGATCCACATACCAAGTCGCTTCTGGCAGGGGCAACACCAGCGGCGCATTTTTGCTTTGCAGTTGAATCACCCGCCGCCCTGTGTCATCGACCTGCCAAACCAATTGACCCGCACGCGCCTTGCCTGACTTGAGCAACTTAGGTGTTTCTTTGGGCTGGGTAAAAGGGCGGGCGGCTAAACAAAACCGCTCACTTTCCAACAAATGAGTCAAAAGCGCGTGTCCCGATTCACCCATCAGCGACCACCCCTCGTCCGTTTTTCCTTGCCGCCACAACAAACGGAGCATCGCCAAATCTGCTTCGCGCACAAACTGCGGCGGTTTTATAAACACCCGCTCGCTCAAGTCCCAAGGTTTTAGTCCCTCTGGATATGAGCCTTTAAATTTACGCTTGCCTTTGGACAAGGTGATCACGGGTTGATAATCGCCCTTGGACACACTCAAAAGATAATACAACCCATCTGAAGGCGCGCTTGCCGTGGGCAATTTGTATGGTTGCTTAAACATTTCTGCCCATTCCAACACCACTTCGCTCACACGCGGCACCTGCGATGTAGCGTTCAATCCCGCCAACAATACCGCCGCCGTATGCTTGCAATTGTGTCGCATTGGGCAGCTGCACACCGCCTGTATAGTTATCGGTTGATTTTTATTGTTCAAAAAAATAATCCTAACCCGATAGGGGTGCGGTGCGGTTCCCCTCACCTGCGCCGTGATCTCGGTCGCACTAAAAGACAAATTACTCACCGCAGGCAGACAAATACGCCCCTTCTGCAATTCACGAGGACTGTACCAGCGGGCTAGATCGGCTTGAGTATAGGAACGAGAGGGCACCATAATCAGATGTTGTTGCCATCATTCGTTGAATTATAAAATCCAAAGAAAAATGACAAGCAGTAGGGCAGTAAAAAGGGCGCGCATTTTAACATGGCGAGCAAGGGGGAATGCGTGGGCGTGCGACGGTTTGTTTCACCTTTCTCGTTTCACCAAGCTGCGAAGCAGCGCGTCCATCTTCACCTTTCCCATTTTAAACGCCCAGCAAGCGCGTTGCGGCTAGGGAGACGCTGATTAAATCCGCTCGGCCTGAGCCTGTCGAAGGGTGAGCGGATTTAATTACCTGATTTCATTAAATCTTCCGTTCATGGTTCGACAAGCTCACCAAGAACGGAAGATTTTATCAGCGCCTCCCTAGTATAATCACGCTCCCTTTGAATCGCTTGCTGCTGACTTTGGACACGTTCGATCCCCAACCTATTCTTGCCTCTCTCCCCTTGTTGCCAGGGGTGTATCGCTATTTCGATGAAAAAGGCGAGGTGTTGTATGTGGGGAAAGCCAAGCAACTGAAAAAGCGCGTGTCGTCGTATTTCCAAAAAACGACCTTGTCGCCGCGTATCCGCTTGATGGTGTCGCACATTGCGCGCATTGAAACGACCGTCACGCGCACCGAGGCGGAAGCGTTGTTGTTGGAAAATAATCTGATTAAGTCGCTGAAGCCGCGCTATAACATCTTGTTTCGGGACGATAAAACCTATCCGTACTTGGTGTTGACGGGGCATGAGTTTCCGCGTTTGACTTATTTTCGCGGTACGCCGAATAAGCAGCATCAATACTTTGGCCCTTATCCCAATTCGTCTGCCGCCAAAGACAGCAGCCAGTTGTTGCAAAAGATTTTCCGCATTCGGACGTGTGAAGACAGCGTATTTAACCATCGCACTCGTCCCTGTTTGCAGCATCAAATTCGTCGCTGCACTGCGCCGTGCGTGGGGCTGATTTCGGCGGAAGATTATCGGAAGGACATACACAACGTGGCGTTGTTGCTGCGCGGTCAGCATCAGGCGGTGGAACAGCATTTGCGCAGCGCGATGGAAGCGGCGGCGGAGGCGATGAATTATGAGCAAGCGGCGGTGCTGCGCGATCAATTGCGCGATTTGCACATTGTGCAGCAACAGCAATTTGTGGAGTCGGCGGGTGGCACGACCGATGCGGATATTATCGCCGTGGTGCAACTGGCAGGCGTGGTGTGCGTGAATTTGGCGATGGTGCGCGGCGGGCGGCATTTGGGTGATAAAAGTTTGTTCCCCGACCATGCGCAGGATTTCAGCGTGGAAGATGTCGCCGATGCCTTTATTGCCCAACATTATTTGCAGCGCAGCGTGCCGCCGTTGCTGATATTGAACACCGCACAGACCGACGAAACGCTGGCGCAGTTGTTGACTGAACAAACAGGGCATCCCGTGCGCGTGGTGCAAGCCACCACGCAGGAGCGCAAACAATGGCTGACCATGGCTGTGAAAAATGCCGAATTGGCGTTGCAACAACGCGCCATGCAGCAGGGCGGGCAACAATTGCGGCTGGATAAATTGCGTGAACATTTGTCTATGCCAGAGTTGCAACGTATAGAATGTTTTGATATTAGTCACACCATGGGCGAGGCGACGCAGGCTTCATGCGTGGTGTATGAAGAGCTTGCCATGCGCAACGGGCAATATCGCCGTTATCACATCACGGGGATCACGGGCGGGGACGATTATGCCGCCATGCACCAAGCCCTGACGCGCCGCTATCAAAAGCTAGTCGCAGGGGAGGGCGCACGTCCCGATTTGATTTTGATTGACGGGGGCTTGGGGCAGCTTCATATCGCCATGGAAGTGATGCAGACCTTAGGGCTGAACATCGCGTTGATCGGGGTGGCGAAAGGCGTGGAACGTAAAGCGGGCATGGAGCAGCTCATTTTTCCTGATGGGCGCGCCATACGTTTGCCTGAAAACGATCCCGCCCTGCATTTGATCCAGCAAGTCCGCGATGAAGCCCATCGTTTTGCCATCAGTGGACACCGCGCCCAGCGTGGCAAAGCGCGCACCGTGTCGAGCTTGGCGGAAATCGCGGGCGTGGGTGATGCGCGCCGCCGCAATCTATTAACCCACTTCGGTGGGCTGCGTGAAGTGCAGCAAGCCAGCGTGGATCAGCTCGCTCAAGTCGAAGGAATTAGCAAAACACTTGCCGAAAAGATTTACCAACAGCTACACTAGGCCCATGCCAAACAATATCCCAAACTTACTCACCTGGTTGCGTATCCTGTTAATCCCCGTCTTTGTGGCGGTGTTTTACGTGTCCGACCAGACCCTAGCACCTCAGCTTAAAAATTCCATCGCCACCGCAGTGTTTTTGCTCGCCGCGATTACCGATTGGCTAGATGGTTATTTGGCTCGCAAGCTCGATCAAACCTCGGCGTTTGGCGCATTTCTTGATCCTGTTGCCGATAAGCTGATGGTCGCTGCTGCCTTGATTTTATTGGTAAAACTAGGGCGTGCGGATGTGGTTTTGGCGTTTATCATCATCGGGCGCGAAATCACCATTTCTGCCCTGCGCGAATGGATGGCGAAAGTCGGTGCCAGCAAAAGTGTTGCGGTCTCCATGTTGGGTAAAATCAAAACCGCGTTCCAAATGGCGGCGTTAATTTTGTTGCTCTTCCATCAACCCCTATTCGGCATTCCCTGCCAATTTATGGGCGAGTTGCTGTTATACCTCGCCGCCTTACTCACGCTCTGGTCGATGGGCTATTACCTGATGCTGGCGATGCCGCAGCTTAAGGGTAAGTAAGGTGTGAAATGTGAAACGTAGGGCGCGCATTGCACGCGCCCTGTCGGGTTAAAACCCGCTCTATGGCAGGAAAAAACAAGGAGACTTCGGTCTCCCTTTTCGCACAGAAATTATTTGTTTCAAGTAAATCAAAAAAGATATATTATCCAGACCATGAATGGAAAAGACCTTATCACTAAACTCAAAGCGGCGGGTTGGGTGTTGGATATAATCAACGGCAGCCATCACATTATGGTGAAGGACGGTAAGGCGGTGCCTGTTCCTGTACACGGTAGCAAAGAGGTGGGAGTGGGTTTGGTTGCCGCCATTGCGCGCCAAAGCGGCGTTAAACTTAAGTGAGGAATATCATGCAAATAGCGTATCCAGCATTGATTGAGCAGCAAATAGACGGTTCGTTTTTGGTGCAGTTTGTGGATTTACCTGACACCTTTACTGAAGGTGGGTCAATGGATGAGGCGTTGTTTAATGCCGTTGAAGTGTTGTCTGCCATGTTGGGCTGGCACGCGGACAATAGCCCCGCGCTGCCTGTACCCAGTTTGAATGTAATGGATGCGCATTACATTACCCCCGATGCGAAAACCCAAGCGGCATTGTTGTTGCGGTTGGCGCGGGGAGAACGTAGTTTTGCCGATTTAGCGCGGGCATTAGAAACCTCGTGGCCTGTCGCCAAGCGGCTGGAAGACCCTAAACATTGGCCTTCTTTGCGTACACTGGATCGCGCGGCGGCGGCATTGGGAAAACGATTGGTTTTGTCATTCGACCCAGCGTAAATTGCGTAGGTCAGGTTAGTCGTTTTATCACGTAATCCGCAATTACTGGGTTGACCCCAGACCGAAGGGGAGGCATGTGATAGCGCGACAGTTTGTTTCACGCTTTCCCCCTTTCCGTGAAATGTGAAACAAACTGTCGCACACCCACACCTCTCACCTTTCCCGTTTCACCTTCTTTACCTAGGTCTATCAAATGGAACACTTCCCTCCCGCTGACGCACAAGTCGATCAAATCAAACTCCCACCGCATTCTGTTGAAGCCGAGCAATCGGTTTTGGGTGGATTGTTGTTGGAAAGTGGCGCGCTGGATAAAATCATCGACCTGATTACCCACGAAGATTTTTATCGGCGCGATCATCAACTGATTTATCGCCAAATTGTGCAGTTGAGTGAACAGGCAAAGCCTGTCGATGTGATTACCGTGGCGGAAGCTTTGGAAATTGCAGGGGATTTGGACAAAGTCGGTGGGCTGGTGTATTTAGGTTCATTGGCGCAAAACGTGCCATCTGCTGCCAACGTGCGCCGTTATGGCGAAATCGTGCGCGAACGGTCGATTATGCGCAAACTGGCTGAAGTCGGTAGCGACATCGCCGCCAGTGCGTTCAATCCCACAGGACGGGATGCCGCGCAGTTGCTAGATGAAGCGGAAAGAAAAGTCTTTGAAATTGCCGAAGCGGGTTCACGGGGCAAGCAAGGCTTTGTTGCCATGCCGCCTCTATTGACCCAAGTGGTTGAACGTATTGAAACTTTATATGCGCGGGACAATACCAGCGATGTCACGGGAACCGCAACGGGTTTTGCCGATTTAGACCGCATGACTTCGGGCTTGCAACCTGGCGATTTGGTCATTGTGGCAGGTCGTCCCAGTATGGGTAAAACCGCGTTCTCGATTAACATTGCCGAAAATGTCGCGCTGGACAGCAAGTTGCCCGTGGCGATTTTCAGTATGGAAATGGGTGGCGCGCAACTGGCGATGCGGATGTTGGGTTCCGTCGGTAATTTGAATCAACATGATTTACGCACAGGGCGACTCCAAGATGATGACTGGGGGCGTTTGACCCAGGCATTAGGAAAACTCAATGATGCGCCGATACATATCGACGAAAGTGCTGCGTTGTCGGCCTTGGAAGTGCGCGCCCGCGCTAGACGTTTGCATCGACAAAACAACGGCTTAGGCTTAATCGTGATCGACTATTTGCAGCTGATGAGCGGCAGTGCAGGTAAGTCCAACGAAAACCGCGCCACGGAAATTTCTGAAATTTCCCGTTCGCTTAAATCCTTAGCCAAAGAATTGCACGTCCCCGTGATTGCTTTGTCCCAGCTCAATCGTAGCTTGGAACAACGCCCCAACAAACGTCCCGTGATGTCCGATTTGCGCGAATCAGGCGCGATTGAACAAGATGCGGATCTAATCCTGTTTATCTACCGCGACGAAGTCTATAACAGCGACTCCCCCGACAAAGGCAAAGCCGAAATCATTATCGGCAAACAGCGTAACGGCCCGATTGGTAAGGTGGAGTTAGCCTTTAGAGGCGAATACACCCGTTTTGATAACTTGGCATCAGGGAGTTATTAGAACTCGCGTTAATTTGAGGACAAATAGGCCGCTTTTCCTTTAAGATGCGTCCCTTTTAACTAGGGGGATTATCATGTCGTTCACGAAAAAAATAATAGCGTGTCTCAGTGCTTCGTTTTTGGTTGGCTGTGCTGATCTGCCTGTGCAGCAACGCTATCAACAGGCAGTTTGGGATGCGGCGCGGGTGGAGTCACGCGAGAAAGCGCAGACTTTATGGGCGATTCAACCTGACAATCCCAATTTAGTTTGGAATGCAGATAAAACGAAGTTATTGGTTGTCACTTGGAAAAGTCAGACGGCCTATCAGCAGTTTATGCAAAACAAGACTCAAACCCCAGATAATCCAGACTACGCTTTGTGGGTAACGGCGGCTCCGCAAGTGAAGCAGTTCTGCCAACAAGCCGCCACAGATAGCAAAGATGCGTTGAATTTGCGCTTGAAGCAATACTTGGGCTTAGCCCCAGATTGGCAATATGACGTATTTGTGGAAATGTGGGTGAGTCCCGCCAGTTTGTTTCGTCCCTGCGTCGATCCTGAAACCAGCGATACGCAATGCGAAGCCGCCGTCCCGAAACAGTTTCCCGCTGTCGATCACATTCCAAACTATGGTCAGTTTTATCAGCAGCTTTACTTTAAGAGTTTTAGAGCCTCGGCAGGCGTACCGTGGACGGGGCTAGGCTATACCTACGATTGGGGTAATCCGAGCAGCAAAATCGGCGCAAGCGAGTTTATTTTGATGCCGCAATCACCTTATGAAATCAAACAAGCTGTGCCCACGCAGGAATACTGCGCTAAGTAGCACTAAGGAAACGCTGATTAAATCCGTTCGCCCTGAGCCGTGAGCTTGTCGAACGGTCGAAGGGTGGGCGGATTTAACACGCTGATTGTATTAAATCTTCCGTTCATGGTTCGACAGGCTCACCACGAACGGAAGATTTAATCCGCACCTCCCTAAATCCAACGATAGGCAGAGACATCAAAGGGTTGCGGATTGCCTTCGATTTCATTGAGCAGGATTTCCGCGCTGGCAAAAGACATGGTGACACCATAGCGAAAATGCCCTGTATTGGCGTACAGGTTGCTGAGTTCGGCGTGACGGCCAATGGTTGGGATGTTGTTCCGTGAGCCAGGCCGCAAGCCCGCCCAATGATCGATAATGGGCTGCTTGCGCCAAGCGGGGTAAAGTTGGCAAGCGTGATCGAATAGGGTGTCACGGGCACTATGGGTGGTAGATTTGTCAAAACCAACGTCTTCCAATGTGCTACCAATCAGAACGTGACCATCGCGTCGGGGAATGAGATAAAGCCCCTCGGTTACAACGATGTGTTGCATCGGCGGCATCTGGAACTTGAGTAGCAATATTTGTCCCCGAATAGGGTGAATGTCCATCGCCAAGGATTGGTCGTCCATCAACGTATTGCTCCACGAACCCGCTGTGACGATATAAGCATCTGCATTGAGTTCGCCGTGGGAGGTGTGGGCCGCAATGACACGATCATCCGCAAATTCAATGCGTTGAACGTCATGCTGCTCTAAAATTTTACCGCCTAATTGCTCCACCCGTATGCGCAAAGCGCGCAATAGCCGTGGGTTGCGCACTTGCGCGATGTCTGGCAGCAATAAACCTTCACCTGATAACGCATCAAAATATTCTGATAGGGCGATGGATCGCACGGGCACTTTATGTTGTTCGCACCACTGTACGGCGTGATCGGTTGCCATGGGGGGGAGAACCAACATGCCGCTCCGAATGTATTCCGTATCTATTCCAGTATGGGCAAATAAGTCTGCTGTGGCGGCTTGAAACATAGCCATGCTGCGCTGTGTTAACTGCGTCACACTGGTCTGATAATCCCAAGAGCATAGCGGGGAAAGAATACCTCCACCCGCCCACGACGCTTCTTTGCCAATTTCGCCACGTTCTACAATGGAGACCTGATAGCCCGCTTGCAGCAAAGTCAGTGCGGTATTGAGTCCAACCGCACCGCCGCCAATAATCAGGAAGTCGTTGCGCATGGGTTAATTGGAATCAGTGTTTTGGGCAAAGGGAAAACCACATTTTCGATAATGCCGTCTAGTTCGATTGGCGCGGTTCCCCCCAAGGTTTCTAATCTGGCGATCACGCCTTGCACCAGCACTTCAGGTGCCGATGCCCCCGCGGTAATGCCGATCCGTTGTTTGCCTGAGAACCATTCCGCTTGTAACTCTTCCGCATTGTCCACCAAATAGGCGGGCAAGCCTACATTTGCGGCGACTTCACGCAAGCGGTTGGAGTTTGAGCTGGAGGGCGAACCGATGACCACCACCACATCACATTGTTTGACCAACACTTTGACCGCGTCTTGACGATTCTGTGTGGCGTAGCAAATATCGTCTTTTTTGGGACCTGTGATAAAGGGAAAGCGATTTTTGAGTGCGGTGATGACGTTTTCAGCATCATCCACCGACAAGGTGGTTTGGGTGACATACGCGAGGTTATTCGCGTCATTTACCACCAAATCAGCCACTTGTTCAGGCGATTCCACCAAATACATTCCCCGTGTCACCTGCCCCATCGTGCCTTCCACTTCAGGATGTCCCGCGTGTCCTATCATCACCACTTCTTTGCCCTGATCGTGCATGCGGGATACTTCGATATGTACCTTCGTTACCAAGGGACACGTAGCGTCAAAAATGGTCAAATTACGTGCGGCGGCTTCCGTGCGTACCTGTTGAGATACCCCGTGCGCACTAAAGACGAGATAACTCCCTTCGGGGACATCATCCAGTGCTTCGATAAAGACCGCGCCTTTATTACGCAAGCCTTCGACCACAAATTGGTTATGCACCACTTGGTGTCGTACATAAATTGGCGCGCCGTGCATCGCCAGCGCACGTTCTACAATTTCAATGGCGCGGTCAACGCCTGCGCAAAAACCACGAGGATTAGCGAGTAGCAGTTCCATGTTTTTCTTTCTTAAAACTATCTAAAAGGAGCAATGCCGCCCCGCAGGTAATGGCAGAATCGGCAAGGTTGAAAGCTGGAAAAGAATGGTCTTGCCAGTAGAATAACAAGAAATCAATGACATAGCCGTAAAATGCGCGGTCAATGAGATTGCCCAATGCGCCACCTAATACCAAACTAATTGCCAAAGAAAATAATGTTTCTTGATGGTGTTTGCGCAACAAAAAAATCATCCAAACGGACGCAATGACGGCGATGCCCGTAAAGAGCCAGCGTTGCAACCCGCCCGCGTTGCTTAAAAAACTAAATGCCGCGCCAGGATTGTGTGCTAAAACCAAACTGAACATATTAACCACAGGCAGTTGTTCACCATAGGCAAAATGCGCGCTGATCCATAACTTGCTGGCTTGATCGAGCAAAATCACTAACGCGCTTAAGGCGAACCAGCGCAAAGCCGTGTTACGCATAATGACGCGCCTCACCTTCGCCGTACAAATTGCTGATACAACGTCCGCACAAGGTGGGGTGTTCGGTTGACGCGCCGACTTCTTCGCGATAATGCCAACAGCGTTCACATTTTTCATGGCGACTTGGCGTCACTTCTATGCCCATTTCATCTTCCGTTTCAACCAAATGCACCGTGGCGCGGGAGGTGATAAACACCAGTCGCAAATCATCGCCCAGGCGTGACAATACGGCATAATCATCCGCCAAAACAAATACATCCACTTCCGCTGCCAGTGCAGAGCCAATCAAGCCAGACGAGCGGATTTCTTCGAGTTTTTTGTTGACCCGTTCACGCCACTCGATGATTTTCACCCAATGGAGTTTGTCCGCGAAGTCCATGTTGGCATCAGGTAGGTCATACCATTCGCCTTGGAAGATGCTGACATCATCACGGGCATTTAAAATTTCCCAGGCTTCTTCGCCTGTGAAACTCAAAATGGGGGACATCAAGCGCACTAAGCAGTGCGTCAAGTGATACAGCACGTTTTGCGCAGAACGACGGGCGGTGGAATTCGCACCAGCGGTGTAGAGGCGATCTTTTAGAATGTCTAAATAGAAACTCCCCAGCTCTTCCGAGCAAAAACCTTGCAGCTTTTGTGCCACGGTATGAAAGTCATAACGGGCATAAGCAGCGGTCACATCATCATGCAATTGTTGGGTCATCGCCAAGGCGTAGCGGTCAATTTCTAACCATTGTTCAACAGGTAGTGCGTGTTGTTGCATATCGAAATCGGCGATATTCGCCAATAAGAAACGCAGCGTATTGCGGATGCGGCGATAGCTTTCCACCACGCGCTTCAGAATTTCGTCCGAGATACACAGCTCGCCAGAATAGTCGGTGGAAGCCGTCCATAAGCGCAAAATATCCGCACCTAGGGTGTCAAAAATCTTTTGGGGCGCAATCACATTGCCTTTGGATTTAGACATTTTGTGCCCATTGCCATCGACTACAAAGCCGTGGGTCAATAATGCGTTGTACGGTGCGCGATCGTTAATGGCACAGCCTGTCAATAATGAGGATTGGAACCAGCCGCGATGCTGATCCGACCCTTCCAAATACAAATCAGCAGGCGATACCTTGTTTGCTAAGCGCGTGGCCACTTCGTCGCGGAAGGCTGCATGGTGGCGTAATACCGCAAAATGTGTGCTGCCCGAATCAAACCACACGTCTAGTGTGTCGCTCAATTTTCGGTAATGCGCGGCATCTTCACCCAACAGCTCGACAGAATTCAGCTCAAACCACGCTTGTATGCCCGCTTGTTCCACGCGTTTGGCAACTTGCTCCAACAGTTCTGCTGTGCGCGGATGCAGTTGGCCGGTTTCTTTGTGAATAAAGAACGGCATCGGCACGCCCCAATTGCGCTGACGTGACACGCACCAGTCAGGGCGATTTTTAATCATCGCTTCCAGACGGGCACGCCCCCAAGCAGGGAAAAACTCGGTGTTATCGACGGCACGGTTTGCCAAGGTGCGCAAGGATTCCTCGTTCTTGCCAACTTGTGCCATGCCGATAAACCATTGCGGCGTGGAGCGGAAAATAATCGGCGTTTTATGCCGCCAGCAATGCGGGTAGCTATGTTGTACTTTTTTCAAACACAGCAAATGCCCGCTTTCTTGCAACAAATTCACCACCACGTCGTTGGCTTTCCACACAAACAAGCCACCGACCAGCGGAATGTTGGCGAAGAATTTGCCATCGTCACCCACGGGATTGTCAGTCGGTAAGCCATATTTTTGACCGACAAAATAATCGTCCAAGCCATGCGCAGGCGCGGTATGCACCAAGCCCGTTCCCGCTTCCAGTGTGACGTGCTCGCCACAAATAATCGGCACAATGCGATCCAAGAAGGGATGTTGCAAGGGCAGGTTGTCTAAGGCAGCTCCTTTGCAACGTCCGACTACTTCTCCCATTAAATCATAGCGTTGTGCGCAACTTTCCCATAAATCGGCAACTAGGACTAAATAGCCTTTGGCGGTACGAATCAGCGCGTATTCAAATTCGGGGTGTACGCTCACGCCTTGGTTGGCGGGCAATGTCCATGGGGTAGTGGTCCAAATCACCACGCTGACGCTGGCTTCACCCGACAACGATACGCCAAACGCGTGTTCCAGCGCGGGGCGATCTGCTACGTGAAACGCCACATCGATTGCCGCCGAAGTCTTATCTTCATATTCCACTTCAGCTTCTGCGAGTGCTGATTGGCAATCTAAACACCAGTTGACGGGTTTGAAGCCTTGATACAAATAGCCGTTTTGCTGAATTTCACCAATGGCGCGAATGATGTTGGCTTCAGTTTCAAACGCCATGGTCAAATACGGACGATCCCAGTCGCCCAATACGCCCAAACGCAAAAAATCCTTCTTCTGTCGTTCGATTTGGACTTGCGCGTATTCGCGGCACAGTTCGCGGAATTGCGCGGGTGGAATGGCTTTGCCGTGGGTTTTTTCCACTTGTAATTCAATCGGCAAGCCGTGGCAATCCCAGCCAGGCACGTAAGGTGCATCAAAACCCGCCAAAGTTTTGGATTTGATAATGATGTCTTTCAGGATTTTATTCACCGCATGACCGATGTGAATATCCCCGTTCGCATACGGCGGGCCGTCATGCAAAATAAACATCGGCTTGCCCGCTTTGGCAGCGCGAATTTGCTGATAGCGTTGCTGGGCTTGCCAGCGTGCCAGCATGGTCGGTTCACGTTTCGCCATATCGCCGCGCATGGGGAAAGGGGTGTCGGGGAGATTGAGGGTTTTCTTCATAAGTACCTAAATTCAAATTGTGGGTAGTTTTTGGTCGCTAGTCGTTAGTCGTTAGTTCGTAGCTTGGAGGGTTTAACTAACGACTAACAGCTAACGACTAAAAACCACTCAGTCATGTTGTTCAAACCAGTTTTGTGCTTGCGCCACATCCAACACGATTTGCTGTGTTAATGCAGCGACATCGGGAAATTTTGCCTCATCGCGGAGTTTTTGTAAAAACACCACGCGTAGATGTTTACCGTAGATTTGTTGCTTAAATTCAAATAAGTGGACTTCTAGTTGCATCCGCTTGCTCTGCGTAACCGTCGGGCGCACGCCCATGCTGGCGACACCTTGCAGAATTCCCAAGCCTTCAACGTGTACTTCAACCACAAACACGCCCGATAAGGGCGGGCGATTGTGTTTGGGAACGATATTCGCCGTAGGAAAACCGATGGTTCGTCCCAGTTGTGCGCCGCGTATGACTCGACCACTGATGCTGTAATGTCGCCCCAAATACTGCTGCGCGGTGCGCAATTGTCCCGCCGAGAGGGCAGAGCGAATAGCGGTGCTGGAAACCCGTACCCCATCCTGCAACACGCTTTTCACTGCCTGCACTTCAAAATGATCTTGCTGGGCAATATGTTGTAATAAGGCAAAATCCCCCGATCGACCACTGCCAAAACGGAAATCATCGCCAATCAAAATAAATTGTGCGTGTAGTTTTTGATGCAAGGTTCGCGCAAAATCACTTGCCGTCATCTGGGCAAAGTGGGCGTTAAAGCGACAAATATGAACCTGATCTACGCCCAGTGCGGCAAATAATTGCAGTTTTTCGCGCAGACTACTCAGTCGTGCAGGAGCGTTATTCGGCGAAAAGAATTCACGAGGATGTGGCTCAAAAATGACCACCGCTGTCGGGTAGTGACGCGCTTTCGCCTCGGTCTTCAGGATATGAATCAACGCACGATGCCCAAGATGCACGCCATCGAAATTACCGACGGTCAGTGCAACGGGTTGGGAAGAGAGGGAATAGAGTCCACGAAAAATCTGCATAGCGGCGCGATTATACTTGAGGATTGCACTTGGGTGCGTTCAGTCATGCAGGTGCTAATTGCTTCAAGTTAAAAGTTGCTGAGAAAACAGGACTAGTCAGCCAAGGGAAAGCAAGCAAGAAGGTCGTATAGGGCATCTCACAGTATGAATAGTCAAACGTAATGATGGAATTTTAGATTAAGATAATAGGCATTGATTTTGAAATTCTGCATGCATTCGCAATCCTTTTTTATGTGCTAACGAAATGATTGATAGGTTTAATAATATGACGCGAATTTGGATGCGAGGGTGGGTGGTATTGTTTTGCCTGTCAGCCCATACGGCTTTTGCACAGACAGCTGTAGTCATGCAGTTGCGCTGGCAGCATCAATTCCAGTTTGCGGGCTACTATGCCGCACTGCGTAATGGATATTACAAAGATGCGGGGCTGGATGTCACCCTCAAAGAAGGTGGTTTAAATATCTCGACAGTTGAGGAGGTGTTGCAAGGGCGGGCGCAATTTGGGGTGAGTAACGCAGGACTGGTCAAAGCATTTTTAAATGATCAACCTGTGTTGATGCTTGCGCCCATTATTCAACACTCACCGCAGATATTGCTCAGTTTGGGGCAACTGAGTAATCCTGCAGATATAGCCAAGGCGGGGGCAATTGGTTTGCAACCAGGTGATGAAAGTGTCGATCTAAAAGCGATCTTTATCAACGAAGGGATTGCGCTGAATAAACTGAATATTGTTTCCAAAGGGGGCTTAGAAGACCTAGTTGCAGGGCGAATTGTTGCTATGAATGGCTATCTTTCGAATGAGCCCTTTTGGTTGAAATCGCATGGCATTGCGTATCACATTATTAAACCCGAACACTATGGCATGGATTTTTACAGCGACGTGTTGTTTACCCATCAATCCATGGAAAAGAATCATCCCGATGTCGTCGCATCGTTCCGTGCCGCCACGTTAAAAGGGTGGGAATATGCTTTGTCCCATCAGGAAGAAATCATAGACCTGATTCTCACTCGCTATAACACGCAGGGAAAAACCCGCGAGCAGCTCAGCTTTGAGGCAAATACTATTGACGATCTCGTGAGTCCGTCCTTAATACAGATTGGTTATAGCAATCCTCATCGCTGGCAACATATTGCGAATACCTTTGCCCGTTTTGATTTTGTGGTTAAGGATAAATCGTTAGATGGTTTTTTTTATCAGCCCAATAAAAGTAAAGATTTTGCCACGCTCTCTTACAAATTCGGCAGCGCATTGATCCTGATTTTGCTGGTTTCGGGTATTTTTTTGTATATATATTTTATTAACAGCCGTCTTAAACGAACTGCAAAGTCGCAGTTGTTGGGGGAAGAGTTGTTGCGTAAAAGTGAGATGCGCTACCGCGTGTTTTTCGAGACAGCACCCTTTGTTGGTGTGGTCTGGCGCGAAGGTTATATCATTACCGACTGGAATCATCGTGCAGAAGAAGTGTTCGGATTTAAGCGTCATGAGGTGTTAGGTAGAAATTATTTGGAATTTCTCATTCCAGAAACTGAAAAGCAGATTTTAGAACCAAAATTAGTCGTGATGATGCAAGATAACAGTCGTCCCCATGCAATTAACCATAATTTAACGCGTGATGGTCAATTGCTGACGATAGAGTGGTTTAATGCTTGGTTGCCAAAATCAACTGAACAACCACAAGAAGTGCTTTCTTTTGGGTTGGACATTACCGAACGTTGTAAAAGTGATGCGAGGCTGAAGCAGGTTTTGGTAGAGTTAGAAAAGTCAGAATCAGATCAACGCATGTTGCTGTCAGTGGCATCACATGAATTCCGCACCCCTGCTGCCATGATAAAAACCTCCTTGGATTCTTTGGGATTTCTTAAGCATCAGATTTCGCCTGATGTGGCTTTACGTTTAGAAAATATCAGCAAAGCCAGTTTACGACTAAACAGATTGGCAAATAATCTAATTTCCTTTGATCGCGTGCATGAGCATGCCCTGAAACCTAAAAAACAGATGTTAGATTTAGCCATGCTTGCCAAAGGAGTCATCGCTAAATACCCTAAAGATGTCAATCTGCAATTAAATTTACCTGAATATGCTTTGCTGTATGAAGGGGATGGCATCCTGCTGCGCATTGCATTGCATAATTTGATCGACAATGCAATTCGCTACCATTTGTCAGAAGAAGTTCCGATTGTCGTTAGTCTTGAAACTGTTCACGATACGGTCAATCGCTGGATAGAAATCAGAGTGGCAGATCAGGGGAAAGGGGTGGCTGATGCAAAGAAGGATGTGATATTTCAACGATTTTACAGTACCAAGGGAAGTCAAAGCGATGGTTTGGGATTGTCCATAGTCAGATCCATTGCGCAATCGCACGGCGGTACTGCCTTTGCGCTGGATAACGAACCTCAGGGGGTGATTATGGTGATTAAATTGTGTTTTGATGTGTCAGAGGGACACTGATTTACGCACTATCCATGCGAAGGCGGAAATTCAGTTCGTTGATTCAATTGTGCTCCGCCCCACGCCTTCTTGGGAGTGGGCTTATTGCGTGCTTTTAAGAGGCTCTATTTCTGAGTTAGTAATCCATAACCAACGCCACGAAATGACTGGATCGGTAATTTCAATCCACATTGGTTTTCAATTTTGGACGATAAGCGACTGATAATGACCTCCACGCGATGTTTGTCCAGATCCTCAGGCTGAAGACCCAATGAGGCATACAGCTCAGCATGCGAACATATTCCATCCATCTTGGCCAATAGCACGCGCAGTAATTGGGATTCGTTTAGGGTTAGCTTGATACGTTGTTTGTTTGGGGTAAGCAGATAGATGGCGTTGGGTTCTAGTTGCCACGAGAAATCGGGGGGGCGAATGAATATTCCCGTAGCATCACCCACGTTAAGATGTTTTTTGGTGTGCCGCTTCAATATCAGCACCAATTCTGCGATATCAATCGGTTTGACCAAATAAGCATCTGCACCCGCTTCAAGTCCCAGTAATTTGTCGTCCCGTTGCCCTCGTGCGGTCACAAAAACGATACCCATTGACGAATTGTGTTCACGCAAGTGACGGCAAATAGTCATACCATCCTCATCTGGCAAGCCAATGTCCAAAATGACCATGGCGACGGGATTCACCGCTAAAAAACGATAGAGTTGATTGGCGTTTTCAAAAACAGATACAACAAAGCCATACTGAGTCAGTTGAAATGCCATTTCTTGCTGTAAAACTAGTTCATCTTCAACAATGGCAACAGTGTAGGCAAATTCAGGTCTATTCATTTTTGGCTAACATTAATTTTGGTAAAATGCTGAGTCTTTCATCCATGTTGATCTGTAGTAATACGGAAATTGTACGGTAAATCATATGGATACGGTATCGGTATTGGTCAAATTGGTGATGTCAATGTGCGGTCAATCTGACAGTCGATCAAGCGTGACATCTTTAAAATATCACAAAATTATGACGCAATGGTGAACTAACTTTTCGATGAAGAGACTCAGCCCCCTTGTACTTTTTGTGTCCAAATATTTTAACGATATAGCACAAACCAAGGTGGATGAACCTCTCAAATTGAGAGAATTTGCGAGCTTGTCTTCGTGATTTTATGTTAATTTTAAGGTGATAGTAGATAGATATTTTTGGCAAAGTAATTGCTTGTCATTGGGTGAATTAAAATTGACTAATTTAGTTTAAATTGCACTTGTCAGCAGAAGGTTATGTGTAGATAATGCCTTTGTAAATTGTTTAGGTATTTGCGTGAGATGTATTGATTGATTGGCTGGTTCATGGATTAGGAGATGGAAATGTTAAAACTTTATGCGTTGGTGTTCTGTGTGTTGTTGCAGATGGGCGTTGCGCATGCTGATAATAGTGCGGTTAAAAAAGATGTTGAAGTTACTTTGAAGCAATTCAAAGTCGGCAAGCACGCAGAATCCGAGGTGTTGGAGTCGGCGACGCAAATTAAACCTGGTGAAGTGATTGAGTACCAAGCAACTTATCACAACACGACTAAGCATGCCATTAGTCAGTTGCTGGCGACTTTGCCTATCCCTAAAGAAACCGAATATATACCCAATACCGCGAATCCTGTCGGGGTGGAAGCGAGTTTGGATGGCGTAACTTACGCGCCCGTGCCGCTGCGCCGTATGGTGAAATTGGCAAATGGTCAAATGACTGAGCAAGCTGTGCCACTGATTGAGTACCGCAGTTTGCGTTGGGTGCTGGGTGACTTGTCAGCGGGTCAGAAAAAAACAGTTTCAGCACGAATTCGTCTTTCGCCTCTGACGAGTGCGGTGGCAGGGGGGGCGAAAAAATGAAATGAAAATTAATCGGTTTTAAAAAGTAGTTGTTTTGACATGAGGTAATACGATTTTGCGAAATCGTTTTTTAATTAAACTAGGAGTATTAAAGATGAAAAATACATCAAGTACGCCACGTTCGGGATGGTTGTCCGCTTTGCGGAAGGCTGTCGCGGTCGTGGCACTTACGGGTGTCAGCATGGGCGTGGCGTTAGCTGCACCGCTTGCTGGCTCAACCATTGGTAACCAGGCCGCTGCGACCTATACGGACGCGTCTTTAATCGTACGTACGGCGACATCTAATACCGTGATTACCACGGTGACGCAAGTAGCAGGTGTGTTGTTGGTGACGCCTAATAATGTTGTCGCAGCACCTGGACAACCTGTTAGCTTGCCACATACCCTGACCAATACTGGTAATGGCACAGATACATTTGCGCTAACCAGTGCATTGACTACGGGTACTGCTTTGTTGAGTGCTATCACTTACTTCCCTGATACTAACTGTGATGGCGTGGCAGATTCTGGCTCGCCATCGATCACGTCGATAGGTCCATTGGTTGCGGGCGCGAAGGCGTGTTTTGTCGCGGTGACCACGGTGGGTGGTACTGCACCAAGCGGTGCTACGGGTAGCAACATTGTGACTGTAACGAGTGGTTTGCTGAATACCGTAACAGCAGCTAACACAGATACTGTAACAGTGAGCAATAACGCGGTCATTGGGGTAACGAAATCCATGACGGTTGCAGCCGCAGTTGGTCCAGCAACAGGTGTGAATTTGACTTACACCTTGACCTATACGAACACAGGTAATGCTACAGCGACGGATGTGGTCTTGACCGACGTGATGCCAGCTGGGACGACATATGTAGCAGGTAGTGGTCGTTGGAGTGGCTCAGGTGCGACAGCACTGGTGGATACGGTTGCAGCTGCTGTACCTGCAGCGGGTGCAATTACCTACGACTACAACGTCACAACGCCAGGTAGTTTGGCTGTGACAGCGCGTGTGGGTTCTGTGCTGGCTAACAGCGGTGGTACATTGAGCTTTACGGTGAATGTACCAGCGGCTACCTTGCCTGGCACGATCAATAACACAGGGCGTTTCTGTTATAACAACGGCGCAGCTTTGGTGCCGTTGGCATCGACTCCTGCAAGTTGCGTTACGACAGGTAACCCAACCAATGTGGTGCCCTATGTTGTAACACCAACTTACGGTGTGATTGCTTCTGACTTCTTCGTCGCTCCTAATCTGGAAGGCGCAGCAGCAGCAGCAGCTACAGCGGGTAATTTCTCTACAACTGATGCAAGTGTAGCAAATGATATCGTCACCGTTGCAGCAGCAGCGCAAGGGGGGACAGTAACATTTGATAACGTGGTGGTGAATACGGGTAATTCGACCGATACGCTCAATATTTCCACCTTGGGTAGCACTTTCCCTGCTGGCACAACCTTCTTGTTGTTCAAGGCTGGTGGCTTAACACCGCTGACCGACTCCAATGGCGATGGTATTGTTGATACGGGACCTTTGGCACCTGGTGCGGTTTACCATGTGTTCGTTACCGCAGTCTTGCCTGGTACAGCAACATTGGGCGGCAGTGTAACGATGAATGCGACATCGGTGGGTGATGCAACTAAGGTGAATCCAGTAACAGATACCTTGACTGCGGTTACGCTAAACGCAGTGGATTTGACCAACAATACTGCGGGTGTTGTTGCGGGTAATGGTAATGGTGTGAATGTCAGTGCTGCGGCTGCGATTGTGGCGGGTGCAATTACGACCAATGCTGTCAATCCAGGTGGCTCTACTACCTTCACATTGGTGGTCAATAATACCAGTGCTCAAGCGGATACCTTTGGCGTAACGGTTGATCCTGCTTCTGCATTGCCTGCAGGTTGGGCGGTGAACTTCTATTCCACAGCAACACCGTTGAACTGTACGACATTGGGTGCACCGATGGCTAATACAGGTGTGGTGTTGGCGGGTGCGAACATCACAGTTTGTGCAGTGGTGACAGTTCCTGCGGGTCAAGCAGCGATTGCTGCACCAGGTCAAAACGTGGTATTTAAAGTGGCTTCACCTACAACCCTTGTGGCGGACTTCAAGCTGGATGCGGTTACTGTGAATACGGTTCGTTCGATTGCTTTGGCACCGAACAACGGTTCGCAAATCTACCCAGGCGGTACTGTGGTTTACAAACACACCTTAACCAATACAGGTAACGTGACTGAAGCTGGCTTGACTGTCGCTACTGCAATGTCGGGTACTACAGTGAGTTGGGGTACGGTGTTGTATGCAGATACCAACGGTAACGGTGTACTGGATGCGGCTGACTTGGCACTGGCAGCGGTTACTTTAGCACCAGGTGCGTCCATTACTGTATTTGCGAAAGTATTATCTCCTGCTTCAGCAGCAGCTGGTGATGTGAACACGGTGTTGTTAACCGCGACACAACCTAATGTTGCGTTGATCAATGCCGTGGCAGCACCTGCGGCAACGACAGCACAAGACGTGACGACCGTGATTGCTGGTCAAATCGGCTTGGTGAAGATGCAACAAGTTGACACAACTTGTGCAGCAACTGCTGCAGCAATGCCAGCGGCTTGGACTAATGCTCCACTGACAGCTAAACCAGGTGAATGTGTGTTGTACCAAATTACGGCAACGAATTTGGGTACCGCAGCAGCTAACACACTGGTGATTAGCGATGCAACACCAGCTGGCACAACCTACTCGTGTACAGCTGCGGGTGCCGCAGCGGCCGCTACAGATGCATCTGTTGTAGCGATGACTGTGCCAGGTGTGGTTGCTGCTACTGCAACAGCTACCGCAGTCGCCGCAACCACTGCCGTGCCTTGTGCAGCAGCGGGTGGGTCGGTTTCATCAGGTACCATTACAACTTTGGCTCCTGGCACTTCTGCCGTGATGACCTTTGGTGTACGTGTTAACCCTTAATTTAGCAGCTTAAATTAAGCAAAAAAGGGGAGAACATCCCCCTTTTTTGGCAGTCCCTTGTAGGACAGGGGATTGCCAAAAAAGACTAGGAAAAAATAATGATACCCATATTCAACAATGCTTTAATTCGACTCGCACAGATGCTGAAGCATCTGTGCGTCTTTGGTATGGCAATGTGTTGGGTCTACGCGGTACAAGCGGCTCCCTTGGCAGGTACAGTGATTGTTAACCAAGCCCAAGCGACGTATGTCGATGCCCCAACGGGTAAAGCTGCCTTGTTAACCTCCAATATTGTGGAATTGCAGGTGCAGCAGATTGCTAGCTTTACCTTGACGACCCCACAATCGTTGATGACCGTGCCTGGTGGTACCAGTAATTTGTCCCATCAAATCCGCAATACAGGAAACGGTCCTGATACGTTCAATTTGAGTACAACCTTGTTGGGTGGCACATTGGTACTGACCAATGTGACGATTTATGCTGATCTGAATGGGGATGGTATTCCCGATAGCTTTATTCCCATTACCAGTACGCCTACCTTGCCAGCGGGTGCTGTGTTTAACTTCGTGGTTTCAGCTACGGCAGCAGGAACGGCTTTGTCTGGCGATACGCAGCAGATTGGCGTCAATGCGAGCGGGACGGCAACGGCTATGCCAGCCCCCACGCAAAGCAATACCGATACTTTAACGATTTCTAATCAAGCCGTACTGACCATAACCAAAGCCTTCGATATACCTACTGGTCCCAGTCCAAGTAATACGAATATCACGGCAACCTTGACGATTGTGAATATTGGTAATGCGGTTGCGACGAATGTCACACTAAGCGATATAATTGGTGTCGCAAATGCTGCGCCTGTGTTTGATTCCACGGGTATGAGTTACGTTCCTAATAGTGCGAAATGGGATGCCGTTCCATTGAACGACTTAGGAGCGGGTAATCCAGCTGGAGTCACTTATAGTGCAACCACCTTGGCAGCCAAAACGACCCTCAGTGCGGTCTTTGCCAGCTTGGTACCTGGAGCGGCCATCCGTTTATCTTTCCAGCTTACCGTTCTGCCAGGGTTGGCGGCGGGGAGTCTGCGAACCAATAACGTCGCGACGGTAAATTATGCAGTGGGTTTAGTGACACAAACCGTGAATAGCAATATGGCGACCTATACGGTTGTGCCTTCCGTGCCTCAGCCTGACTTAACGTTAACCAAAAGTCATGTCGGAAACTTTACCGAAGAATTTTCTGGCGTATTTAATTTCGTCGTGAGCAATATTGGTGTCACGCCGAGTGCGGGTGTGGTAACGGTGAGTGATACCTTGCCAGCAGGGCTAATTTTCGATCCTACCACTTCAGGTGGCGTGGGTTGGATGTGCAGTGCAGTCTTGCAAGTCGTGACATGTTCAAATCCGACTGTTGTTCCCGCTGGAGGAAGAAGTACTAATCTTGCAATTGGCGTCATTCCAAACGCGGTTGCTGTGGCAGCGTCTCCGTTTCCCAATAATGCGCTGGTTGCGGGGGGAGGCGAACCTATTGCTAACACCGCCAATAACGGTGCAACTGATCCTGTCGTTATTGTCGGGCCTGCCGCGACTGTTTCGGGTCTAGTCTGGCTAGATAATAATCATAATAAAGCGTTGAATGTGGGTGAGTTAGGCTTGGGCGGATGGCAGGTCGAGTTGCTGAATGCTACGGGTCAGATTGTACGCACGGCACTTACCCAAGCCAATGGTCAATATACTATTTCGCTAGTGATGCCTGGTAATGGATATCAGTTGCGTTTCCGTGATCCTAGCACCAATATTTTTTACGCGTCGCCAGTGATTGGTAATGGTACCCCCCCTGTGGGCGGTGTGCTTCCCACAGGTGCACAAGTAACAAATGGCGTGATTACTGGGCTGAATTTAGTTGGCGGAGTGAATGTGGTTCAACTCGACTTGCCTTTAGATCCGAGTGGGGTGGTCTATGATTCCGTGACGAGACTGGCTGTCCCTGGTGCGATGGTCAAGATCGTATGTACGACCTGCGCGCCAGCTTTTGATCCCGCGATTCATTTGTTTGGGGGATTGGCAAACCAAACGCAAATCGTGGGCACGACGGGCTATTATCAATTTTTATTATTGGCAGGGGCTCCTGCTGGGCTTTACCAGCTTCAAGTCACAGCACCCACTGGCTATATTTCGCCTTCTACCTTGATACCTGCACAAACAATTGCCTTGACCCCGCCTGCTGGGGTTGGAAAATTTCCTGTTCAGGCACAAGATTTCCCACCTCCCGTGGGCAGCCCAACGACTTACTACCTGTCATTCAATCTTTTTGCAGGTGCCCAAGATGCGGTGAATAATCACATTCCGCTTGACCCCACTATAGTGCCAGGTTCGGGTTTGTTGGTGAGTAAAACAGCATCTCGGACCACGGTTGAGATAGGTGATTTTATTGATTACACCGTAATCGTCAAAAATGTGACGACGGTGAGCTTGTCCCCTGTGATGTTGGTGGATAACTTGCCTCGTGGCTTAACTTATCAATTGGGAACTTCACGCTTGAATGGAGCCGTGTTGGTTGACCCTGTGGGCGGGATGGGGCCTAGTCTGACATTTGTAGTGGGGACACTTGCTGCAGGTGGCACAGCGACATTGACCTACCGTACCGCAGTTGGTATCACGGCAGCGATGGGGACAGCGACAAATTCTGTACAAGCCAGCAGTGGTGCTGCTCGATCAAATATCGCACAGGCACGCGTACAGATTGTGCAAGGTGTGTTTAGTGATAAAGCATATATTTTGGGAACGGTATATATGGACTGCAATCGCAACCATATCCAAGAGCCAGAAGAGCCAGGCATTCCAGGCGTGCGTCTCTATTTGGAGAATGGCACATATGGCGTTACCGATACCGATGGTAAATACTCTTTCTATGGGGTGGATCCACGCACACATCACTTGAAAGTAGATAAGACTACTTTGCCGATTGGGGCATTGCTGGAAATCATATCAAATCGTCACGCAGGCGTGGGCGGCGGGCGTTTTGTAGATTTGAAAAATTCAGAGTTGCATCGGGCTGATTTTGCCAGCGATAGTTGTACCGATGAAGTGATGAATGAAGTCAAAGTGCGTCACAGTAAAGATACCGTTTCAGAAACTGAACGGATGTTGAATTATCGCTTGAATCCCAATCCCGTTATCATCGCACCAGCCGATGCACGAATTTTGCCTGCGAGTGGTGAGCTGATTAAGACGACTCCCAGCACATCCACTGCGGACAACTATCAATCCATTGCACAAAGCTCAGGATTGAATAGTGTGAACTCAAGTTTACCAAGTGCCCCTGTCGCCCCTGTGGCACAGGTCGATATGGACGGCCTGCTGCCTAACCTAGATAATAAATTGGGTTTCATTGACTTGAAGGATAGAGACGTAATGCCCATGGCACAAACATTCGTGCGCATTAAAGGGCTCATGGGTTCGGTATTCCGTTTGAGTGTTAATGGTAAAGAAGTGGATAATTTGCGCGTCGGTAAGAGAAGTAAACTTGCTGATAAGCAACTTGAAGCTTGGGAATATGTTGGCGTCGCGCTCAATCCTGGTGAAAATGTATTAGTACTTACTCAGTTGGATCCATTTGGAAATGAGCGTGATCGGCAAACGATTACCCTCATCGCACCAGATCAGTTGGCAACGATTAAGATTGAGGCACCCTCCTCAATTGAGGCGAATGGGCGTGTACCTGCGCATTTTAAGGTTAAATTACAGGATAAGGAAGGCGTGCTTGTTACATCACGCACCTACTTAACATTGGAAGCGACACAGGGACATTGGCAAGTTAAAGATTTAGATCCCAAAGAGCCTGGTATCCAAATCGCGATGGAAAATGGAGAGGCTGAATTTGATTTGCTGCCTCCCTCCGTACCAGGGCAAGAAACGGTTCGAATTTTGAGCGGCGTATTGAAAGGTGAACATCTGATCGCCTATTTGCCTGAGTTGCGCCCTATGATTGTCGCAGGGATTGTCGAAGGTGCCTTGAATATGCATAGCTTGAAAGCGGGTAGCTTAACACCCGTGACAGCACAGGATAGTTTTGATCAAGAAATTAGGCATTTGTCTCAAGGGAATGCGGCAGGCAACGCAGGTGTTCGCGCGGCAATGTTCTTGAAGGGTAAAGTCAAAGGGGAGTACTTGCTGACTTTAGCGTATGACTCCGATAAAAACATCAAAGATCGTTTATTTAGAGATATTCAGCCTGATGAGTTTTATCCAGTATATGGAGACTCGTCTAATAGGGGCTTTGACGCACAATCAACAAGTCGCTTGTATGTGCGCGTAGATCAAGGAAAGTCCTTCCTGATGTATGGTGACTTTAGTACGCAAAACATGATTCCTGCGCGTTCTTTGTCACAATACAATCGCTCATTAACAGGGGTAAAAGAGCATTACGAAAACGCTGGCGTCATGGTGAATGCTTTCGCCAGCCGTGATACGGTACGCCAAGTGATACAAGAGCTTCCCGCTGACGGTACTTCTGGTCCTTATCAATTAACCAATAATGGTGCATTGATTAACAGCGAAAAAGTCGAAATTTTGACTCGTGATCGTAATCAGACGAATGTAATTTTGAAACTAGAACCGCAAACCCGTTTTACAGATTACGAAATTGAACAATTTACAGGTCGCTTGTTGTTCAAAGGTCCGATTGCCAGTTTAGATGCCAATCTAAATCCACGCTCAATTCGTATTACTTATGAAATGGATCAAGGTGGAACTGCTTTCTGGGTGACTGGGGTTGATGGACAAGCTAAGCTGAACAGCAATGTTGAGGTTGGTATGATGATGGTGAGTGATAGCAACCCTATGCAAGCTAGCCGAATTATGGGTTCAAATGTCACGGTAAAGCTTGCTGACAAAACGGTGCTTGTAGGAGAGTTGGCGCACACCAATACGGCATTGTTGGGTGGCGGTAAAGCGCAACGTATTGAGTTGCGTCAAGATGGTACGCTATTTAATGGTCGGATTTATAGTGGTCGTTCTGATACGACATTTGATAATGCTGCTTCCTTGCTTAGCAAAGGACGTATGGAATCAGGTGCCAAAGGAACGATTCGGGTTGATGCAACCACCTCACTCAGTGGTGAAGCCATTTCAAGTGGCGATAGACTGACAGGTGCAAGACGTGATGGTGTATTGGTCAAAATTGAGAAATCGATCAATGATTATTTCCGCGTTGAAGCAGGGATGCGCAAGTCACATGAAAATATGAATGTAGTGGGTGTGCCTACGACGAACGTGACGAGTGCTCGCTTAAAAGCGATTTCGCAAATTCCACAAGTTAAAGGTTTGTCTGTGAATGCCGAGTATGAGCAAGATGTGCACGATAGCACCAAAAAGGTCGCTGCCTTGGGGGCGGAATATCAGATGATGAATAGAGGCAGACTGTATGCACGCCATGAATTTATCTCTTCCCTGACCAGTGCATTTGCCTTGAACACGACACAACGCGCCAATAGCACTGTTTTTGGGATAGATACAGATTACACACCTAATACGCACGTATTTAGCGAATATCGTGCACGGGGTGTGATGGATGGTCGTCAAGCCGAAGCTGCGGTGGGGTTGCGTAATAAGTGGCAAGTTGCAGAAGGGTTGCGCATCAATACAGGAATTGAGCGCGTGACGAATATATCGGGTGGTGCAGGGCGCGCTTCTCAAGCCTATACAGGTGCGGTTGAATATACCCGCGATCCATTCTGGAAGGGATCGGCACGATTAGAATATCGCACCTCGGATAACAGTGACGGCTGGCTCAATAGTGTCGATATTGCCAAAAAATTGTCGGAAAGCTGGACGGTGATTGGTAAACAAGTGTTCTCAGAAAATGCTACCAAGGGCGCAACTTCAGGTGTGCGTATTCTGCATCGTATGCAAGCGGGCTTAGCATGGCGAGACATGGAAGATCACGATTGGAACGCATTGACCAAATTTGAACACCGCCGTGAATCAGATACGACATCTGCTGCGACGATTAAAAGGGTGATGGATATTATTTCACTTCACGTGAATTACCAGTCTGATTCCGATTGGCAGGCAAGTGGACATTACGCCGCGAAATGGCTGACCGATGAAAGCTTTGGTCTTTCCAGTCACAGCAATGCACACTTAGCTTCAGGGCGTGTGATGTGGGATATTACTGAACGTTGGGATGCGGGTGTGTTAGGTTCTGTGATGGGAGATCGTGGTTTCCGCTCGATACGTTATGGTTTGGGTGCTGAAACAGGGTATTTACTACAGGCAAATTTGTGGTTGTCCATTGGTTATAACTTCTTTGGTTTCAAAGACACAGACCTGATTGGACAAAATGCCACTGATAAAGGATTCTTTGTGCGTCTACGCTTCAAATTCGATGAGGATTTGTTTAGCGACCCGAATCGCTATGAAGGTGCTGCTAGGAATTGCAAACCATGAGAAATATCAACAAACCCATTATTTTCGCGAAGACGGGAGTCCAGCTTTCTGATTTAATTGGGTTTCCGCTTTCGTGCGGGCGACAAGGGCAGGTTTCTTTGAGGTTTCCTTTTGTGGGTGCGCATAAATTGATACCTACGGCAGCTTTGTTGCTTTCATTCTGTATGGCAATTCCTGCTCATGCGTCACAACCCGATCCCGTCATGATGTCAAATTTGATAGCCCTTCGTGAAAGAGTGGCGAAGGCAACGGATGCCAATGAAACGGTGAGTGCTGATTTGTCTGCGAGAGCCTTGATGTGGCTAGATTTTGCGCAGGAAGAATTCATTGAAAAAGATGAAACTGGGATAGCAGACGATGCCTTGCAACGCGCATTGCAAATTATAGATTGGCTGGAAAATAATCAACCCGAAGGTGCTCCGATTCCAGAAGTACTCAGAGGCACGACGCGCGTGCGTGAGGATTTATGGGATCGCATTGCGCTCGCCAAGCAGCATAGCAAGCCTTGTGCGGCAGGCTACTTATCTAAAGCTGAAATTCATTTGTTGTGGGCGGCTCACGAACAACCTGAATTAGGATGGTTGCATGCTGCGCGCAATTTGCAAGAAGCTCAAGGCTTGCTGGAGCAAGCTGAGTGCTGTGTGGTAAAAACGCCTGTTGTTGTACCGCCAGTGGCGGAAGTGCCTCCAGTGGTCGAAGTGCCTCCTGTTGTAGTGCCTCCTGTTGTAGTGCCGCCCGTCATCGTGCCACCTGCCATTCCTGTCACTGCCATGCCTGCACCTGAGCTGGATAAGATTCCTGATGCGGTTCACTTTGCATTTGATAAGTACAATATCAGCCCTGAAAGCGAGAAGGTATTGCAAATTGTCGCCAAGACACTACATGCTTATCCTTGGTTGAAACTTGAACTGGGTGGACATACTGATCGCCGTGGTAAACAAGGCTATAACATGAAATTGTCACAACGTCGTGTGACAGCCGTATATACCCGATTGCTTGAACTCGGTTTGCCTGCTGATCGATTTGTTACACGCGCACACGGGATGTCCAAACTGTTGATGAAAACGGACGATAAACTCGCTCGCTCAATTGATAGACGTGTGGAATTGATCGTTACCAATCCGAATGATCCTGCTGCTATTATCAAAGTGTATAGCGAAGAGCAAAAGGGTGATTTGCAGCAATAGTGTTGTCGGCTGTTTTTATGAGTAGGTAGGATACGCTGACAGTCGCAACGTTCGGAAAAAATGTGGTCAAAAATACAAGGACATCACGCATCATGAGAATTACTGTGCAACAAAGACTGGCGATTGTTGCTGCTGTGCGTGAGATATTTGGTTTGGACGCAACCGTTCGATTGTTTGGCTCGCGGGCAGATGATACGGCTCGCGGCGGCGACATTGATTTATACATTGAAACTCCTTGTCTTGAAGCCAATAAAGCAGATAAAGCGAGCAAATTAGTGGCACGCATTGGGTACAAATTAGGCGATTTATTACCGATAGATGTGGTGGTACAAGACCAAGCAACGCCCTTGCAGCGCATCCATTTAGAGGGGAAGCAAGGTATATTGTTATGAATATAAACGAACACTTGATGGTGACCCTGCAACACGGCATGGCAATTAAGCGCGAACTAGATTTTTCTTACAGTTGGTTATCGCAAGAAAAAATTGATGCGCAATGGGTCGAAGATTTGTCGCATGATGAAATTAAAAAAGAACGGGTAAGTGGGTTTTGCGCTCGGTTTGCCCGCTTTCAGGATTATCTTGCCGATAAAGTGCTGCGACGTTGGTTAGCCGCATCGGGAGAGAAGGTGAATACCGCCATTGAGAATTACGCCATTGCTGAAAAGGTGGGCGTGTTAGCGATGTCATCAGAAGAAATGATAGAACTTCGATCCGTGAGAAATAAACTGTCGCATGAATATGAAGCGGATGCTGAGGCTTTTGCATTTAATTTACGCAAAATGATTTTAGCGACGGAGGCGTTGGCGATGACCTTTGAAAATATCGTTGCACATGCCAGAACTTCTTTAAAGATTGAGATGTAGTCACCCCTAAGTAAAGCTGATTTATTCATCATCCCCGCACAAGCGGGGATTCAGTGTTTTATTTTGAACTTTACGTTCCCGCAATTTCTGGAACGCAAAGTTCAAAATAAATCAGCATTTCCATAACATTCAATTATTTGTTTTTGAAAGTATCCATTATGCGTAATCCAGCTAACTCTACTGCTTGGCACTCCAAATTGAATTGGCAGCTTATCGTGGTTGGGCTGTTTATGTTGATCGCAACAGGTGCAGCAAATTCTGCGGAACCAGTGAAGGGGTTCTTCCTGAATTTAATCGATTCTGGTACCGTATCTAGGCTGAACATCGGATTCGTCAATAATTCTGGTGGTGCTTTAACGGGAGCACAGATGACGGATAATTTGCCTTCCAATGCCACTGGACGAGTTATAGTCGCGAGCCCCCCAAATATCAGAAACAACACTTGCGGCGATGGCATTACCACGGGGGTGGTAACAGCTGTGGCGGGTGGCTCAAGTGTGGCGATTAGTAACGCGACGCTCCCTGCAACGTCAAATGGTCTGCCTGGTTGTAGTTTTGATATTGATGTGGTGGGGCAATCTAGCACCAATCAAGGTCTCGTGAATACCGTGTTGGCAGGTGCATTGACATTTAATCCTGCCAACCCTAGCCAAGATAGTTTGACAAGCATTAACCAGTCTCTGACGATCAATGCCGTCACTTCCCCTTCAGTGGCATTATCATTAAGTCCTAAAAGTACCGTGTTGGTAGGGGAACAAACCAATCTCATTATCGACCTAACCAACAACAGCTTTTCGTCCAACTTAACGAATACGCAATGGGCGATGGACTTGCCTACCAATATCACCATTGCAGCCGCACCGACCATTGTATCGGGCTGTGGTGCGGGGAGTGCCGTCAGTGGTACGGTGGGGGCTGCCCACATCAGTTTTACTAATGGCACGATACTGCTCAATGGCGGGGTGTGTAAAATCAGTGTGCCTATCGTGGGATCCGCGCCAGGGACTTATTCCAATATCATTTTGCCCGCAAATGCAATCACGAACACACAATTCACGACTAAAAGTACAGACAGTATTGCTCCCAGCCTCGCGGTCCAAACCATTAGTGCGACCAAGCAGTTCACCAGTAACGCAGGGGCACCCATTACCACCATACAGGCTGGAGTGCCTTTTAGAGTGGAAGTCACCGTCACCAACACGGGGAATGTGACCTACACAGGACTTTCTATTACTGATAAATTTCAGGCGGATGGCAATACGCTCACCACACTTCATTTGACCAATGCGGCGAGTCCAGTTTACACCGCAACGGGGTGTGGTGCTGGGCATACCGTTGCACAATTTGGCGCGAATGCAGGATTTACCTTTAGCGGTGGCACACTCAGCCCAGCTATTTTCCCAACACAAACCACTTGCGTGGTATCGGTTGAGGTGTATTCAACTGCTACCTTCGCCAGCAAATCCAATAGCATTCCTACTACCAATATTGCGACGACAGCTCCAGCCGTTGTCAATCCCTATACGGCACTTACGGCAAACATTGCCGCGACAGCTTTTGTGCTTGCTGCAAACGCGAATGTCGTCAAAAGTTTTGCTACCAGTCCTATCGCTGCGGGTGCAACAGGTACCTTTACGATTACGGTGAACAACACTTCGGCAGCAGATTTTGCTGCTTTGGCGATCAACGACACGTTGCCCACCAATATGACAGTGAACAGCGTGGGAGCAAACACCTGTAACACGACAGGTGGTACACCTGTCGCGGGGGCGACCACGATAGCCTTGACTGGCGGTACATTGGCTTCAGGGACAAGTTGCTCGGTGACCTTTACGGTCAATGCGCCGAATTTAACAGGTGCTCAATTCACCTATAGCAATACGGCGACCGTTAATTTTACCCATTTAGGGATTGCTGAAACGGGATTGTCAAGCAACACCGCGCAACTAAAAGTGGATCCGCTGAATGTGACCACGACAAAAACCTTTTCGCCTGTTGGACCCATTACGGCTGGGGATGGGCAAACGCCAACGTTGGACATTGCGATCACCAACAGTTCGGTGGCTGCCCTCAGCGCATTGAGTATCAATGATCCCATGCCGAATGGCATGAACGTCGCAAGTTTTGTTTCCAATAACTGCGGCACCAGCACCAATCCAGCGGTGGGAAATACCGCCATTGCTTTAACAGGTGGTTCGTTGGCTGCAGGTGCAACGTGTCATGTCATCGTAACGGTCAATGCGCCCAACACAACTGCTGCCGCGCAAACTGATGCTAACACCGCAACGATAGGTTTCAATTATTACGTTGGACAAACAACGCCCACCAGTCTTACCGCTGCGAAGTCGATCATCGTAAATCCGTTGGTAGTTTTACCCACCAAAAACTTTGGTGCGGCAACCATCAACGCGGGGGACATCACCACTTTGGTACTGACCATCCCCAATACCAGTGCGGTTGACTTTACCAGCGTGAGTCTGACAGATGCCTTGCCTACGGGCATGGTCGTCGATAGCTTTGTATCTTCCGTTGGTTGTGGTGCGCTGACCAATCCTGTGGCTGGCAATACCACCATCAGCTTAACTGGCGGAACCGTGTTGGCTGGGGCAAGCTGCGTGGTAACCGTGAATGTCAATGCGCTAAACACCACCGCTGCCCTCAAAAATTTTGTTAATACGGGTGCCACCGTCAGTGTAAAGCATTCGGGGCAGGCTACTGCGCAAACCTTCACGATTCCTTCAAAGACCTTAGCGGTGAATGCCATTGCGGTTGTACCCACTAAAAACTTTACGACCCCCGTCGTTGCGGGTCAGACTTCGACGATGACGATCACGGTGCCTAACACCACTACGCTGGCACTAACCAATCTCACCATCAGCGATACATTCCCTGCTGGTATGAAAGTGGTCAGTTATGGATCAACTTCGGCTGGTTGTGGTGCGCTTGCCAATCCGCCCGCAGTAAATGCCACCAGTATTAGCATGACAGGCGGTTCGGTTGCTGTTGGACAAACATGTACCATCACGCTGACCGTCACTGCACCGAATACGGGTTCGACATCTTTAAATTATGCAAATACGGCGACTACGACCTTTAAAAACTACGCCGCGCAAGCCACCGCATATAGTCTTACAGCAGCCAAGACCTTGGTCGTAGATCCCATCACTTTTACCCTGACCAAGGCATTTTCGGCTCCGCTGATTGCGGTGGGGGCGACGGTTCAAATGAGTATCACCTTGAGCAACACCAGTGCAGCGAATTTCTCCAATTTGGCTATTACCGATCCCTCGGGCGGTGGTGCCTTGCTGGGTGGGATGACAGTGCAGAGTGTGGACAGTAACACGTGTAATACCACAGGCGGTACACCTGCCGTGGGGGCAACCACCATTGCTATGACGGGGGGAACCCTCGCCGCTGGGGCAAGCTGTACGGTGACGTTTACCGTTTTGGCTCCTACCAGCGGTAGCTATACCAATATCGCCAAAGCCGTTTTTGATGTGCCAGGACAAGTGGGTATATTGGGGACTGCTCAGGATGTACTCGTGGTGGATGATTTAACTGCCACTAAAGCATTTGGCGGGGGTGTCAATCCCACCATCACCATTGGTGGTACCGATACCATCACCATTACCATTTATAACTGGAGTACCACGGCCACTAAGACGGCTATTGCCTTCACGGATACTTTGGGTGCGGCAAAAGGCTTGATCGTATCCGCTGCAGGGGCGAATGCGACCAATACCTGTGGTGGTACTTTTGCACCCGCAGCGAGTGCGACATCGGTGTCTTTGTCAGGTGGTTCATTACCTGTAGCCCCCGCAGCAGGTACACCTTCGTCTTGTACACTGACTTTCGATGTCGATGGTGTCGCGACAGCGGGATGCTACAACAATACCATTCATGTCACCGCAACAGGTAGTTCAACGTTGATTGATCCCAGCCCAGCGTATTGCGTACAAGCATTAACAGGTGGCTATTTTAATTACACCAGCAAGTCATTTGTGCCGAACACCGTTTTACCTAATGCTATTTCAAAAGCGAGCATTAATTGGCGATATCTTCAGAATGGGGGGGCTACTCGCGGCAATGCTAAAATTATCGACACCTTACCTCTAGGTTTAGCAGTCGCTAGTCCTGCCAATGCAGTGGTGACGTGTGGGGGAACGACATTAACGACAGCAGGCACGGGTACAACTACGCGCCTAAGGGCAAATCCCATAGTATCCACTGTCAATGCAACCAATGACACAATTACATTTGATGTGCTGAATTTACGTAATAGCACTGGGGTGACAAACAATAATTGTGTGGCTACTTTTGATGTGACTGGCAGTGCTTTAGGAACGTATAACAATATCTTAGTACCAACGGATTTGACTACGGACACCGCATCCACCAATGGTGCCATTAACACCGTGATTGGCACACTGAACATTGTTGCGAATTTGAATATTACCCCTGTTACTAAGACATTCTTGCCGACGACTATTTTGACGGGAGGAACCTCGACGGTGAGCGTAGGTTGGACCAATGCCGCGCCAACAGGCACGGCGGCGATGACCAATGTGGATATGTCTGATAATTTACCCGCAAATGTCTCTTTGGCGGCTGCTCCGAATGCGTCTTATAGCTGTACGACACCAACGGTAAATTCAACTGCGGTCACACCTAGTGTGCTTGGTCAGAAAGTAACGATCCGAATTCCGACAATGGCAACGGGGCAAACCTGTACCGCGAAATTTGATGTGACTTCCAATGTGGCGGGAGCATGGAACAATACGATCGCCATTGGTGATATTGCTTCTGCAACAACCCCAGCGTTTAGGAATTCCACGGCATCCCCAACCAGAACACTGACCGTGACGGATACCATTGATCTTACCGTGGGTACCAAAACCTTTACCCCAGCCACGATTATTGTCAATGGCATCAGTACCGTCTCCGTGCCATGGACAAACAATGCGCCAACGGGCTCGGCGGCCGTCACCAATATCGACTTCACCGATACCTTGCCAGCCAATATCACCGTGGCGGCAGTGCCAAATGCTTCATACAATTGCGGCACTTTAACGTCTGTGACCCCGACGGTTACCGCGTTGCGCGATAAGATTACGATACACGTACCCAGTCAGGCTCAAGGGGTTACCTGTACGGTAAAATTTGATGTGACTTCAGCGACTGCAGGCAGTGGTGCTAACTGGAATAACACCATTCCCGTGGGCGGCATTATTTCAGCAGATAATCTATTGTTCAAAAACTATACCGCATCGAATGCCGCAGCGTTAACGGTAGTAAGCACCATCAATTTCTCAACAGTTACAAAAAGTGCCTTTTCGCCATCCACTATCGTGCCTGGGTTTCCTTCAAAGGTGACCGTGAGTTGGAAAAATGCTGCTATTGCAGGTACCCCTGCCATTAACAATGTCCAAGTGACAGATAGTTTGCCTGCGGGGATGAGATTGGCGACTACGCCGAATGCATCATATAGTTGTACTGCCCCTGTAGTGGCTGCTACCCCCATTACGCCTACGGTGGTGGGGCAACAGGTTAAACTGCTTATTCCCAGTCAGGCAGCACAACAGACTTGTACCGTGGTTTTTGATGCAACTTCTGATACGGTCGGCAGTTACAGCAATCGTATTCAAATAGGGGACATTACTTCATTAGATAATGCTGGTTATACCAACTCAACTGCCTCTGCAGCGGTCATACTGACCGTTAATGCTACAAATGGATTTAACGCTGTACGGAAAACGTTCACCCCTGCGACGATCACAGCAGGGGGAATCTCTCAGGTTGCCGTCAGATGGACAAATAACTCCACAGCAGGAAGCATTGCCGTACCTAACGTTGATTTTACCGATGGTTTGCCTGCGAATGTGACGGTGGCTGCAACACCGAATGCGTCATATAGTTGCACCACTCCTACCGTGAATTCCACCGCTGTAACACCTACGGTTTCATCTGGGCGCGATGTCATTACCATCAGAGTGCCCAGCATGGCGCAAGGTCAAACTTGTACGGTGTTATTTGATGTCACCTCCACGCTGGGCGGGACTTGGAATAATCAGATCCCTGTCGGGAACATCGTTTCTGCGGACTACCCTAATTTTCAAAACACAGTCGTCTCCTCTCCGACGGGTGGTGCGCCCCTAAACGCCACCCCGTTAACCGTCACAAGTAATATTGGGGTAAGCAAGATATTCTCTGAGCACAATTTAGGGAATGGTGCGGTGACCAAACTCACCATTGAGTTGACTAACCCAGAAAGCCAAAACTTAACGGGTGTCAGCTTTACCGACACCTTGCCTGGTGCCGTTGTGCCGCAATTGCTGATCGCACCGACGCCTAATGCAACGACCAGTTGTGGTAGCGGAACGGTAACGGCTGTCGCGGGGTCACGTACGGTTTCGTTGGCAAACGGCACGATACCGATGCTCTTCGGTGGCGTGGTGGGGCGTTGTACGGTCACCGTTGATGTCATTGCTAATTTTGGTGCCACTGCTTCAGGAACGCTGACCAATACGATTGGAGTAGGTGCTGTCAATAGCACTGGACCTGCGCGTACTAATTCAGTCGCAGCGACAGACATGGTGACGATTGTGAGTCCTACCATCATTACGGCTAAAGAGTTTATTCCAAACTCGGTTTTGGGTCGGGCTGCTACCAAGTTGACGGTGCATATCCAAAATCCACAGACCTATATGCAGACCAATATCACCTTTACGGATGATATGACGAATGCGGGTAATGGGGGTTTGCCTGCCAATAGTATTCTGATTTCACCTACCCCGAATGCGAGTAGTACTTGCGGCACATCGGCGGATTGGTCCTTTACCAAGGTAGGGGGGGGCGCATTAACAGGGGGGGAATCTGCTTTCCACTTTAGTGGTGGTAAGGTGCCCGCACGGGTAGGGGCGGTCAGTGGAACGTGTGATGTCACGATTGATGTCATTCCGCAGTTAGAAGGTTCATATAGTAATATCATTCCGACTAATGCACTGACGACGGACAATGGCGCAACGAATCCAACGAATGTTACGGGTTCGGTCACCAGTGTCGCAGGTGTGTCTGTCATTAAAGCGTTCTCGCCTAATCCTTCCTTGGTGGGACAAACGTTGCGTTTGCTCATTACCTTGGGGAATTCTAGTTTGACCACTGATTTCCACAGTGCGACAGTCAGGGATACTTTGCCCGTTGGATTGAAAATAGCGAGTACGCCCAATTTAACGAATGGCTGCGGCGGTACTTTGACGCTGAATTCGGCAACCAGCCCTAATTATATTGATTTGACGGGGGGCACTATCACACGCAGTAATAATTGTGTGATTGGTGTCGATATTGTGGCGGATACGGGTTGTAATTATCCCAATACGATTGCAGTGAATGCGTTATCGGTAACTGATCCGAGTAATAATGTCTATCACAATCAACAAGCAGGTATAGATACGGCGGTGGTCAATGCCAGCCTCAAAATCATTAAACTGTTTAATCCTACTAATGACCCTGGGGTGTTCACTTTTAGCGTGACACCCACGGCGGATGTGACGGGTGCTTCAACGTTGGTTGTTGACAAGAATACCAACTTCGCCACGGTTGTTCCTTTTGCTGTAAATGGGGGTAAAACTTATACCATTACAGAAACGGGCAATAATCCTACCCTGACCAGCGATTACACCACCACGTATAGCTGTAGTAATGGCGATGGTACGGTATTGACAACAGGAACAGGTACAACTTTTACCGTGAATCAGCCTGCATCGTGTGGAGCTGCGACCCCAAATCAACAAACCATTATTTGTACGGTTACCAACGTCAATAATGTAACGGGTTCGGTAGCGGATCATGGTGATGCTCCTGCGGCGTTCGGTGATGCTGCGCATACTGTTTCTGCAAGCCCCACTGTGTATTTAGGGAATGTCATACCCGATACGGATAGCGTATCGAGTGTGGCAACATGGCAAGCGCAAACGACCGCGAATGGTGACGATGGTGCGGGTACAGCGGATGAAGGCATCGCCCAGTTGTTATCCAGTGGTAGCAGTAGCTTCCCTGTGCTCAGTACATCGCCTGGTAATTATAGTTTGACCTTGCGATGCGCAGGTGCAACGATGGCAAATGCGGTTTCTGGTTGGATAGACTTTAATCGGAATAATGTGTTTGACGCAGGTGAACGCGCTCAAGGTACGTGTTCGGCCGTGTCAAATGGAACCGTAACCCTGACTTGGACAACATTTACGGGAATTAACGTAGGCGCAACTTATGCACGTTTCCGTATCGCCAGTAATGCAAGTGAATCCAGCAACGTCGCGTCGCTGGCTGCGGATGGCGAGGTGGAAGACTACGCGTTGACGGTCACTCAAGGCGTATCCGTCACGGTGACGAAGGTCAGCAATGGTGGCACGGGTACGTTTACCTTTACAGGAACCAACGGTTGGGCCAATCAAAATATTACGACAGTGACATCGGGTAGTGGTGTGGCTGGGGCTGCGCAATCTTTGACTGCGGCAGGTATGAGTACCGATATTGTTGAAACGCCAGTGGCAGGCTATACCGTGACAGCGATAAATTGTATAGGCTTGGGCGCGGGTGGGGCAGCAAGCTACGATTTACCGAATCGAAAAGTGACTCTGAATGCGGCCGCGACGGCTGCGGGAAGTAATATTTCGTGTACCTTTACCAATACCTTTACCACGGGTAGTACCGTGACGGTGACAAAGATCAGCAATGGGGGGACAGGCACTTTTACCTTTACGGGAACCAATGGTTGGGCCAATCAAAACATCTCTACAGTCACCAGTGGCGTAGAGGTGTCGGGTGCGACACAAACCTTGACGACTCCAGGAGCTGCAACGGACATTATTGAATCCGTGCCACCCGCTGGCTATAGTCTCACTGCAATTAGTTGTACGGGCTTAGGCTTGGGTACGGCGACGGTTGATCTATTGAATCGAAAAGTAACACTCGACGGGCTTGCAACGACAGCAGGGAATACGGTCATTTGTACCTTCACCAATACCCTATCAGGTGCTGCCACATTAACATTGCGCAAGCAGTGGTTGGGCGCGGTGGTGAATGATGCGGTGAGTGTGACGGCAACAGGACTGACCTCGCTGTCATCCGTGGCGAACACTTCAAATAAACTTGACTCAGGTACATCGCAAGCAGTCAGTGCAGGCAATGTGATTACGATAGGCGAAACCTATGCGGTGGGTTCGGCGGCTAATTACACTTCGTTCTTGGCCTGTACTGGGACAGCGGGGTTAAGTGGTAATGTGCTCACTGTTGGTGCGTCTGATGCAGCGATTGTCTGTACGCTTACCAATACCTATAGTCATGGCATCACCGGCACGGTTTTTAAAGATAATGGTGTGGGTGGTGGTACGGCGAATAACGGCATTCAGGATGGTGGCGAAACGGGGATTGCTGGGGTGACCATTACAGCCAACCAAGCGGGATGTGCAGGGACGGTGTGTGGCACAGCTCTCACAGACAGTAGCGGCAACTACGTTCTGCTCTTACCTTCTAGCGTAGCGGGAGCAATCACCCTGACAGAAACCAATTTGAGTGGCATGCTAAGTACGGGCGGGAGTGCGGGAAGCAGTGGCGGTACTTATACCCGCAGCACCGATACCACAGCGTTTACGGTCGTGTCAGGGGCGAGTTATACAGGTTTGAATTTTGGCGACGTGCCTGAAAATCAGTTTACGACCGATGGTGTACAGGCAGCGATGCCAGGTACAGTGGTGTTCTATCCACATCGCTTCATTGCGGGCACAGCTGAGAATGTATCCTTTGTCCTGTCTAGCGTTGCATCACCCGCCATTATAGGGTGGAGTGAAGTACTTTATGTGGATGCAAATTGCAATGCGACGATAGATGCAGGCGAACTCATTGTGCCTGCCTCCATGGCACTCACAGCTGGGCAAGAAGTATGCTTGTTGGTGAAAGAGTTTGTTCCTGCGAGTGGCGCAATGAATGCACAAAATGCGGTGACCATCACTGCCAATGTCAGCACAACGTTTTCAGGAGCGGCTGTGTCCTTTAGTTATGTTCATCATGACACCACAACAGTGGGGCAGCCCACTTCTGCGGGTTTGGTGTTGGTGAAGAGTGTAGATAAGACAACGGCTATGCCAGGGGATATGATCACGTACACGATTGCTTACACAAATAATGGCAGTGGTATATTGTCCAACGTCGTAATCAATGATGCGACTCCTGCATACACTTTATTCCAAAGTGCTGACTGTGGTGTTTTGCCGTTGAATTTTGTTTTGCCATGTAATATTACCAAGCCAGCAGTGGGGTCAACAGGTTCCATTATCTACAACTTTACGGGAACATTGGTTCCTACTAGCAGCGGTGCGGTTCACTTTACAGTGCAAGTGCAACCGTAGCAGGTATGGTTGGCTTGTAAGTAATGGCTGTGTGGGGCTTCGTACTTTGCCCGAAAGTCATAAGTATCGACACAACCCTTGACGACTTGCCATATTCCCTCCCTCTGGCAGGGGGAGGGTTAGGGTGGGGGTGAAATCGTCGCACGAGTGAAAAGTACGCCTGTACGAATAAATTCGTACCCACGGCTCGGTTTTGGATTTTAGAGGTGACCTACTGCAATTTCGCCAGAATGATGCAGTTGTTCACCTTGAGGCGTATGTAGGCGAAGTTCCCCTTGCGCACTGACTCCGCGTGCGATGCCGTGACAGCGGCTGCCATCAGGCATTTTTAATTGGATGGGCTGGTTTTGTTGGGCGTGGTGATGTTCCCATTCGGCATGAAAGGGGGCAAAACCCGCCGTGCTGAATTCATCCAGTGCGGTTACCAACTGTTGTAAGAGTTGGGCGAGCAGTAGGTTGCGATCGACCATGCCGTGGGTGAGCTGTTCTAGCGCAGCAGCAGGTTGGGCTATCCGTTGGGCGAGGCTGTGGGGGAGGGTGCAATTCAACCCGATGCCAATCACCACCGCGCATGCGCCTGACATTTCCCCGCGTGCCTCTATCAATATCCCCCCTAACTTGCCACCTTCAGGACTAAGTATATCGTTAGGCCATTTGAGTTGTGCGCCTTCGATGCCACTGGCGCGAAGTCCGCGTAAAATGGCCACACCCACCGCTAAACTTAATCCCGCCAAACGGGTAAATCCGCCCTCAAACCGCCACAACAGCGAGAACGTCAGGGCATTGCCTAAACCTGAATGCCACGTTCGTCCAGCACGTCCGCGCCCTGCCGTTTGGAATTCCACTGCCAAGACACTGCCACTCGGCGCACCCACGCTCATTTGTTGGAGTAGGGCAAGATTGCTAGAGGCATTTTGCAGTTGAATATCGAGCGATAGGCGCGATGCAGTGTCACCCAATGCCGTGACGATCTGAGGGGCGTTCAGTGGTTGCCAAGCTTGGTTCAGACGATAGCCTCGTCCTCGTATGCGTTGCAAGGCTATACCAAGCTGGACAGCGGTTTGTAAGTCATTGCTGATGGTCGCGCGCGACACGTTCAGCGTGCGTGCCAAGTCTGTGCCAGCGTGAAATTTGCCATCGGAAAGTATCGTGAGAAGTTGCCAGCAGCGGGGGCTAAGATTCATATCAATTGGCGTGGGTTAATTTAAGCGGGTTGTCATCCATGATGCAACATCAAACGTTGAGCGGGAGTCAGCGAATTTGTAAAACTGCTAGTATAATTCGCCCATACTTTAACCCTTAATTATTTTCCTAAAGGAATTATCTTGGAACTCTCTACACGCGTGCAAGCCATTAAACCTTCTCCTACGCTTGCAGTCACCGCGCGTGCCGCTAAGCTGAAAGCAGAAGGTAGGGATATTATCGGATTGGGTGCAGGTGAGCCTGATTTTGATACGCCACAACATATCAAAGATGCCGCTATTGCTGCGATAAACAATGGTTTCACCAAATATACGCCCGTTGGCGGCACGGCTAGTTTGAAACAAGCGGTCATCGCCAAACTCAAGCGCGACAACAATCTGACCTATAACCCCAAGCAAATTTTGGTGTCCTGTGGTGGTAAACAAAGCTTTTTTAATTTGTCGCTGGCATTCATCAATCCAGATGATGAAGTGATTATTCCTGCGCCGTATTGGGTGTCGTATCCTGACATCGTGATTATCGCGCAAGGTAAACCCGTGATTGTCCAAGCGGGCATCGAACAAGGCTTTAAATTAACGCCTGCGCAATTAGAAGCGGCAATTACACCCAAGACCAAAATGCTGGTAATTAACAGTCCGAGCAATCCTTCAGGCGCGGTTTACACCTTGGATGATCTGAAAGCATTAGGGGAGGTGTTGCGCAAACATCCGCAAATTTTGATCGCCACGGATGATATGTACGAACACATCGCCCTAACCGATGCCAAATTCGTCAACATCTTGGATGCTTGTCCTGATTTGTACGACCGCACCATGGTGCTGAACGGCGTATCCAAAGCATATGCGATGACTGGCTGGCGTATCGGTTATGCTGCGGGTCCCGAATACATCATCACCGCGATGGAAAATGTGCAATCGCAAAGTACCTCCAACCCCACGTCCATTTCGCAAGTGGCAGCGGAAGCGGCGTTGAATGGCGATCAAGGCTGCATCACGCCCATGCTGGCGGCATTCCGCGAACGCCATGTGTTTGTGGTCAATGCGCTGAACGCGATTCCAGGGGTGAGCTGTATCATGGCAGGCGGCGCGTTTTATGCGTTTGCCGATGTTCGCCCCGTGATTGCCAAGTTATCTGCACGTGGCACGATAGCTGCTTCAACGGATATTGCTTTGTCTAACTATTTGTTGGAACAAGCTGAAGTTGCTGTGGTACCAGGATCCGCGTTTGGGAGTGAAGGCTATATTCGCTTGTCGTTTGCAACTTCGATGCAGAACCTAGAAAAGGCTATGGCACGGTTGGCAAAAGCGTTGGTATAAGTCTGTTGTAGGCAGAGAGTCTCATATTCTTTGCTCATACAGGATACAAAAAGACCCGCTCAGGTGGGCTTTTTGTTTGGAAACGCAATGGCTGTTAATACGACTCAAGCTTAGTGTCGATTGGCGATCAATTCTTGTAAAGCAAGGGGTAGTTTGCTGCGCAGTTGTTGGCTAATGACGGCTTCATGCCGTTGCCAGAGGATGCCGAGGTAAATCACCCCCAGCCCGATTAGGGTCAGCGCGAAGGGAAACACCAAGCTATCCTTGAACGCGTGGTGTGCCAAATAGCCTAAATAACCCGCCGCGCCGAGTCCGCCAAATACTGCAAATACGCGTCGTGACAAAGTTGCGCCCACGCCTATCATCAGGAGGTTGATACCGAAATAGAACACTTTATTCAGTTCACTGTCCGAACGCATCAGGGATAACCCGCTCCAAAAGGCGATGACACCGAACAAGTACAGCCAAAAGGCATAGTCTTTTTCATGCCGCGTGCGCACATCCACCCAAAATGCCAATAGCACAATCAGCAAGCCAAAGTATAGCGACACCAGTTTGCGCAATTCCCAACTGAAATCTAAGTCAGCCGCCAGAAAAACGGTCAAATCCATGCTCAAATACCACAACGTGACCGCAATCGGCATCATCAAAAACGGCAGGCGATAACGCCAGAGCATCACCGCGCCCGTGGCAAGTGTCGCCAGCTCCATCATCATCCAACGCCAATCAAGGTAGCGATGATAATCCTGATAATTTTGATCGCCCACCCAGAATCCTAGCGCGGTTTGTAAACCATAGACCGCCAGCGGGGTCAACGCGACCACAAAAGTCGCGGTAATGCCCGCAGGAATCAATAGGCGTTGCTTCAAAAAATACGTTGTGAGCCACAAGCCCAGCCCGCCATACGCCAGCGTCAGGCAAAAAATCCCCCAGCCGCCAAACATCTCCCAGCCCAAATTCATAAACAAACTCATCGCCCCAATGGCAATCAGCCCGCCGAAGTAATACAGAATATGCGCCGCTCGGAAACTGGGCGTGTCCTGATTCTGTGCCGATAAAAATTGCCACAGCGGCTCCACCTGCGCGTCATTGATTAAACCTTGTGCAACGGCATCTTCCAGATGATGGCGATTTACATTCATAACAGACTCCTGAAAATGGATTCGGATGTCAGCCTAGTGACAGGTCGTTAGGATACCAGCAACTTAATACCAATGAGTATCAATACCGTGCCGCCGAAGAGTTCTGCTTTGCTTTCCAGCCAAGTGCCGCTGCGCTTGCCGATGTAAACGCCGAGTACGCTAAAGGCAAAGGTGACGACACCGATTGTCAGGCAGGCAAGATAGGGATTGACCTCCAGGAACGTCAGGCTAAATCCCGCCGCCATGGCATCTATGCTGGTGGCAATCGCCAGCATCAACATCAGCTTGTTGGTGATCCCCGCAATATCTTCTTCTATGCCCTCTTGCAAGGCTTCGTAAATCATTTTCGCCCCGATCAAAGTCAATAATCCAAAGGCGATGAGGTGCGAATACGCGTCTATCCAAGATAACACGCCCTTGCCGCCCAAATAACCGATAAACGGCATCAAAGCTTGAAACACTCCAAAGAATAGTCCCGCTCTAAGTGCCAAATGTGCCGCGTTTTTCTTCGCCCCTAATCCGATAGAGACGGCGAATGCGTCCATACTCAGGGCGATGGCTAGGATAATGACTTCGAGCATGTTGTGTGGTGATGTAGGTACAAGGCGTTGGGCTGCGGGTGAATACTGTCAGATTAAGCAAGCAGCTTATCGTAATCGGCATGGCTACCAATCCAGAACCATTGAATACCTTGCGATACGGGAATGCCTAATGCGCGATAGCCCAAGCTAATGCGCACACTGCGGAATGCACCAGCTCGAACAGGTTTAAATTGCAAGGATGGATGATGTGGGTTTTGTTTAAGCAGCTCATAGCTATGACGTGCTTGGCGTTGCACTGAGTCTGGTAAACCATAAAAACATTGCCAGAATTTAGATGAAGCAAAATGTTTCAAAGCTCAGTTGCCTGACCATTTTGATATTCAGCCATGGCTTCAGCCGCTAACGTATCCAATTTACCCGCTTGGGCATCCTGCTCAATTTGCTTATCCCAGATGGACTCATTAAATTGGGTAAACCAACGACGGAATTCTGCCAAATCTGGCTCAGGCAGTTGTTGAATAGCAGCTTCAATAGATTGGACGGAAAGCATCATAACTCCCAAGTGGGGTGTGACAAAAAGTGGACGGATTCTACCGTAATAGCATGATAGGAAGCAATTGTCGGGTTACGCAATAAAGCCGCTCACCCGACTACGCATCACTTCACCACCACCCTGTCATTGGGGAATTGTCCAAATAATTCAGGTGCGTACATGGCTTCAACCCGTGTAGGGGGGAGCGAGAATTCGCCTGGGTTGTTGAGGCGCAGGGTGTATTCAAACCAGAAGTGTCCTTTGGGGACGGTTTCGTAGTAAGCGCGGAAGAAGCCTAGACCGCGTTCGGTGAAGCTTGCCCATGCGTCGTTGCGGTCATCGCGGCGATAGCGATTTTCGCCTTGTTGGGCAATTTGCGAATCGCGGGCGGTGTTGCCCATGATACTGGCTCCACTGGGGATGGGGTCTGACAAAGCCACCCATTTCATCGCTTGTCCTGCGTCCACATCCACCCGTACCCGCATCAAGTCACCGCGACTCCATTGCCCTTTGACCTTTTGGTCGATGGGTGTGATGGTGCGTTGGATGCGATAGCCGCTTTCCAGTTGTTTGCCAGGAATCGCAGCGCGCAGCATCACCGTTGCCCAAGGGCTGCCACTGCCTTGATGCGACAAGCTAAAGTCAGCTTGAGCAGATTGCCAAGGCAGTTGTAGGGGGGCGGCAACAGGTTTATCCCAATGATATTGCACCGCTTTTGCCGCACCCAGTTGCGCGGTGGTGACCCCTGTGACCGTTTCGCGCTCGAATTTAGCACTGAATTTCTTCAGTGCCAAACTGCCCCAAACGTTGCCGACCGTGGTACTCCAGCTGCCTTTGCTTTGGCGCAACAAGGCACCGCGCAACAAGGCGGGCAAATCGTCTTTCCAAGCGGGATCTTCCATCACCACGTTCAATAAACGTAAGGCATTGGTTTCGCCATTCGCCATCATCCACCACCAGTTGTCACGTGTTTCGCTGCTAAACATCATCCGACCGCCCGCATAGCTCAGGCGGTTGCGCAATTCACGCTCCACTTGTGCCAAGCGTTCGGCACGTTGTGGCGCATCGGCTACACGATGCAACAAGGAATACCAGTCAATCAGCATCAGCGTGCTTTGGGTATTGGGCTTAAACTCGAAGGCGGTCAACATGCGCCCTGTTACCAAACCACGGTGCGATAAGGCTTCCAAGGCTTGTAAACGACGAGCCGTCAGATACGTCAAGTCCATTACGCCTTGTTCCTTAGGCGTGCGCCCTTCGGCAAAATCCAGCAAGCCGCGCTGCATTTTGGTATCCACGGCTTCAGGCAGTTTGATGCCTTGCTCATCCGCCATGACCAACACATAGCCCGTCAAGGTCGGGCTGCCGCGTCCTGCACCAGGGAAGTATTGCGCCAAGCCGCTCGCATCTAAATAGCCAGAAAGATTTTGGCTAATGTCCGCCCAACGCTGCGCATCTTGCAATCCAGCGGCAATCGAGACTTTTTGCTCCAAACAGCTATAAGGATAGCTGAGGAAATACTGACGCATGCCCTCGGTTTGGTCGGCCAGTTTCGCGCTAAGTTGTACCGCGATACCGCCTTGCCCTGCCAATGCGCCGTCAGGCAAGCTGGTCGCCACGCGATAAGGCTGTTCCAAGCGCATAAACATCGCTTGTTGCGTGGTCACAGGCACACGTGGCTGGATTTTTTGGGTGAACTTCAGGCTGTCCCACACTTTACCTTGCGCATCCACCACTGAAATTTGCCAAGGCAAACTCTCTACCCCACTCGGCACCGTCACCGACCAGCTTAACTCTTGCGCTTCGCCGCCCGCCAAGTTCATGGGCAACACGGGCAGGGTTTGTGAACCCGCTGTGGCTTGCACTTTGAGAGCCAAGGCGGATTTCGTGACGTTACGCACGCTCATCATGGCTAGATAATGATCGCCTTCGCGCACCAAAGGCGGCACGCCCGCAGTGAGTTGCACATCTTGCGTACTGGTAATTTCAGTTGAACCCGTGCCAAAGTAGCCCGTATCGACATCCGCCACGGCGACAATTTTGAACGCAGTCAGGCTGTCATTGAGCGGCACGGTAAGGGTCGCCATGCCTTGCGCATCCAGCTTGACGCGAGGTTGCCAGAACAACAGCGTGTCAAACAATTCGCGTGACGAAGCGCGTCCACCGCCCCCGCCCGCAGGCAGGGCTTTTTTACCAAAATGGCGTTTGCCGATGACCTGCATTTGCGCGGTGGCGGTTGCCACCATATAGCCGCGCTCCTGCATCATGTCTTCCAACAAGTCCCAACTTGGGTTAGGTGCGAGTTCCAACAAGGCTTGATCGACCGCCGCGACCATCACTTCACTACCAGCGGGTGCGGGTTTGCCATTGGGCAAGCGCACCCGAATTTTGACCGTTGCCTGACCGCGTGGCGCGTACACGGTTTTGTCTGTGGTCACCTCCACCTTCAAGCGCGCGCCTTTGATGCCCACATCCAGCCGAACGATGCCTAATTTGAACGCGGGTTTCGCCAAATCCACCATCGCGGTGACCGCTGGCGTGTTTTTGCTGCCGCGCCACGCATTCCACCAGGTAGTCGGGGTATGCCATCCCCATTGGAAGAAGGAATACCACGGCACTTCCCGCACCCGACCGCGCACTGCCAACACCGACACAAACACATTCGGTCCCCAGTTTTCACCCACGGGAATTTCGATGGTGGCATCTTCGCGGTGTAAAGGTCGCACAAAACTTTCCACAATGCCTTCGCGCTCGACAGTAATCAACGCGGTCGCATCATGGAAAGGCGTGCGCACTTGGAAACGCGCGATTTCCCCTGGTTGATACTCGTGTTTTTCGGGAATCACATCCATGCGATCTTGATCTTGCTGGTCAAACCAAAAGTCGCCTTCGCTGGAATTGTAATAGCGCAGATCGGCCTGACTCTCGCCGCCCTTGCCATCTAACGCCAGCACCTTAAGCTTAATTGCGCCTGCTTGTTTTGCCGACACCGCACAGCGAAACACCCCGTATTGATTGGTTTTGCCACTACACAGCGTGCCTAAGTCATCGCGGTGTTTTTCGGTTTCATAGCTATAAAATCCGCCCAAAATCCGTTTGCGATGCACGAACTCCCAACGATGTTCCCCCATGACGCTGACTTGTACACCTTCGCGTGGTTTACCTTCCATATTCAGCACAATGGCTTGTAAGGCATGTGTGCCCTCGGCATTTTCCGCATCGTTAATTTGCGCCCCCACCATGACTTCCGCAGGCCAGATTTCCGTCACCCCTGCGATGGTTTGCACTTCACCATTGGGATCATTAAAGGTCATTTCACTGCGCAATTCCATGGGTCTTAGTACCAGTTTAGTCAATGGCATCATTACTTGCGCTGTCCCTTGTTTGCTCAGTGTGACGACTTGCTTATCCATAACTAAATCGTCAGTCGAGTCATAGGATGTATCATCGTTATCCATGCCGAACGAGTAATCACGATAACGGGGAAACGAGGTATAACTGCCTGACAATAAGCCAGACAACTGAACTTGCTGCCCACTCGCCACGCCGCCATTTAAGTAAGACAAGGACAAGTTTATAGGCACTTTTTTTACATTCGCGACACGGTGCTTTTCAGCTTGCACCGCACCTTTAAATTTAGGTAAACGGAATTCGGACACTCTAAATTCGGCGGTTGAATTCCAATCCCCCATTTGCACGGAATACACGCCTAACTTTGCGGATTCTGGAATTTTCCATTGCGTGATCGCGATGCCTCGCGCATCCCAAACTAAAGGAAATGCGATCTCTTCATCGCTGCCATAGACCTGTATCGTGACCTTTTGAGGAAGTTCGGCAGGATTAGGATAAGAAAAACCATGTGCTTTGGGCAAGCGGGCGATGTGTTTCATGGACACGGTTTCACCCGCGCGGAACAAGCTGCGATCCAACACGGTATGAATTTTGGGGCTGGCAATCTGATCCCAATCGTGCAAGTTATATCGCCAAGGCTCGATGCCTTTATCCCAGTCAGAACGGACAAAGGAGAAATCCTCACCCAGACGTGCCGTCACAAAATTCACATTGTTATCGCAGTGTTCCTCAACAGGAAGCGGTTTTGCCCACAACATTCGCCCCAAGGCATCGGTTTTACCTTGAGCTAATACTTTGCTATTACAGCCGTAGATATGCACATCGGCATTCGGTACGCCTTTGCCTGTTACCAAAGAAGTCACCCACACCAAGCTGTTATCCCGTCCCTTTTTGAAATGCACCGACATATCGGTGACGAGGGCTTGTGAGCGCACATACATGGGCTTGGGGGTCTTTAACAAGCTGCTGCCGAGTAGCTGGCTTTCAATTTCCACCACATAAAAGCCTGGTTTTTGCAGCGGGATGCCCACCACTTCAAAGGCTTGTTCCCCATTGGGCTTAGGCAGATTTTGCACCGTGGCTTCGCGTCGTTGTGCTAAATAAGACAACTCGCGGGGGTAATACTGATCGTAACTGGCGGGCGCGTCCTCACTCTCTTGTGACTGCGTGGCGGGGACGTGCGCCTCAAACGCCTCCATATCCGCCCACGTTTTTAACATGGCGGCATCAGTGGTTTCATGCAGCACCCGCATTTTTAGATTGGCTTCCACATTGCGCAGCGTGACGGGCAAAACGCCACCTTCGGTTTTTTCCAAAATCCCAAACCCTGCGGCAAATTTGGCTAAGGGTGGATAACCTGCTACGCGCGTTTTCAGCGGAAATTGCGCCGCATTGCTCAAGGGGCGACCACTCAAATCTTTAAGCTCTTTAGGAATGACAACAGTAAATTCACTATTGGGTGGGAAGGGACCTTTGAAGGTCACACGATCCAAATGATCCTCCTCGCGTTGAGGGGGACGGTCGGGGAGTGGGTGTCCTAAGGCTTTGCGCGCTGCACGGTATTCAGCACTCCATTCTTCGGGTCGTTGCTCGCCATTCTTACCTACTAAGCGAATTTTGTTCGCCAACTCGGTGCTGATATTTTCGCTGAATTCTAACCACAAATTGGACAAGGGTGAGCAAGGCATATTGGCGCGTTCACGATCACAGCCAAAACGGGCAGTGAATGGGGTGCGTACTTGATAAGAAAAGACGCTGTCTTCAAGCACCTTTGCGCCACCTTCGGCCTGTATCCCACGCCCCCACACCAGCTTCATTTTCATGCCCGTTGGCAAGGGGCGACTACATTGCAGCGCAATGCCATGGGTGGGTTTTTGATACTCAAAATCAGATGCTTTAATTACTTTGGCATAATCTGCATTGGAAAGTACAGATACTGGGATGCGCTCACCTACGCCTTCCGCTTCGCACCATGAGAATTGCGCGACCGATTTCGCATTAACAGGCAAGCGCGTGTCTAACAAGAAAACTTGGTCTTCTTCAATTTTTCGTACTTCGTAGGTCGACTGGGATGGGGTAATGCTCTCTACCCAAGGGCCAGGCGTGCTGACGACATAGGTTTCGGCGTTGCGGATTTCCTTACCTGATAACGACCTCAAGCCCACCTTCGCCGTAAAATGACAACGCTCGCCTGGGTTTAAGGGACGTTTCAAGGTGTAGCTCCAGCTACGCGCATTCTCCCAACGATTCGTTCCCGATACAGGACATTGAATATCAAAAGGTACAGGACCGTTTGCATCACCCAACTTCACCACATCATCGTTAAATTGTGCCGTGAAGTGCTGGGGATCTTTCACCTCGCCTTGGGGATCAAAACGATCAACGTACATCGCACCTGTTGAGGGCGCGCGGAGGCGTTGTGCATCGGCTTGTACAAAGGCTGCGCACACCAGTGCGATGCCCAATAGCATACGAAATTTCGTCAACATCACTCTCTCCCCAAAATTTCCAATTCGTCAACCAACGGATTTTGATTCAGCATGCGATGAAATCGCTAACCTATACACACATTCCCCTCGCCCGCATGCGGGAGAGGGGCAGGGGAGAGGGAAATGCCCCTGCCCCTTAAGAAACGACCTTCTCAAACACCGCGATAGACTCCACATGCGAAGTATGCGGGAACATATTCATCACCCCCGCTGCTTTCAGCACATAACCCCGTTGCACCAATTCCGCCGCATCGCGTGCCAAGGTCGCGGGATTGCACGACACATACACGATACGACTGGGGTCATGCTCGCCACCCAAGGATTGTACCAATGCCATCGCGCCATCGCGTGGCGGATCAATTAATAATTTATCGAAATGTCCCAACTTCGCTAAGCTGGCATCGGTCATTTCAAATAAATTCATGGCGGCAAATTCGGTATTTGCCGACAAGCCATTGCTGGCTGCATTTTGGCGAGCGCGTTTGACCAAGGCTTCGCTGCCTTCCACCCCCAATACCTGCGCCCCGCTGCGGGCAATCGGCAAAGTAAAATTGCCTAAACCGCAGAAGAAATCGGCAATGCGTTCATTCGGTTGCGGGTCGAGTAAGCGAATGGCACGGCTAATCATCACCCGATTGAGCGCGCTATTGACTTGGGTAAACTCAGCGGGGGCAAACGGCATGACGATGCCAAACTCAGGCAAACTGTACGACAGCGCGGGCGCATCCAGTGGATAAAACGGGACGATGGTTTCAGGTCCTTTGGTTTGCAACCAAAACTGCACTTGATGCAAATCGGCGAAGGTACGTAAAGCGTCCTCATCTGCGGGCGACAGCTTTTCCATAATCCGCAACACCAGCGCATCCACCGCTTCGCCCACTGCCACTTCGATTTGCGGCAACTGTGCGCGGATGGATAAGCCGTTCACCAGCTCGGCTAACAACGGCAACAAACGGGCAATTTTGGGGGCGAGAATTTCGCAGTGCGACATATCCGCGACAAAGCTGCTGCGCTTTTCGTGAAAACCCACCAGTGTTTTGCCCTTTTTGATGACATATTTCACCGAGATGCGGGCGCGTTCGCGATATCCCCACGTTTGTCCATAAATCGCAGGCAAAATAATCTGCGGTTTGACTTTGCCGATATGCTTGAGGTTATCTTCCAAGATGCGTTGCTTCACCGCCACTTGCGCATTGGCTTCCAAATGTTGCATCGAACACCCGCCACACACCCCGAAATGACGGCATTTAGGCGTGACGCGCATCGAGGAAGGATGGTCGATATGCGTGGCTTGCGCCAATTCAAATGAAGGTTTTTTGCGATAGGACGTATAACGCACGGTTTCGCCGATTAACGCCCCCTCCACAAAAATCACCTTCCCATCCACATGCCCCACGCCACGGCATTCTTGATCCAAACTGGTAATCGTTACACTATTTTCTGTCGTCATATTTAAGTTAATTCATTCAAAGCAAGTATTGATAAGCAACGGCGGCACGTGACGCGCACGTACCACCAAAATGGAGCGGTCACACGACCGAGCGCAGCAATTCTCATTTTGATTAAATAGCAGGGTTTTGTGGGTACGAATTTATTCGTACATCGCCCGAAAGGGCGAAAAATGCGACAAACAAGCCTTGCTCACGCCTAACGGTACGAATAAATTCGTACCCACGGTCAAAATGAGAATTACCGAACCGAGCGGGAAAGATAACAGATTTAGGCGATAAAGACAGCGGGAATGCGTTGGCTCACTTAATATCAACCGCCTCAAATTTTCTATACAGTCCAGACAATTTCTTCAAGGTGACTCTAAACTGGCTGCGCGCCTTAACGCGTGATTTTGCGGTTGCTTGTACCTATCAGGAACTGTGGTCTGCTATCACGCGTTTCAATCTCGTAATTTGACGAGTCAATCCAATAGGGGTGAGCGATGAGTTTTGACGTGGGATTCTAAATTCAACCCCTAACCAATTATGGGGGATTTCTGTCACGAGATAGCATACTCGATTAACCCAATGTATCCCAGGTGTGATCCATTGATGTCCATTGTCATCTAAATCCAGCACCGTCCAAACATACTCAGCAGGAAGTTCTTTGACCAAATTGCTATCCTTGCCAAAAGTTTCTAATCCCAAGTTTCCCCAGCAATGTGACGTTGCACTCGGATGACGATAAGGGATGAAATAATCATAAAAAGCATCTTCGTGGAAAATATGTGTATCCATTATGTCAGCGGTCATCCAAGAAAATTTCTGCCCGATGTTGGGCAATAAACGCGGGAGCTGGGGCAAAGCGTTCGGGCATCGTGATGACCTTGCCTGCGAGTGGCAACAAAACTTGTTCAATAAATGATTCTTTTCGTTGACTGAGAGCTTTGGAAATGAGGATCCGAAAGTCATCGGTCAATGTGAGCAAACCACCATCGAAAGCCTTGTCGTGCAAGGCAGAAAGACATAGCCCATTGCGCGGATTCAAGCGATGTTCTTTATGTTTACTCCACGGCACAATATGGCTGGCAATGAGTAATTTTGGTTCTGACAAGCCAGACATGCAACAACGACCTTGATAGCTGCTTAGCACCGCACGACGGAAAAAAGCCTGTTTTACACGTTGTGTAGTCATGACACGTTTGGTTTCTCCCGTAAAGTCTTGCAGGTCAAATTCGTCCAGTTCCATTGTCACTTGTTGTGAAATGACAGGCTGTTTGTCCGCCTCTAACGCCGTGCGTAATTCATAGCACTCCGATGCCGCCTCTTCCCAATTTGCATTAAATTCGTTCCATATTTCCCGATCCAGCGCGCTGGCATTTCCCAACCCGCTCCTGCCCGTGCTGGTGATGGCGGGGTCAAGGCTGGCAAAGTTGACGAGCTTCATGGCGACGGCACTGGGCGTTCGCTCTATCAGTGTTGCAAGCTCAATAATTTCAGGATTGCGGCTGTGCAGCTTGCCAAAGGGCAATTGACAATATAGATAGAAAGCTAATTTCAGTTGCATTTTAGACCAACGTGTTGATTTCATTTTAAATTATCGCTAAATTAACTTGCTTGTTGGCAATTCATATTCGCTGAGGCGAGAAGGCGAGAGTGTAGCAATAGATGGCTCTATTGGCACGATTGTTATCGTGAGCCTACCACTTCACCTTGCTAATAATTCCCACGGCGCGCCTCTGCCCTGTAAAATCGCGGTCATGCTCAATATCGCCACTTACAATATCCATAAAGGGTTTTCGCAATTCAATCGCCGCATGGTGCTGCATGAATTACGTGAACGCCTACGCGAACTGGATGCGGATATTGTGTTTCTGCAAGAAGTTCAAGGGGAACATGCGCACCATGCGCAGCGGCATCCCACTTATCCGCCCACCTCACAACATGAATTTATTGCCGACACGGTATGGGATCATCACGCTTACGGCAAAAATGCCGTGTATCAGGCGGGACATCATGGCAATGCGATTTTAAGTCGTTGGCCAATTTTGCAATCGCATAATCTGGATATGTCGGCGCATCGTTTTGAAGAGCGGGGCTTGTTACATAGTCAGATTGTGCTGAAGGATGGTGAAACTGTACATTGTTTATGCACGCATTTTGGTCTGTTTGCCAAGGGGCGGCGGCGGCAAGCTGAACGTTTGATTGCTTATGTGCGTGAACAGATTCCACCGCACGCGCCTCTGATTATCGCGGGAGATTTTAACGATTGGCGGAACCAGTTGGGTGCGTTGTTGGCGGAAGCGATCGCGGTGCATGATGTGTTTCAACAATATCAAGGTGTCCCCGCACGTAGCTTTCCTGCAGGCTTGCCCGTGCTGCGACTGGATCGTATTTATGTGCGCGGCTTTGATATTTTGCAACGCGAAGTGCACAGCGGGGCAGCGTGGCGACATATTTCGGATCACGCGGCTTTATCTGCCCAGCTCAAACGTCTATGACTTCGACTACGCATGAGGTGCTGAATCCTGCACCCTTCGTCACTCATACCGTTTCTGGTAATCAACTCACCTTGCTGTATTGTGGGGTCGAGTATTTTCCGCAATTGTGCGCCGCGCTGGATCAAGCGCGTGTAAGCATCTTTTTGGAAAGCTATATTTTTGCGAGGGATGAAACGGGGCAACGGGTGGTGGACTGTTTGCTGCGGGCAGCGCGACGCGGGGTCAGCGTACATGTGTTAGTGGATGGGTTTGGTGCGGCTGATTTTCCTGACGTTTGGCAAAGTGAATTTTCCGCTGCGGGTGTGCATCTGCAATGGTTTCGGCGGGAAGTGTTTCGCTTTAGGTTTCATCGCCATCGTTTGCGTCGTTTGCATCGTAAATTGGTCGCCATTGACCAAACCACGGCGTTTATCGGCGGCATTAACATTATCAATGATCGAACCAACGAACACAGCGCGCCGCGTCTGGATTACGCCGTTCGAGTCGCAGGGTCAATGGCAAGCGAAATTTATCTCGAAATGCGGCACTTGTGGCATCGCGTGTCTTGGGCGAAGTTTAGGCAACGCAGTCATTGGCTGAAAATAAACGCTTACCGCCACGAGCTTGGGCAACAGCGCGACCCACGCGATACGCCGCCCTCGTTGACGCTGCTGCTGCGCGACAACTTTCATCACCGACGTGACATTAAAGAGGCATATCTACACGCGATCACCCATGCCGAGCATGAAATCATTCTCGCCAATGCGTATTTTTTGCCAGGACGTCCTTTTCGACAGGCTTTGATCGAAGCCGCCCAGCGTGGTGTGCGCGTGCTGCTGCTGTTGCAAGGCAAAATTGAATATCGCTTTCAACATTACGCCACCCATGCTTTGTACGGAAAATTTCTCGAAGCGGGGATAGAAATATACGAATATCAGTCCAGTTATTTGCACGCCAAAGTGGCGGTGATTGATGGGGTTTGGACCACGGTCGGTTCGTCCAATATCGACCCATTTAGTTTGATGCTCGCCAGAGAGGCTAATCTCGTGGTGCGAGATCGGGAATTTGCGGGTGCGCTGCGGCAGAGTCTGCTGGTCGCTACCGAACATGCCATCCGCATTCAACCGCAAGACTGGCAGCGGTTGAATTGGGCAACGCGTTTGCTATTGTGGGCAAGCTACGCTGCTGTGCGTATAGCGACAGGTTTAGTGGGAGGTAAGCGACATGCAGAGGAGTGATATCTCCCTGTCCACGAGCGGAGTAGGGGCGGTTATGCTGCGACCCACGCCTGAGCCGTTTGGTAATCGCTAAATACTTCGATATCCGCATCGACGAATAAGCGCGATAGAATCGCTTCCCATGTCAACCATTGGTCTTCAGTGACCACCGCGATTTTATTGAAATCGTAATGATGTTCTTTGCTAAAGAATTTAATTTCTTCCCATACCACGTCGATGCTGACTTTTAACATTGCCCGCATGTCAAACAGGAGATTCATTGTGCCAGGGCTTTTTAGTTCATAGACAACTTCGTCTTCAAATTGCTTGAAGTCAGCAAGGGTAAATTCCCCCAGTACCGCTACGTTGACCAGATTCGGTGATTGTTCAATGGTAATCATGGTGTTTCCTTTCACAATAAGAAAGTGGGAGATTAACATAAACCTCGAATTGCCATGAAGGGTAAAGCAAGTCTATTGCACTCATCACTATGCAGCGTTTTATCAGGAATGTGTGCCAGTGATGCGCACGACTGGCGAGATTTTTTGAGGCTTACCGATTGAATAATAGGGATAGTTTTCATTGTGTGTTCATGATTCTATTTCCCGTGCTAATGTGTGCGCCAAATAAACGTAGCACACTTGGATATAAAACCTAATGAATAATAAAATTCAACAGATTATCGAACAAATAGAGGCTCTTGAACATGAACTGCATACGGTCATTGAGCAAGAGGAGGGGCAGCTACGCTACCAGCTGGAAGGCAAGCGGGTTTTGTTTGAACAGGCGATTAAGGAAGCGCATCGCAAGGTCAAATTGGGGGTGTTTCGCTGGTTTATGACGGTGCGCCCACAGAACTACCTGACTGCACCCATCATCTATGGCATGGCGATTCCGCTGTTTTTGCTAGATATTTGCATCACGATTTACCAGTGGACGTGTTTTCCCATTTACCGTATTGCCCGCGTCAGTCGAGCAAATTACATTGTGATGGATCATCAGCATTTGGCGTATTTGAATATCATCGAGAAAGTTCATTGCCTGTATTGCTCCTATGGCGTGGGGCTGTTGGCGTATTCGACAGAAATCATCGCGCGCACGGAGCAGTATTTTTGCCCGATTAAGCATGCGCGCAAAGTGCTGGGAACCCATTCGCGCTATCAGCGTTTTCTAAAATATGGCGAAGCCGATAATCTGCACGCCAAAGTAGAGGCTCTGCGTAGCGAGTTGGCTCAGGAAATAGATCAAAAGCCGACAAAAAAATAATGATTTAGGCGGAAATGTTCATTTAATCCGTTCACTCTGAGCCGTGAGTTTGTCGAATGGTCGGAGGGCGAGCGGATTTCATTTTGCCTTACGATCATGGTTTGACAAACTCACCACGAACGTAAGATTTAATCTGTGCGTCCCTCGTTCAGAACAACCCTTATCAGGCTCGCTGTGTATAATTTTGCCCTATTCAATTTTTGTCGAGGAAGATAGATGAGTCTCAGTATTGGTACGCCTTTAAGCCCTTCTGCCATTCGTGTCATGCTGCTGGGCAGCGGCGAATTGGGTAAAGAAGTCATCATTGCTTTGCAACGCTTGGGCGTTGAAACCATTGCGGTGGATCGTTATGCCAACGCCCCAGGGCATCAAGTGGCGCACCATGCGCATGTCATCAATATGGCAGACGGAAAACAATTGCGCGCTTTGATTGAGCAAGTCAAACCGCACATCATCGTGCCTGAAATCGAAGCGATTGCCACGGATATGCTGGCGCAAATTGAGCAAGAGGGCTTGGCAACCGTCATCCCCACCGCCCGCGCCACGCAACTGACCATGAACCGCGAAGGCATACGCCGTCTCGCCGCTGAAACCTTGGGCTTGCCCACGTCGCCGTATCGCTTTGCCGACAGTTTGGCTGAAATGCGCGCGGCGATTGAAGTCATTGGCTATCCCTGCATTATCAAACCCGTGATGTCGTCGTCGGGCAAAGGGCAATCCAAAGTTGATAACCCTGAGGAAGTGGAAGCCGCGTGGGACTATGCCGCCAGCGGTGGACGGGTTAATCAAGGTCGCGTGATTGTCGAAGGCATGATTCATTTTGACTACGAAATCACCCAACTGACCGTGCGAGCTCGTTCCGCTGATGGCAGCATCGCCACCCATTTCTGCGTCCCGATTGGGCATGTGCAAGTGCATGGTGATTACGTCGAAAGCTGGCAACCCCAAGCGATGAGCGAACTCGCTTTGCAACGCGCCCGTGACATTGCGGAAAAAGTAACGGGGAATTTGGGTGGGTTAGGGCTGTTTGGCGTGGAATTATTCGTCAAAGGCGACGAGGTGTGGTTCAGCGAAGTCAGCCCCCGTCCGCACGACACAGGCATGGTGACCATGACCACCCAACGGCAAAACGAATTTGAACTGCATGCCCGTGCGATTTTGGGATTGCCTGTCGATGTCAGCCTACGTAACCACGGCGCGAGCGCAGTGATTTACGGACAGCATGAAGCGCAGGGCATTTCCTTTGAGGGTGTAGCGGATGCATTGAGCGTGCCCGATACGGATCTTCGATTATTTGGCAAACCCGAATCTTTCGCTCGCCGCCGCATGGGGGTGGCATTGGCAACAGGCTGTGACACCGATCAAGCACGGGAACGGGCGAAACTGGCGGCCAGTAAAGTGATGCCAGTGGCGTAATTCAGAAAAGTACTGATTAAACCCATTCGCTCTGTGGGTCTCATGAATCAATCCGAGTAATGAGGAGGCATCGAGCACATACCGTCGTTCTTCTTACTCGTGACGCAGAGTGCGGGGGGTGCGTGAAATCCGTTCTATTGAAAAGCTCGGTTTATTCGCACTTGTACTGGTGTTTTGCGGCGAGCCGCATAAAGTCGTGAGCAAAATTTTCTAAATCGGCTACGACGAGCTTGAGTCGGCGTAGGAAAAAGTTATATGCCAATACGGCGGGCAGGGCGGTGGCGATGCCGATTGCGGTGGCGATTAAGGCTTCACCGATAGGACCTGCCACTACATCCAAGCTGGCAGAGCCGCTTTGTCCTATGCTTTTCAGTGCGTGCATAATGCCCCACACGGTGCCAAATAGGCCGACAAACGGCGCGGTGGAGCCAATGCTGGCGAGTACGGTGAGTCCGCTTTCCAATTGTCTTTGCAGGTTTTGTACGGTTTGACGCAAGCTGCGTTCCAGTCCGTCTTGCGGCGAGCCGAGATGTTGCATGGCCGCGCTTTGTTGTTGCAGTTCGCGTAATTCGGCGAAGCCCGCTTGCGCCAGCGCAGCTTGATTACCAGTCATGTTGATACTGAGTTGAGCCGCTTGTTGCCAATCTTGCGCAGCCCAAAATTCGCGATTAAAAGCCTGATTTGCTTGGTGGTCTTGCCATTGTTGCCACACTTTAATCAGCATAATTGACCAAGTGATGATCGAAAAAAGAATCAATACGGCTAGCGTGGCGTTGACTATGGGTGATCCTGAAAATAATGTGCTATTCATCGCTTTCCTTCAAAACAAACGGGATGGGGACTAAAAAATGTTGGGTGACGAGCTGTCCATTTTGACGGGCGGGGACAAATCGCCAGTGGCGTATCGCTTGCAATGCAGCATCATCCAAAACGTCGTGTCCACTGCTGCGCTGCACCGAGAGCTGCCCTGCCAAGCCCGTCGCCAATACCTCCACATTTACCACCACCGTGCCTTGCCAACCCATACGATTGGCGACGCTAGGATAGCTGGGTTTAGGATTATTCAAATAAGTCGCCTGATAATCAGGTTCGCGATCAGGCAAAACGGGTGTGGTGACCGCGCTGGCCGCCGTAGTCGTTGCGATGGGCGGGCTGGCTGTGACCGATACGGGAAGCGTGGCGGCAACGCTGGACACCATCGGACTAGGCTGTGGTGTGGGTTGTGGCATCGCTTGGGTTGCGGGTTGCGGTTTAGCTTGTGCTGTTTGAGGGCGGCTGGGCGTTTTCACAGGTGTTGCAACGGCCTGCGCAGGTGCCGTCTCCAACAATGCCAGACTCACCGTCATGGGATGAGAGGTTTTGTGTGAGACGGGCGTGCTTGACCACTGAAACAACAGTGCCGCATGGACGAACACGACAATAGCAATCAGCAGTACGCGTGGGTGCAGGGCAAAAACAGGCATCATGTCGCTGTATGTCTTAGCCTAAATGTTGAACTGCACCCCATGCGGCATTATCCCACCAGCTTTTTGCATTCTTTGGCACATGCCTCGCAGCTTTCGCCACAGGCTTTGCACGCTTCATGCTTGTCTGCGTGTTTTTTACATTCTTCTTGGCATTGTTGACAGGCATCCAACGCAATTGCCGCCAACTTGCTCAATTGTTTCGAGTTTTGGTTCGCCAATTGTTGTAATGCGCCACATAATGCCAGCATCTGATTGACGCTCTTGGCACATGTCGCCATCTCTTTCTCGCCTTGTCCCAATAATTCCAAGCAATGATTCAAACAAACTTGCCCCTTTTGCAGGCAATCTGCGGCAGTTGTCGCCAAACTGGTATGGGTTGGTGAGTCGTGATGATGACTGTGTTCGTGTTCACTGGCTTGCGCTCTGCCGACGAGTGCAGCACCTGCGAGTGCTACGCCGCTTAACAATAAAGATCTTCTATCCATAAGTTGCTCCTAAGTGTGATTTAACCCGACCATGATATGGTCGCCCATTGGTCGGGAGGGATTTAATTATTTGGTAGGTGCTGGTGTGCTCGGTGCGGTTGGGGTCGCAGGTTTATGCGATTTACCATCACACGCATACACGCTCGTTGCAAATGAAAAACCGATAACTGCACATAATACGAATAAAGTTTTTTGCATTTTAAGTCTCCTTAACAATCATCAAAAATAGGCAACATTGCCCAGCGTCATCTCATCACTTGACTCCGCAAATGGGAAATTATCACCTCAGTCGTCTAATAGCAACAAACGCTCGGTCAGCGCGATTTTAGACGTAGAGCCGCTTGTTGGGAATGTGACACATTGTCGCACCCCATCGCAAGCGGGTTTTTCGATGTGCACCTGATCTTTATTTCAATTAAGTATCAAAAAGCCGACTTGCGTCGGCTCTTTGAAGATTTGAAAGTCAGATGTGTCGCAAATAAATGCAACTCATGCGCCTATCTTATTGAGCATTGCGCAGCGCAGCGATCCGTTCTTCCAGTGGAGGATGGGTCATAAACAGCTTGGACATTGCGCCGCCGCCCGAAATGCCAGAGGCTGCCATATCTGCGGGTAAAGAAGCCTGTTCGTGATTCATTTTCAAGCGTTCCAATGCCGCAATCATTTTGCTGCGTCCTGCTAAGTTTGCCGCACCTGCATCAGCACGGAATTCGCGTTGGCGCGAAAACCACATCACAATAATACTGGCTAAGAACCCTAATACCAATTGCGCCACTATTTCGGCGATAAATGAACCGATGCCAGGACCGTGATATTCCTCGTCCTTGTTGCGCAGAAAACCATCGACGATATTGCCGATAATTTTGGAGAAGAAAAACACAAAGGTATTCACCACGCCTTGTATCAAAGTCAGCGTTACCATATCGCCATTAGCAACGTGGCTGATTTCATGTGCTAACACCGCTTCCACTTCATCGCGCTGCATGTTGTACAGCAAGCCCGTGCTAACCGCGACCAGTGCGTTATTACGATTCCAGCCTGTGGCAAAGGCATTCACATCAGGTGCATCGTAAATCGCCACTTCAGGCATGCCGATACCTGCCGCCGCCGCTTGTGCTTGCACCGTGCTAACCAACCAACGCTCAGTCGGATCAGAAGGATTTTCAATCACTTGCGCATTAACCGAACGTTTTGCCACCCATTTGGACATAAACAGCGAAATAATGGAGCCTGTAAAACCCACGACAGCCGACATTACCAACAGACTGCCCATTTGAATCCCGCCATTGCGGTCTAAATAGTGATTAACCCCAAGAAGGTTCAAAGTAATGCTAATCACCAACATAATCGCCATATTCGTGGCGATAAACAAGAAAATACGTTTCATCAAAGTTCCTTTAGCAAAAGTAAAGCAAGGCTGTTTTTAACAGCCTCGACAATATGGGGTAGGGGCAGCTGGATTTCAAGTCTTATCTATTATGGGGCATTTCTAGAACGACTGACCTTGCGGTAAAATGACACGACGCGCAAAATGCGGCTTACTTCCTTAGAACCTACACACACAGATGACCATGCACAACGCAGACCCGATTGAACTTGAGAAATTTTCCCAACTGGCTCACAAGTGGTGGGATAAGAACAGTGAATTCAAGCCGTTGCATGACATCAATCCCTTGAGACTCAATTACATCGTTCGCCAAGCGGGGCTGATGGGAAAAACGGTGTTGGATGTGGGCTGCGGCGGCGGGATTTTGGCAGAAAGTATGGCGGAGGCAGGCGCACACGTCACAGGTATCGACTTAGCGGAAAAGCCGCTGAAAGTCGCGCAACTGCATTTGTTGGAAAGTGGGCAACAAGTCAGTTATCGTAAAATTTCCGTGGAGGCCTTGGCGGCGGAACAGCCCGAACACTACGATGTCGTCACGTGTTTGGAAATGTTAGAGCATGTGCCCGATCCGCAAAGCGTGGTGGCGGCGTGTGCCAAACTGGTCAAACCGAATGGTTGGGTGTTTTTTTCAACCCTGAATCGTAATCCTAAGTCGTATTTGTTCGCGATTTTGGGCGCGGAATATGTGCTCAACTTGTTGCCACGCGGCACACATGATTATGCTAAATTTATCAAACCATCCGAATTGGCGCAGTTTTGCCGTAACGCCGATTTGACCGTGGATGATTTGGTTGGTATGAGTTATAACTTGCTGAATAAAAACTATACTTTCGGCAAAGATACGGATGTGAATTACTTAGTTGCTTGTCGTCGCACGGCATAGTTCGCCTAGAGAGGTGCTGATTAAATCCGTTCGCCTGAGCCGTGAGCTTGTCGAATGGCCGAAGGGTGAACGGATTTAATTTATTGATTTCATTAAATCTTCCATTCATGGTTCGACAAGCTCACCACGAACGGAAGATTTAATCAGCATTTCCCTAGATTTTTATACGCTCAAGGAGCATAAAATGATCGTTCCACTCGTTTTTATCGGTATTCTGGCTGTTGCTTTTTTCTACGGGGTCAGTCTTTACAATGAACTGGTGAATGTCAAACACGCTGTGGCAAAGGCGTGGGCGAATATCGACGTGTTGCTGAAACAGCGTCACGATGAGCTGCCCAAGCTGGTGGAAGTGTGTAAACAGTACAAACAGTTTGAACAAAAAACCTTGCAAAAAGTGATACAGGCGCGGTCTCAAGTGCAAACGGCGCGCGAGGATCAGGATATTGCTGCACTGGGTATCGCAGAAGGTGCGTTGCGTGCAGGTGTGGGTGGAATTTTTGCGATTGCCGAAGCCTATCCAGAACTCAGGGCGAATGAAAGTTTTATGCAGTTGCAACATCGTATCACTGCTCTGGAAAATGCAATTGCAGATAGGCGCGAGTTTTACAATGAGTCGGTCAATATCAATAATGTGCAAATCGAAGTCTTTCCTGCCAGCATCATTGCAGGGATGTTTAATTTCGAGGCAAAAACGCTGCTAAAATTTGCCGAGGAAGAAAAGCAAGATGTCGATATAAAGCTGTTGTTTAAATAAATCATCATGTTAGAAAGACTGCGCAAAATCCAGCTTGCCACGTCAGGTGTGCAACTGTTGTTGCTATTGGCGGCGGTGCTAGTCGGATCTCGCGTAGGTTGGATGGTTTGTTTGTCCATTATGTCGCTGATTAGTGTGTTCGCGTGGCAGTCAGCTTTGAGCAAATATCGCGCGATTCAAAATACGCCGACATCCAAAGTTGCTTCTGCGGCACAAGGTTATGTCGAACTGATGGGGCGTGGCTATCCCTTCGCGGTGGACGCGCCTGTGTTGGGTAGGCTCTCTAAGCTTCCGTGTTTGTGGTATCGCTACCGTATTGAGCAAAAAAATCACAAAAACGAATGGCATACCACGGAAAGTGGTGAAAGTGACGAGATCTTTGTATTGCGGGACGATACGGGAGACTGTGTGATTGATCCTGATTATGCCGAAATCATCACGAATTATCATCAGCAATGGATCGAAGGCGCACGTCGCTATACCGAATGGTTGTTGCTGAAAGAGGATCCGCTATATGTATTGGGCGAGCTGCGTACCCAAGGCGGCGGTTCACTGACTTTCGATTTACGTGCCGAGCATAACGCGCTTTTGGCGGAGTGGAAGCAGAATATGCCCGATTTACTTGCCCGTTTTGATTTGAATGCGGATGGGCAGCTTGGCGAGGAGGAGTGGATGTTGGCGCGCCGCGCCGCTAAGCGTGAGGTGAGCAAAAAAGTGAGCGGAGCACAATCGCAAGCCGATATTCATGTCATCAGACAACCCGCTGATGGCAAACTCTTTGTGATTAGCAATCTTACCCCCGAAAAGTTGTCGCGCCGCTATTTGTATTGGGTGTGGGGCAATTTGCTGATTTTTTTGTCAGGGCTGGCTGGCATAGGTTGGGTTATGCAAATGTCACGTTTTTAGGATGCGAACGACAGCGTGCCTTGTCTTTGTCGTTGTGGGCTGTTTGTGTATTACGCGCTAATTTTGATTTTTCTGTAAATTCCCCTCGCTTTTATTTTTTCTATCCGTATAATGCGCGCCTTGCCGCACACCTTGCGGCAGTTTAGTTCATCGTTTCCGACCTACCTCTCGTGCGTATTCAAATCGCACCTGTCTAAAAAGCTCCATTAGATTCCTATCAGGGTCTTGGGTTTTCTGGTTAGCAACGATGTTTTTGCGCCAGTTAATCGTCTGCCTGTAGTACGGGTGGTTTTACTGCCTGCGCGCCCTGCTGGGGAAAAATACAAAATCCGTTTTCGGGTCAAGCTGCGTTTCAGTCATTGTGTACTGAGGCTCATATTGTGCCGCGATAAGGCTTTGTTTTCTTCAGAATTTAATAGAGAAAAAATAACATGACATTTGAAAATTTAAACCTGAACGCCGCCATTCTGAAAGCCATTGCTGAAACAGGCTATACAGAACCGACCGCGATTCAATCCCAAGCGATCCCCGAAATCATGGCGGGTCACGATTTAATGGCTTCTTCCCAAACAGGGAGTGGCAAAACCGCTGCGTTTATTTTGCCTGCGTTGAACCGCTTGGCAACGGCTTCGACGGTTGTGAACAGCAAAGGCCCTCGCGTACTGGTGTTGACTCCGACCCGCGAATTGGCACAACAAGTGTGTGATGCCGCGACTAAGTACGGTAAAAACATGCGTTTCAAAATCATCAGCATTTTGGGTGGGATGCCTTACCCCGTGCAAAACCGTATGTTGTCAGGTCAAGTTGACATTTTGGTGGCAACGCCAGGGCGTTTGATCGACCATCTGGAACGCGGTCGTATCGACTTTTCCCGTTTGGAAATGTTGATTTTGGACGAAGCGGATCGTATGTTGGACATGGGTTTTGTGGATGATGTGGAACGCATCGCTGCGGCAACCCCAGCAACCCGCCAAACTTTGTTGTTCTCTGCGACCTTAGATGGCGTGGTCGGCAATTTGGCAACGCGTTTGTTGAAAGACCCAAAACGCATTTCCGTATCGGCTGCCAAAGCCAAACACGAAAACATCGAACAACGCATGATGTTCGCCGATGACGTCGCACACAAAAACAAGATGTTGAACCATCTGTTGACCGACGCTGACTTGAACCAAGCGATTGTATTTACCGCCACTAAACGTGATGCAGATAGCATTGCGGATCAATTGTCTGTGTTGGGGCACTCGGTTGCTGCTTTGCACGGCGACATGAGCCAACGTGAACGTAATCGTACTTTGTTGAACTTGCGCAACGGTACAGTGCGTATTTTGGTGGCAACGGATGTGGCAGCACGTGGTATTGACGTGCGCGGCGTATCCCACGTGATTAACTTTGACTTGCCTAAGTTCGCAGAAGATTACGTCCATCGTATCGGTCGTACGGGGCGCGGTGGTTCATCGGGCATCGCGATTTCCTTCGCTTCTAACCGTGATGCACAATTGTTGAAACGTATCGAACGCTACACAGACCAAAATCTGAAAATGCACACCATTGAAGGTTTAGAGCCTAAATTTAAAATGCGCACGGGCGGTTCCGAGCGTTCTGGTTCTGGCGAACCCCGTCGCAGCAGCAGCGGTGGTGGTTTCGGTGGCAATCGCGGTAATGGCGGTGGTTTCGGTGGCGGCAATGGCGGTCAAGGTGGCAACCGTGGTTATGGCAACAGCACAGGCTTCGGCGGCAATCGTTCCAGCGCGTTTACAGGCAATGGTAACAACGGCGGCGCAGGTTTTCATCACAGCGCACCCGATAGCCGTCACAGCCATGTAGGTCGTGACGCACATCCAGCAGCGTCAACAGGTTTTGGCGCACCGCGTCAAGAACGTAGCTTTGGTGGTGATCGCAGCTTCGGCGGCAATGCAGGTGGCAATCGCGGCGGCAATACAGGCGCACCTCGTACTGGTGGCTTCGGTGGCGACCGTGGTGGTAATCGCGGCGGCAACACAGGCGGTAATGGTGGTCAAGGCGGCTTCGGCGGCAATCGCGGTAACCGTTAATATTCAGCAGCCCGTTTAGCGGGCGTTGAGTAAAACAAAAAGGCACACTTCGGTGTGCCTTTTTTGTGGGTAAATTTTATGCGCGCGTGGGATTAAACGTAGAATCAGACCATTCACTAATTTAAATGCGGCGCGCCAGTTCTGAACTAATGCGTCGATAAATTATGCTCAGGACAAGTACCAAAAGTAGCGTAATGACGGTAGTAGACGTAAAAATTAACATATTTTTTTGCTTTCCAATTACGGAAAGGAGCATACACAGTGTACCTATGCTACCTATTGAAAAACCAAGTAAAAATGAATTACGTAATAAAAAAATGAGCTCCGTGTTCGTCATTTTTTCTACTGAACGAAACATTGTATTTTCTCCAAATTATATTTGGTCTAATGCACTCTGCGAATACTTACCCTGCCAGTAAAAAACTATCAACTAACGACTAGCAACTAACGACTTTCTAAATAACACTGAATTAAGCCACTGGTTGAACCATCATGTTTTCCCGCAATGCCGCCTTCGCGCAATTCAGGCAAAATTTTCCCCGCCAATTGTTTGCCCAGCTCTACGCCCCATTGGTCGAAGGGGTTGATGTGCCAGATGACGCTTTGGGCGAAGACTTTGTGTTCGTACAGGGCGATGAGCATCCCCAGCATGTGCGGGTCGAGTTGGTCGAATAAAATCGTGTTGGTGGGTTTGTTGCCTGGAAAAACTTTGTGAGGCAATAGGCTTTCCAACGCGTCGCCGCTCAAACCTTGGGCAACCAACTCTGCACGCGCTTCGTCGCTGGTTTTGCCGCGCATCAAGGCTTCAGTTTGGGCGAAGCAATTGGCAAGCAAAATGTCGTGATGTTCGCCCAGTGGGTTGTGACTGCGCAGCGGGGCTAAGAAGTCGGCGGGAATCATCCGTGTGCCTTGGTGGATCAATTGGTAAAACGCGTGCTGCCCATTGGTGCCAGGTTCGCCCCACACCACCATCCCCGTGTCGTAATCCACGGGGTTGCCGTCTCTATCTACGCCTTTGCCGTTGCTTTCCATGTCGAGCTGTTGCAGATAGGCGGCGAAGCGGTGCAAATATTGGTCGTAAGGCAACACGGCATTAGAGCCCGCGCCGAAGAAGTTGCCATACCACACGCCCAGCATCGCCATGATGACGGGGATATTTTGCTCAAGGGGTGTGTTGCGGAAGTGTTCGTCCATGGCGTGCGCACCTGCGAGCAGTTCTTCAAACTTGTCCATGCCGACAAATAGGGCAATGGGCAAGCCGATTGCCGACCACAAGGAATAACGACCGCCCACCCAATCCCAAAATTCAAACACGTTGGCGGGGTTGATGCCAAACTGGGACGTGGCGGCGAGGTTGGTGGAAACGGCGGCAAAATGACTCGCCACGGCGGCTTCATCGCCCAATTGTGCCACCAACCAAGCGCGGGCGGAACGGGCGTTGGTCAGGGTTTCTTGGGTGGTGAAAGTCTTGGAGCTGACGATAAACAGCGTGGTTTCCGCATCGAGTTTTTTCAGCGTTTCGACCAAATGGGTGGCATCCACATTGGAGACAAAATGGACTCGTAAATCGGGGCGGGCGTAGGATTTCAGTGCTTCGCACACCATCAAGGGCCCAAGGTCAGAGCCGCCGATGCCGATATTCACCACGTCCTGTATCACTTTGCCTGTATGTCCGCAATGTGCGCCACTGCGCACTGCGTCAGAAAATTGCCGCATTTGCGTCAACACACGGCGCACGTCGGGCATCACGTCTTTGCCATCTACCAACACAGGGCGGTCGGAACGATTGCGCAGCGCGGTATGCAAGGCGGCGCGTTGCTCGGTCGCGTTGATTTTATCGCCCGCGAACATGCGCTCGATGGCGTGTGGGACTTGGGCTTGTTGCGCCAAATCTAACAATAATCTCACCGTTTCAGCGGTGATGCGGTTTTTGGAGTAGTCGAACAACAAATGGTCGAGTTGGATAGAAAATTGCGCAAAACGATCCGCATTTTCGTCAAATAGTTGACGCATGGTCAGGGATTGAACAGTCAAAAAGTGCGCATTCAGGGCTTGCCAAGCGGCAGATTGGGTCAGTTTGGACATGATGGTATAAGCTTATTCACTAAGTAGATCGGGCATTAACCCGACATCAAAATTTCGTAGGCCAGATGCTAAGCCTGACCTACGAAGATTTACACGGGTTGCAAAATCACGCCTGCTAATGGCGGCAAGGTGATTTCTGCTGAATAGGGTAGTCCCATCCACGGGATGTCTTCCGTGGTGATACTGCCCGCATTGCCCATATTGCTCCCTGAAAAATACTCGGAGTCGCTGTTCAGGATTTCACGGTATTGCCCCGCGTTGGGCAAACCAATGCGGTAATGCTTGTTCGGTACAGGGGTGAGATTAAGCAACACCACCAAACTGCTACCATCACGGGCGCGCCGTTGATAAGACAACACCGAACGAGCAGCATCCGTGCAGTCTATCCAGCTAAAGCCTTCAGTCTGGAAATCCAAATCATGTAAAGCAGGCGTGTCACGATAAAGCACGTTCAAGTTGTGGCTAAGATTGTGCATGCCACGATGTGATTCCTGACCGAGCTGCCACCATTCGAGCTCCCACTTGTCTTGCCATTCCCGACCTTGTGCAATTTCGTTGCCCATAAAATTGAGTTTTTTACCTGGCGTGGTCATTTGATAAACCATCAACAAACGCAGGTTGGCAAATTTCTGCCAACTATCACCAGGCATTTTGGCCAATAAAGAGCCTTTGCCATGTACGACTTCATCGTGTGAGAACGGCAGGATAAAGTTTTCGGTATAGGCGTAGATTTGACCAAACGTGAGTTGATTGTGGTGATAGCGACGGTAAATGGGGTCGCGTTCAAAATAGCTGAGCGTGTCATTCATCCAGCCCATATTCCATTTGAGTGAGAAGCCTAAGCCGCCCACGTAAGTAGGGCGAGACACGCCAGGCCATGAGGTTGACTCCTCGGCCATGGTGAGTGCACCAGGGAAGTCTTCGTGCACCATTACGTTCATGGCACGCAAAAAGTCCACCGCTTCAAGGTTTTCTCGACCACCATATTTGTTAGGTATCCATTGATCGGCTTTGCGTGAGTAGTCCAGATACAACATGGATGCGACAGCATCAACGCGCAATCCGTCGAAATGAAATTCCGACAGCCAGAAATGCGCGCTGGACATCAAGAAGCTTTTCACCTCATTTCGACCGTAGTTGAAGATGTGTGTGCCCCAGTCTTGGTGCATACCCAAGCGAGGGTCTTCGTGTTCATATAAAGACGTACCATCAAAATGTGCTAATGCAAAGCTATCCTGTGGGAAATGCGCAGGTACCCAATCCAAAATCACGCCGATATCCGCCTGATGGCAGGCATCAATAAAGGCGCGTAATTCATCGGGTGAACCAAAGCGGCTGGTGGGGGCGAAATAGCCAGTGGCTTGATAACCCCATGATTCATCGAGCGGATGTTCGGAAACGGGCAGTAACTCGATATGGGTATAGCCCATGCCTTTTACGTAAGGGATTAAATCTTTGGATAATTCTTGATAGCTATAAGGACGACCATCAGGATGACGTTTCCAAGAGCCAGGGTGCACTTCATAAATATTGATCGCACCGTGCAACCAGTCCCATTCACCACGTTGCTTCATCCAAGCTGCATCTTGCCATTGATGGCGATGTGCGGTTGCGGCGAGTGCGGCGGTGTGGGGGCGGTGTTCGTAGCCTTGGGCGTACGGATCAGTTTTGGTGATGACTTGCCCCGTTTCACGATTACGAATTTCGTAGCGATACAACGCGTGCTGGGCAATGTGGGGTAGGAAAATTTCCCACACGCCACTAGAGCCATGTAAACGCATAGGATTTAAACGACCGTCCCACTGGTTAAATTCCCCGACCACACTGACGCGCTCTGCATTGGGAGCCCACACTGCAAAGCGCACACCTTGTACGCCATCAACTTCAACTGCGTGAGAACCCAGCATGTTATAGCCTTGGCGTAACGTGCCTTCGCTAAATAAATGCAAGTCAAGTTCGGACAGGTGGGCGGGGAATTGATATGGATCAAAGAGATCATGGCAGATTGATCCTTGATAGATGCGCACTTGGTAAGGGCGGTTGGGGGCGGTGGTGCCATGCCATTCAAAGATGCCTGCAGGGTGAACGCGCTTAAAGGCCGTTATCGTCTCGCCCAACAATTCAATGTGTGTGGCATTCGGTTGATAAATACGAATAACCCAATCTGTTTCGGTCTGGTGGAGTCCCAAGAAACCAAATGGGTCATGCAAGCGGGCGTGCAACAGCGATTCAATTAAACTATTCACCTTATCTCCTCTTTGTTCTTGTCTAATGTAGCGATTGTAAATGATAATGGTCACATCACGGCAAAGTAAAAAAGAGAGGGCAAAAATGAGGACGGAATTAAGCTATTTGCAAAAAAAATATCAAAATGCGTCAGGTGATCCAGCCCCGCGTTTTGTCAGTCGAATTACTAAAAATACCTACGCAATGGTGTTGGCGGGTGGACGGGGTAGTCGCTTGCATCAACTCACGGATTGGCGGGCGAAACCTGCTGTGCCTTTTGGTGGGAAATTTCGGATTATTGATTTTGTATTATCCAATTGTGTGAACTCTGGCATCCGCCGTATTGGTGTAGCCACGCAATATAAATCGCACAGCCTGATCCAACATATCCAGCGTGGCTGGTCATTCCTGAACGGGCAGTTTGGTGAGTATCTCGACTTATTGCCCGCCCAACAACGTATCCATGAAGATCAGTGGTACCAAGGCACGGCCGATGCGGTGTTTCAAAACCTAGACATTATTCGTCAATCTGGAGCCGATTTCGTGTTGATTTTGGCGGGCGATCATGTTTATAAAATGGACTACGGTAAGTTGTTGGCATTTCACGTTGAAAACAAAGCCGATATGACCGTGGCGTGTTTGGAAGTGCCAGTGGCGGAGGCGACGGCGTTTGGCGTGATGGCGGTGGATGAAAATGCCCGCGTGGTTGAGTTCGCGGAAAAGCCCGCTCAGCCCGCCTCTATTCCAGGTAAGCCTGGCATATCGCTCGCTAGCATGGGGATTTATGTGTTCAACGCTAAATTCCTATTTGAACAACTGATACGCGATGCGGATGACACTCGTTCTAGCCATGATTTTGGTAAGGATCTGATCCCGCATATGGTGGAAAAATACCGAGTCTTTGCCCAAAGTTTTGAAGAAAGCTGTGTCGGGATGGGCGAGGATGATGTGCCGTATTGGCGCGATGTGGGGACGATAGATTCGTACTGGGAAGCCAGCATGGAGTTGACCAAAGTGGTGCCAGATTTGAATATGTACGATCAAGAATGGCCGATTTGGACACATCAAGAGCAATTGCCTCCTGCTAAATTTGTGTTTGATGAACCTGAACGGCGTGGCGTGGCGGTGGATTCGCTGGTATCGGGCGGGTGTATTGTCAGCGGTTCCACGGTCAAACATTCCTTGTTGTTTTCGGATGTGCGGGTTAATAGCTACTCACTAATTGAAGATTCTGTGTTGTTGCCCAATGTCGATGTGGGTCGCTACGTCACCCTGAAACGGGTGATTGTGGATAAGAATTGCAAAATTCCAGAAGGCTTGGAAGTTGGGGTCAATCCCGAAGAAGACCGCAAGCGTTTCCATGTCAGTCCCAACGGCGTGACTTTGATTACCCCTGAAATGCTGGGGCAGGTTGTGCGCAGTATTCGTTAAATTCCACTCACTACACCCCGCCTCGGCGGGGTTTCCTTGTTATGAAAAAACCTGTTGACCTTATTTTTCTCTGGCACATGCACCAGCCAGATTACCGCGATTACGCTACAGGTGATTTTGTATTGCCTTGGACGTATTTGCACGCCATTAAAGATTACACGGATATGGCGTATCACTTGGAACGCTATCCAACGGTTCGAGCGGTTGTCAATTTTGTGCCGATACTGCTCGATCAACTGGAGGACTACGCCGAGCAGTTTGCCACGGGACAGTTGCGCGATCCTTTGTTGCGATTATTAGCCCATGATGACTCCTGCAAATTGACGCAAGCGCAACGGAATTTGGTCTTAGAGGCTTGTTTCCGTAGTAATGACGCGAAAATGATTTCACCGTATCCTGCCTATAAACGACTGCAAGAATTGCATGCGCAGATGCAGTCCTATGGCGACGTGGCATTGACTTATTTGTCTGGGCAATATATGGCAGATTTGTTGACGTGGTATCACCTCGCTTGGTTTGGTGAGAGCGTCCGTCGCGAACATCCTTTGTTATTGAAATTGATGGCAAAAGGCGAGGGCTTTACCCATCAAGATCGTACGCTGCTGCTTGGCTTGATTGGCGAACTAGTGACTGGCGTGATTCCGCGCTACCGTAAATTGGCAGAAACGGGTCAAATTGAAATTTCAGCTACGCCACATTACCACCCTCTTGCGCCATTGTTGATAGACTTTGCCAGTGCAAAACAAGCGATGCCCGATGCGCCTTTACCTGTCACATCGCACTATCCAGGCGGAAAAGAACGCGTTGCTGCACACATCACCAAAGCCAAGCAGAGTCATACGGCGCGTTTTGTCAAAGCACCTCAGGGTTTTTGGCCTGCGGAAGGTTCTATTTCAGATGAAACCTTATCTGTCATGACGGCGGAAGGCTGTCGTTGGATCGCCAGTGGGCAGGGTGTGCTGGCCAATAGTTTGCGTCAAGCGCATTTGGACACTTCCCATAAGCAAGATTATCTCTATCGCCCGTACCAATATGTTCAGGGTGACGCAACCATGAGTTGCTTCTTCCGCGATGATCAGTTGTCTGATTTGATCGGCTTTGAGTATTCACATTGGCATGGTCAGGATGCCGCACGCCATTTTGTGGAGCAAATTGAGCAGATTGGTCGTCATGCGCCCCATGGTGAAACGCCCGTGGTGAGTGTGATTTTGGATGGCGAAAATGCGTGGGAATACTATCCTTACAATGGGTTTTATTTCTTGGATGGGTTGTATGCTGCATTGGAAGCGCAAAGCAACATCCATACGCATACCTATGAGGATTATCTGCGCCTCATGGTGTTGCGTACCGACAGCGCAAAGCCACGCCCTCTGCCTAATTTAATGGCTGGCAGTTGGGTATATGGCAACTTTGCGACCTGGATCGGTAGCAAGGACAAAAACCGCGCTTGGGATTTGCTGTGTGCTGCTAAGTCAAGTTTCGATTTTGCAATGGCCAGTGGTACGTTGACAATTGAGGAGCAAGCAGCCGCAGAAGCACAACTTTGCTCTTGTGAAAGCTCCGATTGGTTCTGGTGGTTTGGTGACGACAATCCTTCACAGTCTGTGAAAAGTTTTGATCGCTTGTATCGCCACAACTTACGCGAATTGTATCGCTTGTTGAAACTCGTTCCACCCGCAGAATTGGATAGCCCAATCAGTCATGGCGGTGGTTATGCTGAAGCGGGCGGTGCCATGCGACGGGGTTCTGAGTAGGCTTCGTTAAAATTCTCGCATTGGTGCATAAAATAGTCACAAATATTGCTTATGCTGAGGTCGTTCAATTCACGAACGGTCTCGCTAGGTGATTTGAAATACCTCATCTTAAATTCAAAGAAGATTTAATCATGTCAAAAACCATCTCTCTTCTCTTTGGTGTGCATGCGCACCAACCCGTAGGCAATTTCCCTGAAGTCATCGACGATGCGCATTTTCGGTGTTACCGCCCGTTTTTGCAGGTGTTGCACCGCTACCCAGAGTTTCGCTTCGCGGTGCATTTCAGTGGTTGGTTGTTGGATTATTTGCAGAATAAATTCCCAGAAGATATGGCGTTATTGCAAGAAATGGTGGCACGTGGTCAGGTGGAAATGTTTGGTGCTGGCGATACGGAGCCTGTGTTGGCAGTGATTCCTGAACAGGATCGCTTTGGTCAACTAACCCGTTTTTCTGACAAACTGGAAGCGCGCTATGGTCAACGTCCCCAAGGCGCATGGTTGACTGAGCGCGTATGGGAAGCGACTGTTGTGCCTTCTTTGGCCGATGCAGGCATTCGTTACGTGACCGTGGATGACTATCATTTCCTGTGCGCAGGCAAAGAGATGGCGCAATTGGATGGTTATTACACGACGGAAGAAGGCGGCAAGCCTTTGGATTTATTCCCGATTTCGGAAGGGCTGCGTTATCGCATTCCGTTCGCACCCGCGCACGAAGTGGTCAGCTATATGGAATGGTTGGCGGATCAAGGTGAAAATGCAGCGGCTGTGTATTTCGATGACATCGAAAAATTTGGTATTTGGCCCGAAACCTATGAATGGGTTTATGAGAAAAAATGGCTGGAAAACTTTATTGTTGGCGTATTGGCCTCTAAAAAAATCAAACCACGTACCTATCAGGAATATCACGACACCGTGAAAACACGCGGTATTGTGTACTTGCCGACTACGTCCTATATCGAAATGAATGAATGGACGTTGCCCGCCACGGCAGCGGCGCGTTATGCCGACTTGGTTGCCCGTGAAAAAGCATCGGGTCGCTACGAAGAACATAAAGCCAATATTCGCGGCGGTATCTGGAAGAACTTTTTCACCCGCTATCCCGAATCCAACTGGATGCACAAACGGATGCAAAGCTTGTCGCTGCGCGTCGCCCAATTGCCCGATGGCAAATGTAGCGCGGATTTACTAGATGATTTGTATGAAGCACAAGCCAACGATGCGTATTGGCACGGCTTGTTTGGCGGGCTGTATTTGCCGCATTTACGCCGCGCAGTTTACAACGCCATTGTGCGTTTGGAAGCCAAACTTGATCAGTTGACCCCGCGCATCGTGCCCGCTCTCAGCGATTATGACCGCGACGGTACGGAAGAATATGCAATTTATAACAATGCGTTACAAGCGATTGTTAAGCTGGATGGCCATGCGGGCGTATGTGAATTGGACGATTATCGTTTGAATCACAACTTCGGTGACACCTTACGTCGTCAAACCGAACATTACTTTGCCAAGATTCAACGAAGCCAAGAGGCATCGGAACACGCAGGAGACGGCATTGCCAACCCGCATGATCGCGTGGCTTTCAAACACGAAATATCCCATGCCGATTTATTGACTGACCTTACCCCCCAAGGTGTGTTTACCGAAACCTTGCAAACTCCCCAAGGGTGTCAGGCCATCAATAATTATGGCTTGTTGGCATCGGATGAAGACTCGTTGCAATTCCAAGCAAATTTGGCAAGCGGCGGCATCATCAGCAAAACCCTGCAACTCAGTGAAAATTGCATCGAAGCGCGCTACACGTGTGCGGAACTGACTACGGGTGAAGTCGCCGTGCGCCTGCTGTTGGCAATGCCCAGTTGCGACGGTTACGCAGGACGATTTGTCGCCACCGATAACACCATCTTAGGCGGCTTGGGGCAGCCGTTATTATTGAATGATGTCAATGGCTTGACGCTAGACGATGGCGTGTTAGGTGGGCATATCATCCTCGCCACTTCTCATCCCGTGACGATCAACGCTCAACCCTATTTCACGGTCTCCCAATCCGAAGCTGGCTTTGAAAAAATCATGCAAGCGGTTGAAATTACCGTGACTTTTGCCGTCCGTGCGGAGGTGTTTAGTTTGAGTTTGGAAGTCAATAAGGGACAAAAGGCGGTTTAAAGGGTAGGGCGGTTTCGTGCAGCAAACCGCTATTTTTGAGAAAGGGTGGATTGCCATTGGCTAATCCACCTTCCACGTTTGTCTGTATTTCATTGTGAATTCACAAGATATTCGCACAACTAAATGACTAAACGTAGGCTGGGGTTCGCGCCTCACCGCCAGTCTATGGTGATTTAACCCTATCCCTTTGTTATAAATCGTGAAAAAAATTATTATTGGTATCGTAGCAGGTGAAGCTTCTGGCGACTTGCTGGGCAGTCATTTGATGGCGGCATTAAAACAGGCGCGTCCTGACATTGAATTCGTCGGCATAGGCGGGGCGAAAATGCAGTCCGTCGGGATGAATGTTTTGTTTCCCATGGAAAAATTGGCGGTGCGCGGCTATGTGGAAGTATTGCGTCATTATCGCGAAATCGTGGGGATACGCGATCAACTGCGTCGTTATTTCCTGAAAAATCGTCCTGATTTGTTTATCGCTATAGACGCGCCTGACTTCAATCTCAATCTTGAACTCGCCTTGAAAAAGCGAGGCATCACCACCGTGCATTATGTCAGCCCCTCGATTTGGGCATGGCGCGGTGAGCGTATCCATAAAATCAAACAGGCAGTGAATTTGGTGTTGGCGTTGTTCCCGCACGAGCCGAAAATTTACCAAGCAGCGGGCGTGCCCGTCGCTTATGTTGGCCACCCATTGGCAGATATGTTGCCCGAACAGCCTAACCGAGTCGATATGCGCATGATGATGCGTTTGCCGCTACACAGCAAAGTGTTCGCTTTTTTGCCAGGTTCTCGTCAAAGTGAAGTGCGTGCATTGGCTGCAACGTATATTGAAACCGCCAAACTGATTACTGAAACTTGCCCCAATGCGCGCTTTCTCGTGCCGTTGATTACTCGCGAAACGCGTGAAATTTTTGAACAAGCGATTTACGACAGTGACGCGCAAGGGTTGGCCATCACGCTGTTGTTTGGTCATGCACAAGACGCGATGATCGCCGCCGATGGTGTGCTGGTTGCTTCGGGAACGGCGACTTTGGAGTGCGCATTGCTCAAACGCCCCATGGTGATTACCTACAAAATGCCTGCTCTGTCGTGGCAGATGATGAAAAACAAAAATTATTTGCCATATGTGGGGCTGCCGAACATTTTGTGTGAACGGTTTGTCGTACCTGAACTGCTGCAAGACGATGCCACGCCTGAAAACCTCAGCCAAGCTTTGCTCAATGCGGTAAACGATCATGGTGCGCTTGCCGAATTAGAAGCGACTTTCTTGCAACTGCATCGCACTTTGCGCCAGAATACCGCACAAAAGGCAGCTGCCGCGATTTTGCCTTTGCTTGGTAAAGCGTCACGTTAAAGGGAGATGATGATGGGAAAAATCAATTTTGCTTGGCTTATGCTGATCTGTGCAGTCTCTGTGGCACACAGCGAGGTGATGGATTACGCTTCCCTAGCGGCTGCAGATGGGCAGTCGGTCACCTTCCAAGCTCAAATTTCGATCCATCCTGAACAACATCCCACAGGCTTGCTGGATCGCTACGATCCCAAAACGCATACCATGCAACATCAATACGAAACCTATGCCGTTTTAAATGCAAACGATCCGCAAATCGTTCTAACCTCGCCGCAAGCACTCGCTTGCAAGGACGCGCTGGACATAACAGGTACAGCTCACTTGATCGTGTTGGGGGGCGAAGCCAATACCAAAAAGAGTTATCGTCGTGTTTGGGTTGCAGTTTCAAGTTATCTATGTCGTTGAACGGTCTTCGAACAGATGAGGGCGAGGGAAAAGCATTTTTATTGGCGGATTCTTTTGGAAAATAATGCCAATTGCTCCGAACTTGCCAAGAATCGGCGATCAGCTAGTTTTATTTTTTTAACAGCAACTAATTGGAGAAGCCGTCCATGTCTTCGAAAGCCACAATCCATATGGCTTGCGTCACACCAGATCGAGAGTATGAATTGGGAAATGAGTTGTCGGGGCGATCACCAAATTGCGCTTCAGTTCTGGCAGCTAAACCGCTGTGAGTGTGCATTAATTCCCCGTGACTTCTTCTGCACTAAATCGTGATGCCTAAATGCTACTCAGGATCAGAATAAATATCCATAAATCATAATGATGCTCCGATGTTTCTATTGGAGTTTGGGGTTTTTGAAAAGTGTGGATGAATTTGCTGACATAACAAGCTCTACTGCTCGGCGAGTTCTTTTAGGAAATCGGCAATATCCCATTCACAACCGCCGCAGCCTGACAGCGCGCCTGTCCATCTGGAAATGGCTTGAATATCCATGCCTTGTGCAAACAGCACTTGAATATAGTCTCGTTTGGTGCCGCTGCAAGTGCACATCACTTCTTGGCTTGGGTTGGGTGTTTCTAAATTCATGTTGAAATTTTTCGCTAAGCGGATGACGGGTCGTTGGATTTTAACTTGGATACGTTTACCGCAATACTCACACACATAAATTTTTCGCGGAGTGATGGTCGAATTAACCCATCATCTACAGCGATTCCGAGTGGAATCTCCGCTAAAATGCGGCATAGTCCGATTTGCACGTCGTCTGTCGGTGATAAAAGCACGATGCACAAATGACAATTGATTGATTTGCAATAATTTTATGATTTAATCTCAACAAGGTAATGACATGAATAATACATCCAAAATACCCCTGCCAGCGGTTCCAGAAGGGACTTCTAAGGAGGCATGGCGCGTATTCGGCATTATGTCAGAATTTGTTTCTGCCACCGAACGGCTTAGTTATATCCATCCCGCTGTCAGTATATTTGGTAGTGCGCGTACTAAACCAGACCAACCTTATTACCAACTCGCTGAAGAAATCGCACGCCTGTTATCCGATGCGGGTTTTGCGGTGATTTCAGGGGGAGGGCCTGGGATTATGGAGGCGGCAAACAAGGGCGCATTCTACGGTAAATCGCCTAGCGTAGGCTTAAATATCCAATTGCCCCATGAACAGGCGGGTAACCCTTATCAAAACATCAGTCACACCTTTCAGCATTTTTTCTCGCGCAAAGTGATGTTTGTGAAATTTGCCAGTGCGTATGTCGTGATGCCAGGCGGCTTCGGCACCTTGGACGAACTGATGGAAGCCTTGACCTTGGTACAAACGGGCAAGACACGCCGCATCCCCATTATTTTGGTCGGCAGCGCGTTTTGGGGAGGCATGCTAGATTGGTTCCGTAGCACACTGATCGCAGAAAAAGTCATTAACCCCAGTGACATGAGCTTTATCCAACTGATTGATAAGCCACAAGACGTGGTCGCCGCCATCTTCAAACACTATGAGACCCGTGGATTTGAACCCTCCGATGCGGAACGTGAGCGTCAGTTGTATTTGTAATGGGATGACCTGAAGCGTGGTACAGTCGGACGATGTGTTTACCTCTGTGGTGAACGAAGTGTTCAATAAAGGAAATTTTGATGCAAACGATGATGAGCTGGACAGAAGCGGGGAAGACTTGTACGGCGCATTGGCGTTCGGAAAGCAATGTTGCGCCGCCTAAGCGGGTGAAAGTGGCGGACGATACGATGAAGGCGGACGAAGCCTATCGTTTGGCGTGCGAAGGTACGGCATTGTTGTGGCGTGGTGATTTTCAAAATGCGCGGCAATTGTTGGTGGCGTTGTCGCGCCGTGCAGATCGCAAACCACGTAAAACTGCGAGTGTGCCCAGCGAAGTATTTAATTTGCATCGCCAAGCGCAATCGCAACGAGCGCGCACCTTGGGAATGTTGTTGATCCCGCTGGATGGAAATTACACCATTCCCTTGCGCCGCGCCCCTGATGTACAAGCCGCCTGTCAGGCAGTGTATGGAGAGCACGGCACGTCTTCGGTGGTGTCGTTGCGCGAACTATTGGGGCTGATCGGCGCGTCAGAATGGCGCAAAAAAGGGGTGCAAATTCCCGTGTTGGATGGGCGAATTTACCCGCATTACGGCGTGTTTTCCCCCGTGCGCGGTGAATATGTGGCGTTGGTGAATGACACGCCATTGCCTTCAGTAGACTTAGCCTTTGACATTGGCACAGGCACGGGCGTATTGGCGGCGGTATTGGCGCGGCGTGGCGTAAAGCGAGTGATTGCGACGGATCAAGATCCACGTGCCCTAGTGTGTGCGCGTGAAAATTTGCTTCAACTTGGTTTAAGTGGGGTAGTTGAGGTACAACAAGCCGACTTATTTCCTGACGGACGTGCACCATTGATCGTGTGCAATCCACCATGGATTCCCGCTCGCCCCAGCTCTCCCATTGAGTACGCGATTTTTGATCCTAATAGCCAAATGCTGCGCGGCTTCCTCGCGGGATTGGTGGCACATCTCACCCCAAATGGCGAAGGTTGGCTGATTCTGTCCGATATTGCTGAACACTTGGGCTTGCGCACACGAGAAACCTTGCTGACTTGGATCGCGGAAGCTGGTTTACAGGTGGTGGAGCGCATAGAAGTTCGCCCGCAACACAGCAAGGCTGCTGACCCGACCGACCCGTTGCACGCCGCTCGCGCCGCAGAACGGACTTCATTGTGGCGATTGGTGGCACAAACGTAGTCGCCCTCTCCCCCGCCCATAGCCCCTCTCTCTAACTCTCTCCCGCAAGCGGGCGAGAGGACGAATGAGAAGGGTAGGGGACTCGGCAATTTGTGATTTCAATCCGTAGGTAAGTTCACTTCCACATTGTCTAACAAACGGGTATTGCCCAGTTTTGCAGCGACTAAAATCACGCACTCGCTTTGTGTTGCGGGGAGCAGGTCAGATTGATTACGTACGGTCAGATAATCCACTTGCCAACCTCGCGCAGTTAACCCGTTAATGGCAGCTTGTTCTAACGAAGCAATATCTGATTTTCCTTGCAACAGCGCGTCACGCAAGTGATTCAATGTGAGAAACAAGCTCGCGGCTTCCGCGCGTTGTGCTTCATTAAGATATTGATTACGTGAGCTTAATGCCAACCCATCTTCCGCTCTGACGGTGGCACCCCCAATAATCTGAATCGGAAAATTAAACTGCGTCACCATCTGGCGAATAATGTGTAATTGCTGATAATCCTTCTGACCAAATACAGCGACATGGGGCTGAACCAGATTAAATAGTTTGAGTACCACCGTCGCCATGCCCCGAAAATGCCCAGGACGATTCGCACCGCATAACTGGTTCGCTACAGACGGTGGCTCGACAAATACCGTTTGCAAAGTGGGGTACATCTCCGCCACGCTGGGTGCAAACAGCACATCAACCAAACCTGCTAACTTTTTACAATCTGCCGCAAAGGTGCGCGGATAACGATCAAAGTCTTCATTCGGACCAAACTGTAGCGGATTGACGAAAATACTGGTGACCACACAACTGCCGTGCGCACGGGCAAGGTGCATCAAATCAAGATGCCCTTGGTGCAAATTCCCCATGGTGGGGACAAAAACGATGTTGGGTTCCGTGCGCAAACGCGCCCGTAATTCGGCCGTGCTAGTCAAAATTTGCATATCGTGCTTTCGTAGAGGGCAAAAAACGTGCTCAGCTTTAAGCGTTTCCGATGCCCTTGGTGGGTAGGTTGATTTGTTTGGCAAAATCCAACATCCGTTGTATCGGCAATTTGGCACGTTCGCCGATTGCGGGGTCGATGTGGATTTCATTTTTACCCGTTTCGAGTACTTCTGCCAAATTGGTTAAACCATTCATCGCCATCCACGGACAGTGCGCGCAACTGCGACAATTGGCACCCTTGCCTGCGGTAGGTGCTTCGATAAAGGTTTTGTGCGGCGACAAGGTGCGCATTTTGTGCAAAATACCGTTGTCGGTTGCCACAATAAATTCGGTGTTATCAAACTGTTGCGAGGCTTTGATGATTTGCGTGGTTGAACCCACCACATCCGCCAAGGCAACAATGGCTGCGGGCGATTCGGGATGTACCAACACTTTGGCGTGGGGGTGTTCGGCTTTTAACGCCTGCAATTCGCTGACTTTGAATTCGTCATGCACGATGCACGCGCCTTGCCAGCGCAACATTTCCACGCCTGTTTCTTGCTCAATATAGTTGCCTAAATGACGGTCAGGTGCCCAGATGATTTTTTTGCCTTGGGCTTTGAGGTGTTTGACCACGGGCAGGGCGATGGAGCTGGTCACCATCCAATCCGCCCGCGCTTTGACCGCCGCACTGGTGTTGGCATACACCACCACCGTGTGATCGGGGTGCGCATCACAAAACGCGGCAAATTCGTCAGCGGGGCAACCTAAATCCAGCGAGCAAGTCGCATCTAAATCAGGCATTAGCACGCGTTTTTCAGGACTCAAAATTTTGGCGGATTCGCCCATAAAGCGCACGCCCGCCACCACGATGGTTTGTGCGGGATGTTGATAGCCAAAATTTGCCATATCTAACGAATCCGACACCATGCCGCCCGTGGCTTCCGCCAAATCTTGCAAATCAGGATGCACATAGTAATGCGCCACCAGTACCGCATTTTGCGCGATCAGCATCTCTTTGATATGCGCAATCAGCGCGGCTTTTTCTGCGGGCGCGGGTTCACGCGGGGTTTTCGCCCACGCGGCAGCGGTGCTGCACCCAGGGTGATCGTAGGGGACTTCGATGAGCGTATCGGGATTAGAGGTCAACTTCTGCATTTTTATCCACCAAGAGTTTAACCACCATATTCACCGCACGGCGCAAGCGTTTGGCTTGTACCCGAACAATCGCTTCCGCGATACACATGCGCAACATCGGTGCAGCATTGTCTAAATAAGAGGGATCCAGCAATAACAATTCACAATCGGTTTTCGCCGCGACGCTGGCACTGCGATGCGGATTGTCATTATCCAAATAGGAAATTTCCCCAAAAGGTTCGCCCGCCTTCAATACGATAAGTTCTTTGCCGCCCTTCAGTACCTGTAATTTGCCTGACACAATGATGTAAAAGGGAAAGCTCATTTCACCTTCAACCAGAATTTGCTCGCCTTCTTTAAATTCTTTCCATTCTGTCCAGAGTAGCAATTCAGCTAAGTCAGAATTACGGAAGTCCTTGAAAAATTCTAGTCCACGTATGCGTGCGTAATGAGGATGTGAGCGCACCATCTCGTCAGCGGCCACTTTCATTTGCTCTTTTTTGACTTGCAAAGCATGTTGCTCTTCCAGTACACGCAAGCGTAGCGTTTCATCCATACGCGCCGCTTTTTTCTCTATGGTGTCTTGCATTTGTACAAAATCAGAGCGCATCTGATTCAATTCGCTTTCTAACTTAAAGCGTTGTGCCTGCGCCTCCTTGCTTTGCCCTAATACCGCGACTAACTGGGATTGCTGCTCGGCAATTTTTGCCTCCATGCCCTGCTTGTAGGCCGCCACTTGTTGCTGGAGTGATTCATACTGATTGGTGATGAGTGCCAAATTCATGTTGGTTTGAGTCAATTTAGCTTCGCTACTCGCCAATTTGTGCTCAGTTTCAACGCGTCGTTCCAGTTCTAATTCTGCGAATGAAACAATATCCTTATGGGCTTCTTTACTCGCCAAAATAGCGGCTTCAACCTTTTCTTCAAACATTAAGGCCAGTTTTTTCAGGGGAATATCAAATGCGCCTTTGCCTGTATCTTCAATCAATCTAGCCGCCAGCAGTTTTTCAAAGATATCATCCAAGTTGACCCGCACGCTGGGGGGCACTTTTTTCCCTATCCCTTCTACGCTGCTGACCCCATCAATCAAGCGCATCACCCGTCGTTCATCGCCGACCAACATGCCCGTCGAGTATTCCAGTTCGTCCCGACCTTCATAGGTGATCGAAAAAATTTTAGTTTGTCTCATGATTGATCCTTAATATTTTATTTCGGGATATGTAAATAAAATCGATTGCCCATCAATATCTAGCCTAACCCTACTCAATTAAACATTTTAACCATCACCTTCATCATCCGTCGCTGACGTTTTACTTGGGTACGTACGAGTGATTCAGCCAAGTTCATACGTAACATTAAGTCAGCTTTTTCCAAATATACGGGCTCAAACAACAATAACTCGCATTCCGATTGTGATCTAACACTAATATCCCTTAGTAGCTCACTCTCAGAAAAATGAGAACACTCGCCAAAAGAATCTCCCGTACTTAACATCATGATCGTGTGCTTATCCTTCAGTACGAGTAATTTTCCCGACAGAACAATGTAGAACGTCAACCCAAATTCACCCTCGGAGATAATCGTCTCATTTTCCTTCACATGGATCAACTCAGACCAAGACAGCAACTCATCCAAATCAGAATTACGAAATTTTTTGAAGAAATCCAATCCTCTTACCCGCGCATATTGTGGATGTGTGCGGACACGACTCTCTGCATTCACCTTATTTTGTTTGCGTTCAGCTTGTGCTGCCAACTGGGCAAGCAGTAAACGTTGCTGTATGGTCTCATCTAAAATGGCGGATTGTTTGCCCATCATGTCCTGCATCATTTCCATTTTCAAGCGTAATTGTATTAAATCCGCTTCCAACTTCATACGCTGGGTGCGGTCGCCTTGATTTAGTCCGGAAATCGCCATAATCTCAGCTTGTTGTTCTGCAATTTTGGCCTCAACCTCTTGCCTATAAAGGGTGATTTTGCTTCGCATCCCCTCATAGTCAGATGTGATCTTATTCAGGTCGGATTGCGATTGAGCGTATTTTTCTCGCAGTGCTATGAGTTCCTGCTCAACTTCCAGACGACGCTCTACTTCCACCTCTGCTAGCAATAGCATTTCCAAATGCAGTGTTTGGCTGGCATTGGCATGCTTCAGCATTTTTTCCTTTTTATCAATAGACTCAGCTTGGGTTTGTTCAATAATCAGCTCTTTAAGTAGTAGTTTATTGACTAGATCAAACACATCGTAGGAGGTTAGTGACGTGATTTTTGTTCTTAAATCTGCGATATTGGTTCGACCATCCAGCAAGGACAATACATAGAGCTCACCTTCAGACGTATTCCTGTCTGGTTGTTCCAGTGCCAGATCCCCTGGGTGTGTTCTGATAAATATTTTTTTCTCTTTGCTCTCTTGACGAATGTCAATAATAAATCCTTTTAGGAGTAAATGACTCAATAATTCGCCCAGATCATCACGTACTCCAGCAGGTGCTTTGTGTCTTAAGTCTGCGATGCTATTTAGACCATCAATCAGGCAGATTAAACGCTTTTCATCTTCGGATAGATTGCCATCGAATTTATCCAATTCCGATTGACCTAATTGGGTTCTTACAAATACTCTTGTCTCGTTCATTTTGTATCCTCTGAAGGGGAATTGGGTATTAAGTTGCAAGTCTGTCAGCGGCTTGTTTTTGCTTGCTGGGGTGAATATGCTTTGTGTATCCACGCTAGCAACTAACGATAACCAAACAGTTGCCCTTCAAACTTGAATCCGTAGGTAATTATGCTCGTGTCTAGTCCAACATTCTCACGACTGTATCTACCGTACGGCGTAATCTTTGTGCTTGCACGCGTACCAAGGCTTCTGCAATATGCATACGCAGCATTAATTCTGCATTTTCCAAATGGGACGGTTCTAGTTTGAGCAGTTCGCAGTCGGTTTGAGCCACCACACTCACATCACGCTGTGGATTTTCGTCATCCAAATAGGCGATTTCACCAAATGAATTACCTGCTTTCAATACACTTAATGTTCGTCTCTTTTTAACCACCGCCAAGCGGCCTGAAACGACCACATAGAAAGGTAAGCCTAGCTCACCCTCAGAAATGACGGTTTCGTTTGCCTTAACATTCAACCATTCTGCCCAAGAAAGCAGAGCATCCAAATCGGAATTCCGAAATTTTTTAAAGAAGTCTAAACCCCGTATCCGTGCATATTGTGGATGGGTGCGAAATCGATTCTCAGCTTCAATTTTGATTTGTTTGCGTTTCTGATTCTCAATAGATTGCGCAACAACCAATTTCTGTTGAACAGTCTCGTCCATCTCCATGGTGATTTTATCCAACCTGTCCTGCTTGATTTCCAACTCAATACGTAGCCGCCCCAGCTCAGATTCTAGTTTGACCCGATCAGCTCTATCATCCTGACTCACACCAGAAATCGCTGCAATTTGTGCGTTCTGGTCGGCGAACTTTTTCTCAATACTACATTTGTAAATGTGAACTCTGCTGGTTAGATGTTGGTACTTCTCTGATATATCTTGGAGGCGACTTCGTGTCTCTGCCAGTTGTAATGTGACTTGTTCTAACTCCCTCTCTGCCGCTAAACGCCTCTTACCTTCAATTTCTGCTAATAACCGCATTTCCATATACAAGGGCTTGATAGCAGGCGGTGCTCCACCGTTCTTTAAGTCAGTAATTGGCAAAACGTGAGGTGATGAGATTTGTTGTGATTCGATAATAAAGCGTTTGTCCAACAAGCAGTTTAACAAGCGTTCTAAATCATAACGAACGGCAGCTGGTGCCAGCTTTTTAACTTCATCAAGCGAGGAGTTTCCATCCAACAACTGCATTAACCGCTTTTCATTGCCTGAGATATTGCCATCTAGCTTATCTAGTTCGGCATGTCCCAAGTCAGTTAAAGCAAAAACTCTATTTTCTAGCATTTATTTTCCAATGTTCCCATTGATAAGGAGAAGGGGGACGGGAGAAGAGAGAAGGGTGATGTGCTGCTGCGCAGCTTTGTGAAAGGTGAAACAAACCGTTGCCCCCTTCTCCCTTCTCTTTTCTAACTATGCGCTAATAAGTTTTTGAGCATCTGACTTGCGGCACGCAACCGCTTGGTTTGAATACGCATAAAGGCTTCAGCGATACGCATTCTGGAGCCTAATTCAGCACTATCCAAGTGAGCAGGATCAATACGTAATAGCTCACAATCAGTCTTGGCCACGACACTCGCACTGCGACAAGAATTTTCATGCTCTAAATAAAATCCCTCACCAAAAGGAGTGCCAGGCTTAAGTATAGTCAGAATTTTATGTGATTTTTCTACGACTAACCGTCCAGAAACAACGACAAAAAAGGGCGTACCTATATCACCTTCCTGTAATACCACTTCACCAGGTTCCGCTACTCGCCACTCGGCCCAAAGTAATAACTCCGCCAGCTCCAAGTTGCCGAAATGCCTAAAAAAATCTAGATCACGAATTTTTTTATAGCGTGGATGCGTATGTACCATTTCATCTGCCACCAACACTTTTTGCCGCTGCTGCTCTTCGCTGATTAAACGTTCTTTCGACATGCGCACTTTCACTGCGTCTTCAAGCTGCATGGTTTTACGTTCCATCAATTCTTGTTGTTGCTCAAACTCTTCCCGCAACGTTTTCAATTCGGTTTCGAGTTGGACACGCTGGCTTAAGGATTGCTGGTTTTGTTTTAGGATAATATCGAGTTCCGCTTGTTGGGCGACAATGCGACTCTCCATGCCTTCTTTATACGATAAGACCTGTTGTTTGATCCGTTTGTATTTATTGGCTAATTGTTCGTGTTCTTCACTTAGTTGCGCAAGCTGAGTTTCACTGTTTTTTAAATCTTGTTCTAAACAGGCACGCCGCTCACTTTCGGTCAATAACAGTCTATCTTGATTCAATACTTGCGTTGTCAAAGCTGCTTTTTTAAAGGGAACTCGCGTTGGATCAATTGGCATATTCGCCTCACTCGCATCAGTAATCAGCCCAGCCAAGAGCAAATACTCAAAAAATTCATTCAAATATAAACTAGTAGTTGAAGAAACGAGCTGGCTTACCTCTTTAATCGTACGATGTCCATCCACTAACGACAGTATTTGACGCTGATCGAGAGTCAGCTCTCCCGTTGGATTATCCAGCTCGGATTTTCCCGATGGTGTAATCACAAATGATTTTAATTGACTCATCTAAACTCCTGGCTGATGAATTGAGGTAATTGCAATATGGCGGCTTGATTGCTAGGTGAGAATACCTTTTCTGATGCTTGCTGCCATGGTAACCATTGATAGTTGAGGTGCTCTCGCGGTGAGAGGGTCACTGCAACACGCTTAGGTAAAAGCAATCCAAAAACATGTTCAAGGTTATGGGTGGTGAGGGGAGGGTAGCGGTGCCGCCAATGTGCAAATATTTCGTATTGGTTTTGCGTGTGCCAGTCTGTCAGGCTATAACGCGCAGCGTCTATCCCTGTTTCCTCGCCCACTTCGCGTAGTGCGGTGAGGGGGATAGATTCCCCCCATTCCACGCTGCCTGTGATGGACTGCCAATAATTAGGGAAGTCCGCACGCTCCAACAACAATACGTCCAACTCGGCGGTGTAAATCACCACGAGTACCGAGACAGGTTGTTTAAAGGTGGTGGACATCGTAATCCTAGGCGAAGAAAATCCAAAATGCGCGGTGTTGGTGTTGCCAGAATTCTACGGTATCCGCAAAAATGCTTTCAATGATCGCTTGATCGTCTTCAGACAACCCTAAATCGGCAGAAGCATTTTTAAATAAAAATACATAACCAGGGGCGATATGGGGTGACATATCACACAGTGCGTCTTGCAGTGCGTCCCAGTTTGCGGGAAAACCTTCATAAAACTCTGCAGCTTCGGCAATCGCGGTAATCAGTTCTGCTTTGCCGTCGATATCTTGTGCATCAATGGTAAACAACTTGAAATCTGCCAACGCTACGGCATCTTCCAAGGCTTCAATCGGGCAACCTAGGCGATAGCTGCCGCAGGTGTCCATGTCGTTCAAGTGTTGTGCCAGTTCTTCCATGCTTATTCCTTAATACGTTGGAAAGATTGGTAATGGTCGCCCGTGTAGTAATACTCACCCATCACCCCGCTGACAATCCGCCGTGCGCCGCGATGAGATAGCCCTGGGGTTTTGACTGTGTATTCGTGGTAATAACCTTTGTATTGCTTAGGCAAAACCTTTTCGCGGTTGCTAAACACCACGCCATCACGCGGATAGGGAAAAGGTCCGCCTTGCTTGATTAAACGCAACGTATCACGCGCTTCAGCAGGCAAATTCGCCAACAACACTTCCGACAACACCGCAGCTTGTGCCGCATGCTCATGTTGATGCGAACGCCCGTGATCCCACGCCTCTGCGGTACCGAACAGCCCGAACATCAGCACTAAGCTGATGAAAAAATATCTCGCGTAAGTCATCAATTTCTCCGTTTGATCGTAGGGTGGATTCGCCACGAGCCAATCCACTCGTACACCCTGTACTCCCCTCTCCCGCAAGCGGGCGAGGTAGTTGCGTGCTACGTTGTTAGCCTTCCTACTAAGGTTTACACCTGCGCAGGTTGGCGCAAGCGAATATGCAATTCGCGCAATTGTTTTTCATCTACGGGGCTAGGGGCTTGGGTCAGCAAGCATTGTGCACGTTGGGTTTTGGGGAAGGCGATTACGTCGCGGATGGATTCTGCACCCGTCATCATCGTCACAATACGATCCAGCCCGAATGCCAAGCCGCCATGCGGAGGCGCGCCGTATTGCAGCGCGTCTAACAAGAAGCCGAACTTCGCTTGCGCTTCTTCCGCGCCGATGTTCAAGGCACGGAACACTTGCGATTGCACCGCTTCTTGGTGAATACGCACTGAGCCACCGCCGATTTCCCACCCGTTCAATGCCAAGTCGTAGGCTTTTGCCAAGCAACGGCCAGGATCACTTTCCAAGAATGCCAAATGTTCGTCTTTTGGCGCGGTAAACGGATGGTGACAAGCCGACCAGCGTTTGTTTTCTTCGTCGTATTCAAACATCGGGAAATCCACCACCCACAACGGTTCCCAGGCTTTGCCGTTGGTGTAGCCTTTTTCGTGACCGATTTTGCTGCGCAACGCGCCCAAGGCGTCGTTGACCACCTTTTCTTTGTCTGCGCCAAAGAAAATAATGTCACCATTTTGTGCGCCTGTGCGTTCCATGATGGCGCGCAGAGCTGTTTCGTGCAGGTTTTTGACGATAGGCGATTGCAAGCCCGTGTCGTTTAATTGGGTCACATCGTTGACCTTGATGTACGCCAAACCGCGTGCGCCGTAGATGCCGACAAACTTGGTGTATTCGTCAATCACGCCACGGCTAAAGGTTGCGCCATTCGGCACGCGCAACGCCGCGATACGCCCACCCACAGAATTTGCCACGCCCGCGAACACTTTGAAATCCACGTCTTTCAACGCGTCGGTCACTTCGGTCAATTCCAGCGTGACACGCAAATCAGGTTTGTCTGAGCCAAAACGCGACATCGCTTCTGCGTAAGTCATGCGTGGGAACGGATTGGGCAGCGTCACATCCATCGTTTCTTTGAACACGGTGCGGATCATTTCTTCCGTCATCGCGGTGATTTGGATTTCGTTCAGGAACGAAGTTTCCAAGTCGATCTGGGTAAATTCAGGTTGACGGTCAGCACGCAAATCTTCGTCGCGGAAACATTTGGTGATTTGGTAATAGCGGTCAAAACCCGCCACCATCAGCAACTGTTTGAATAATTGGGGAGATTGTGGCAAAGCGAAAAATTCGCCTGCATGAACGCGAGAAGGCACTAAGTAATCACGTGCGCCTTCTGGGGTGGATTTGGTCAACATCGGGGTTTCAATGTCGATAAAACCACGACTGTCCAAGAAGCGGCGGAATGACATCGCCACTTTGTAGCGCAACATCATATTTTTTTGCATATGCGGGCGACGCAGGTCGATCACGCGATGGGTCAAGCGCACGTTTTCCGACAAGTTTTCATCGTCGAGTTGGAATGGTGGCGTTACCGCCGCATTCAGCACTTCGATTTCATGGCACAAAATTTCGATTTCGCCGCTGGTGATGTTGCTGTTGCTCGTGCCTGCTGGGCGACGGCGCACTTTGCCCGTGATACGCAACACGAATTCATTACGCACCGATTCGGCAATTTTAAACATCTCTGCGCGGTCAGGATCGCACACCACTTGTGCGAGCCCTTCTCGGTCGCGCAAATCAATAAAAATCACCCCGCCGTGGTCACGGCGACGATGCGCCCATCCGCAAATGCTGACGGTTTGGTCTAGCTGGTCGGTATTCAAAGTGCCGCAATAATGTGTACGCATAATGTATTAAATAATCAAAGTGTTAAATAGAATCTTGTAAGGCGGCGTGATGTTTGCCGTGGTCAGCTGCTGCCACGACTCCCATCGACACAATTGCCCGCAACGCCACATCCACTGACATGTCCAAGGCGATGGTATCGGCTTTACGCACGAAAAAATAAAAGCCATTCACAGGGCTAGGGGTGGTGGGAATAAACACGGCGACATGTTCATCGGGAAGTTGCTCATCTATTTCCCCAGGTACGCTGGTTTGAAACGCCAGTGACCACGCATCGGGATGCGGATAACGCACGAGTAGCACTTGACGGAATGAATTCCCACTGCCCGACAACAAAGTGTCACTGACTTGCTTGACCCCTTTGTAAATGCTGCCGAAAAATGGCACATGTAGCATGGCTTTTTCGGACTGCTCCCAGAGGCGTTGTCCAAACACATTGCGCATCAGCAAGCCCGTCACCCCCACCACCGCCAAGGTCAGAATAATACCTAAGCCAGGGATATGATGTCCCAGCACCCGATCAGGATGCCAGCCGTCAGGTAACAGCAATAAGGTTTGATCCATGGTGCTGATGGTAAAATCCAATACCCATAAGGTAATACCCAAAGGTACCCATACCAACAAGCCCGTAATAAGGTATTTTTTCATACGCTGAGACCAAGTTTCGATCATAAATGGTTCTTCAGTTCCTGAGTGGGAAGGATGCATTAGTGAGTCGCGGGGCAAGTAGTCGCACAAGGCGCGCAAGCTGCATCTGGCTTACTACCATTTTTGAAATCCGTCACATAATAGCCATTGCCCTTTAATTGAAAACCTGGCGCAGCTAATTGTTTGGTAAAAGTTTCTTTGCCACATTCAGGGCAAGTGGTCAGTGGTGCATCACTCATTTTCTGCATCACATCTTGTTGCACGCCACAACTCTCGCAGCGATATGCGTAAACAGGCATAAATCTTCCTAGTCGAATCAGTTAAAAGGCGAGCATTATACCTGAGCAACTTGAATTATCGAATGTCGCTCAGTTATTTGAAAAATCCTATCTTAATTGGTCGCAGCGCACTGCGGCTTCAAATCAGGCTTGGTCGCTTACAGGCCAAATCCTTGCACAGTTCCTTTGCCTTGACGTATCAGCACGGGTTCGTCCCCTGTCAAGTCCAATACGGTGGTGAAATCTAGTCCCACCGCCCCACCGTCAATTACCGCATCCACTTCTTTTTCTAAAATTTCACGAATGTAATCTGCATCGGTCAGTGGGAAAACTTGGTCAGGCAAAATTAGGGTGGAACTGAGCATGGGTTCGCCGAGTTCTTCTAATAACGCCAGTGCGACGGGATGATCGGGAATGCGTATACCTATGGTGCTGCGTTTGGGGTGCTGTAAACGCTTGGGCACTTCTTTGGTAGCCTCCAAAATAAACGTGTAGTTGCCTGGAGTATGCGCTTTAAGCAAGCGGAACTTGTGGTTATCAACGCGGGCGTAGTGTGAAATTTCCGATAAGTCGCGGCACATCAACGTCAAGTGATGCTGCTCATCTAACTGGCGAATTTGACGGATTCGGGTGATGGCGGTTTTGTCGCCTAGATGGCAACCTAACGCGTAGCACGAGTCGGTGGGATAAACCACAATGCCGCCGTCACGCAGAATTTCCACCGCTTGACGAATCAAGCGGATGTTGGGGTTTTGGGGGTAAATGGTAAAAAATTGCGCCATGATTTTGTATTAAGTCGAAGTGAACAATTTGGTTGCACCCCTCGCTCACTTATGGGAGAGGGGTGGGGATAGGGGAAGGGAAAAAGGGTAGGTATGCAATCGCCCTCTCCCTAGCCCTCTCCCGCGTGCGGGCGAGGGAACGCTGGTTTATTCAACCGCTACGGGAATCAATTCCCGTAGCGGGGATGCTGTCCACACAGGGCGACATCCAAGGGGGAAGTCTGCCAATCGCCCCATGTCGCGGTAACTTTCCCCTGGCCCGTGGAAATCTGATCCGCAGGAAGTCAGCAAATTAAACTCTTCCGCATAACGGGCGAATTCGGCGTATTGCTCAGGCGTATGGCTGCCTGTGACCACTTCCAGCGCGCCGCCGCCCAGCTCCACAAACTCGGTCAATAATTCGCGCATGGTTTTCTTGCCCATGCCGCTGCGTCCCGTCATATATCGCCCTGGGTGCGCCAACACGGCGATACCGCCCGCGCCGCGTATCCAGTTGATCGCATCGGACAACACGGACCATTGATGCTTCACATAACCAGGCTTACCCGTTGCCAGATAGCGGTTAAACACGCTTTTGACATCTTTGCAGTGCCCGATTTCCACTAAATAGCGTGCTAGATGGGTACGCCCGATCATATTGGGATTGTCGGCATATTTGTACGCGCCTTGCAACACGCCGCCAATGCCAACTTTCGCCAGCTCGTCTGCCATTTTTTGAGCCCGTACTCCACGACCACTGCGCACGGCTTGCAATCCTTCCACCAAAGGCGGGTAGTTGGTATCAAAGCCTAAACCGACGATGTGCAGCGTATGGCTGCGCCAAGACACAGAAATTTCTACGCCATTGATAAACGTCATACTATTTTGCTCGGCAACCGCCCGCGCTTCAGGTAGTCCGTCGATGTCGTCGTGGTCAGTTAACGCCATTACTTTTACCCCTCGTCCCGCCGCGCGTAGCACTAATTCGGTGGGGGTGAGCGTACCGTCTGACACGTTGGAATGGCAATGCAAATCGATATTTTGCATTAGGCTTCAGCCGCCATGCCGCCACCTTTTTTCATTACTTTGCCCTCTTCGGCACGTTGACGGCGCACCTCTTTGGGATCAGCAATCAGTGGTCTATAGATCTCAATGCGATCTTTATCACGCAACACCGCATCGGCTTTGGTCAATTTGCCAAAAATACCCAATTTGCTTTTAGCAAGATCAATACCGGGGTGTTTATTTAACACCCCACACTGTTCAATCGCTTGCCCCACCGTCGTGCCAGCGGCAACCGACTGGCGCAGCAAAGTTTGCTTATTACTCAGGGCATACACCACTTCAATGTTAATTTTCTCACTCATAATTCTGTATAAACCTTGTCGGCGCGGTGAATAAACGCATCCACGAAACTGTTGGTAATGAAATGGAACACGGGTCCTACCAGCTTTTCCAGCATCTTGCTGGAAAATTCGTAATGCAGTCGAAATTCTATTTTACAGGCGGAATCGCTCAATGGGATAAAACGCCAACTGCCATCTAATTTTTTAAATGGTCCATCTTGCAAGGTCATTGCAATATGATGTGGTGGTGTGCGTACATTTTCTGTGGTAAATGATTGTTTTAAATGATGATAATCTATTATTACCGTGGCGTGAACTGTACTCCCTGTCACATCCACTACCTTCGCCCCCCCACACCACGGCAAAAATTCTGGATATGTTTCGACTCTATCCACCAAATTAAACATCCGCTCCGCGCTATGCGCGACCAAAACCGTTTTTTCAACCAGAGCCATGAGTCACAAACCGCGTCGTAAAAGCGTGTAGCATAGCCGAATCGGGGAGGAAATTCACCTGATATGCTTTTGATGGAATTGATAGAACCTGAGTGGTAGGCTTATCGAACCATGAAATAGAGATCTAGTGAGTGGATGTAAGGTGTTGCGTATAAATAACCAGGTCTTGAGCCGTTAGTTGCTAGTTAGACAGGTAAAAAAGTTTTCACCCCCGCGAAGACTGGGATAAAAGGAGTGAAATCGGCCATATTGCAGCCGATTTACGGTTAAGTCCGACAGGTTAAAAGTCCCATTCTTACCATTTACGAAGATAACTATTCAGTAATTCAGGTATTTCCGTGTTGTCTGGATTGAGTTTAAGAATGGCAAAATACGTTGCAATCAACTCATCGGTACGCCCTTGTTGCTCCAACATACGTGCTTTAAGTGAGTAGCTCATTTCTGTTGGACTCATCGCAATCGATTGTTTAATGTATTTCTCTGCATCCGTCAGTTTATTCATCTTGAGCGAAACTCTGGCTAAACGATACGGTACATCGGGATCTTTAGGATCTTGTTGCGCGACACGCTGATACTCTTGTATCGCTTGTTCATGCTCACCCAAGTACTCCAGACAGGCTGCCAAATTAAATAGCGTGTATTTATGCTGAGGTTCTAGGGCAAGTGCTTTGCGATACTGAATAAGGGCATCTGCATAGCGTTGACGGTTTCGATATTGATCGCCAAGTTGGTGATATGCGTCGGCAGTTTGTGCTCCTTCAGCCAATATTTCAGCAATACGCACTTCACCTGCATCCGCACGCACGACAAAGTCCTCAATATAAATCGACCCTTGTTGGTTAATTTGTGTGGTGATTGCGGAAGATTCCAAAGCATCGCGTACATGGGTGACATGCTCAATGGGATCGTATTTCATGGCTGGTTCGAGCAATTTTGCCACGCCATCCAAGGTAATAGTTTCCACCAATGGCTGACGAAACTCTTTAAATTGGCGTTTTTTGACGCTCGCCATTTCAAATTCCAGCACTGGATTGTCTATGGTGTTAATTGGTGTAGGCAGGTTGCTGACCTGTTCAAAAACGTGTTCGCTCATTAAGTTGTACGCTAAGAAACGCGGCACGACATGACCTTGCATTAAGCTTTTCTTGAGCATGGGTACTTTTTCGACTAAGTCAGGGTGTTGCAAATGGACAGGATGATCGCCTGCAATCAGCAAGAAGTAGCCCGATTTGATGAACGCAATGGTGCAATACTTAAAGCGTTTTTGTAAGGTTTTGATGATGATACGCGCACCTTCGCTGCCGACGCGACCATCCATCCAAGTCACATAAACACCTTCTGGACGCAACCGTTGTTTAATCACATCAAAGAAATCCAAGGTGTAGAGTTTCGATGAGCTGAAATACAAGGGCGAGGTGACCGTATTCAAAATCATGTCATACTGTTTTTGCGTCGATTTGGTGTAATGAATCGCATCATCGACCACGACATGGACTTTGGGATTATTGACGATGTCGAAATTCCAGCGTTTCATGCGGTACTGATTTTCCACCACCACTGGATTGATTTCCACTACATCGGTATGACCAAATAACAGCCCCACCACCGAGGCTGTGCCCCCGCTACCCAAGCCTAAAACCAAAGCTTCATCGGTCTTGGGCGACATAATAGATCCTATCGTCCCAACAATACGTTCCGATGGGTTATTCATCGGAATACTGATATAGCCATTGATAAAGAAAAATGGCTCGTTATTTTTCCAGTTAATCGAGAAGACATCCTGATACCCTTTGAACTTATCAGGGAAGTTGAAATCCTTACGATCCTGCTCTAATTCTTCTAGCGAATGAAACGAGGTATAGCTGAGATACAAAAAGTCTTCATCCCAACGCCAATGATGTTGTGCCACTGTCAGCAACACCATCACCACAGCGGTAGCTGAGAGTGCTATCTGTTTAATCTCAATGCGGAACGTTTGCCATTGATACACCAGCAATGCAGACAGTACCAACCCCGACATGACCAGTAATTGCACGCCATAATCCAAATACACGTGCAACACCAATGCCATTAACAAGAAACCAGCCACATTGGCAATGGAACTAATAAAGAGCAATTTACCTGACTCTTGTGCCACTTCTTGTTGGGTATTGAGCAAAGCGGGAATCGTCGCGCCAAAGGTAATGGCAGGCACACCCATGAGCGCGAAAAGAATGGCACTCTTCAACCACAGAATCATATTGCCATGTTGCGCAGCACTTTCGTAAAACTCCGCGTACAGGCGCATCAAGTCTTGATACAACACTAAAATTGATAGCAGCCCGATTAAGTTTGCAATCAATAAATGGGTGTAACGAATCTGCCAACGTTTCACGAGATGCGAACCGAGCGCGATACCGAACAACACAATCGCCAACACAATCGCAAACGTTTCGCGGAACGGGCCAAACATCATTTCACTGATTTTGACCATAAACAATTGAAACACTGCTGACGCAATACTGACCAATATCAGCGAAATGACATGATTTTTGGATAAGGCAATGGGGGCTTCTTGGAGTGCGGGCGGGCTGTTTGCGATGGATTTGGCCGCAAAATACAAAATCACCGCCACCAGCAAATTGGTCGCACCAAACGCCAACACCGTTCCGCTGATACCAAAAATACGAATCAACCAAAACTCGATCAACAATGCCGTCGCCGCCGCGCAGAAATTGTAAATCGCATAAACTTTAGAGAAAACGGGACTGTCGTCCGTGCGTCCTAGGTAGCCCGCAAACAGCGGTACGCTACAGCCCATCAAAAAGGCGGGGAGCAATAGCAACAATGTCCCCATCAGGATAGAACCGACTAAATTCGGTAAAAAGCTGAATCCGTGATAGAGCAAATACTCAATCGGCTGATTTGCTTGAGAAAAAATGATACCGTACAGCCCAATACCCGCTTCAATCAACCATAATTTCGACCACAAGCGATACGCATATTTCGCGCCTAAGCCGATACCCAATAAAAAGGTGATCAATACCGCTGCGGAAACCGCAAATTGATCACCTAAAATACCGCCTAGAATACGCCCATACAAAATCTCGTAAGAGATGCCGCTCAGCCCTGACAACAGCAACACAAAAGTCAGCAAAAATTTTTGGTTCATCTTCATTATTCTCTTTGAAAAGCAATTAGCGCGAGATTCTATAGGGATAATTTAATGTGTGGGGGAGAATTCACACTTTTATCCCCCTGCCAGCGAGGGAAAACAACCTAGTCCAACCAAATAAACGCGCCCATTCGCCCCGTTACACCATCACGCCGATAGGAAAAAAAGCGTGCTGAATCGTGGTAAGTACATAAATCGCCGCCTGAAATTGCCGTAATACCGAGTGTATTAAGACGCAATCGCGCCAAAGCATACAAGTCAGCCAGATATTTTCCCGCGATCGCACTCGGCACAAACGCCTTTGCCGCCAGCGGATGTTGTGCTACAAATACGGCGCGCACTTCCTCGCCCACTTCAAAAGCCGTCGCACCAATAGCCGCTCCCATCCAGACTTGTATATCTTGGGGCGCAATCCCCATCGCGTCCACGGTCGCTTCAATCACGCCATCTGCTAGCCCTCGCCAACCTGCGTGCGCCGCACCCACTACCGTGCCTTGGCGATCACACAGCAACAACGGCAAACAATCCGCCGTCATCACCACACACACCGCTCCACCGCGCCGTGCCACACTGGCATCTGCACGCGGGCGACAACTGGCTTGGCTGGCATCCACCACCACCGTGCCATGTACTTGCTCTAGCCAGACGGGTTCACTGGGTAGTAACTGATTAAGTCGCATCCGATTCTTCGCCACCGTTAAGGGGTTGTCGCCCACATGGTCGCCAAAGTTCAGGCTGTGATAGGGCGCAAGACTTAATCCACCTGCACGAGTCGTTTGGAATGCGTGAACATTGGCAGGAACTTGCCAGGTGGGAATAATCAGTGTGTCGGATAGCTTCATTTGGAAAGTAATAAATTGATTGTCAGTCATGCTTATGTCAACTGTAGTGTCATGCTGACTATGGGTGGTTTTTTCGCCCCCAGCGTTTCAATAACAAGGCGTTGCTCACCACCGTCACAGAACTCATTGCCATCGCCGCACCCGCAATCATGGGGTTCAGCATCCCTAGCGCGGCGAGTGGAATGCCCAATACATTGTACCCAAAGGCAAAAAATAAATTTTGGCGAATCTTACGCAAGGTGGCATGGGACAATGACAAAGCATCGACGACGCTATTCAGATCGTTGCGCATCAAGGTAATGTCAGCGGTTGCCATGGCGATGTCACTGCCTGAGCGCATGGCGAAGCTGACATCGGCGGCGGCGAGAGCGGGCGCATCATTAATGCCGTCGCCCACCATGCCGACCAATACCCCATCCGTTTGATAAGCCGTCACCAATGCGGCTTTGTCTTGTGGCAATACTTCGGCGCGAAATTCTGTGATGCCCACTTGCTGCGCAATGGCAAGTGCTGTGGCGTGATTATCACCGCTGAGCATCACCACGCGTATGCCCTGCGTGGTGAGTTGAGTGACGGCATTACGACTACTTTCGCGAAGTTGATCGGCAAAGGCGAAGTAACCTAGCAGGCTAGTCTGGGAAGGGGAAAGTGTGAAGGGAGAAGGGTTGCTGGCGAGGACAATAACGCTCTTGCCTTGTTGTTGCAGGGCTAATAGGCGCGCATCATCCAGTACCACACCCGCTTGTTGTGCAAATTTGGGGGAGCCGAGCAAATAGTGTGTGCCGTGGATCTCGGCTTGTAAGCCTTGTCCTGATAGTTCCGTTAAACCAACCACACTCCCCTGTGGCTGCGGCGACATACCCAAATTCGCTATGGCATATTCATGTAATGCTTTAGAAAGCGGATGGGTTGATCCTTGTGCTAATCTCGCGGCGGTTTGCAGCAAGGCTTCCGCAGTGAAATCCCCAACAGGCAACACGTCCGTCACACTGGGTTTGCCCACGGTGAGCGTGCCTGTTTTATCCACCACCAACACGCGCAACTTGTGCGCCCGTTCTAACGCTGCGGCATCTTTGACCAAAATCCCCGCTTGCGCGGCGCGCCCCGTTGCCACTACCACAGCGGTGGGCGTGGCTAAACCTAAGGCACACGGACACGCGATGACCAACACGGCGACGGCGTTAATCAGTGCGATGGTAAAGTTGCCGCCCAATGCGTACCACGCCACAAAAGTCAGCACCGCAATGCCCACCACCACAGGCACAAATACCGCTGAAATTTGATCGGCTAACTTTTGAATCGCGGCTTTCGAGCCTTGTGCTTGTTCCACCAGCCGTATGATTGCTGCCAATTGGGTGTGTGATCCCACGGCGACGGCGCGGCATTTCAACAAGCCTTGCTGGTTAATGGTCGCGGCATACACTTTGTCGTCCGCTTGTTTGACTTGCGGCAGGCTTTCGCCCGTCAACATCGCTTCATCCAAGCTGGAACTGCCTTCCAAAATCACGCCATCGACAGGTACGCGTTCCCCCGCGCGTACCAAAAACACGTCTTTGGTGCGCATGTCTGCCACGGGCAATTCCACCATCACCCCATCCCGTTCCACGTGCGCCGTGCTGGGTTGTAAGTTAATCAGGGCTTCCAGTGCATCAGCGGCTTTACCTTTTGCGCGACCTTCCAGTAATTTCCCCAATAACACCAAGGTGATGAGCGTGGCACTGGCTTCAAAATAAATTGGCTGATTCAAATCGAATAGCCACACCACCAAACTAAAAAAGTACGCGCTGCTGGTGCCTAACGCGACCAACACATCCATATTCGACCCGCCACTGCGTAGGCTGTGCCACGCGCCGACATAGAATCGTCTGCCTATCCCAAATTGTACGGGCGTTGCCAATACCATGGGCAGCCAACTGGGCAGCATCCAATGGAATTTGAAAAACATCGCGATCATTTCCAGCAACATCGGCGCGGTGAGCAAGGCCGAAATCACAAATTGCAATTGTTCATGGCGAAACGCCGCAGCGCGTGATGCACGTTCGGCAGCAAAATCCCGCATCAAATTTGCACCAAAACCCGCGTGTTCAATCGTCGCAATCACCGCTTGCAGATCAGTTTGTTGTGCGTCATAGGTCACACTGGCTTTTTCCGTGGCGATATTCACCACCGCTTGTACATGCGGCAATTGATTGAGCACTTTTTCGAGTCGTGCGGAACAAGACGCGCAGCGCATCCCCGAAATTTGTAAGTCCGTTTGAGTCATTTTGATTTACCCATGGGTGGAATATCCGACCTATTCTGTACGCAAAGCCTCAACAGGGTCAAGCTTGGCAGCGCGGCGGGCGGGCATGACCCCTGCCAATAAGCCGATGGTGATGGCACTACATTCTGCGGCGACGGCAAAAGCCCACGGCGTGTGGACGGGTAGCGCGGGGAACAGCCAATGCAGTGCCTGAGCAATACCCACCCCCAGCAGCAATCCTGCTAATCCACCCAACGCCGACAGCAACATCGCCTCGCCCAAAAACAATCGCAGCACTTGGTTTTCCTGCGCGCCCAATGCCCGCAGCAAGCCGATTTCCGCTGTGCGTTCGGTGACGGCCATGGTCATAATCGTCAAAATCCCTACCCCGCCGACAAATAACGAGATGCCGCCCAACGCGCCCACGGCGAAGGTGATGATGTTCAACACTGATCCCAAGACTTCGAGGGCTTTTTCCTGAGGAATCAAGGTGAAATCCTCGCGTCCGTGGCGTTCTTTCAACAACGCGGTGATGCCAGCAACCACATTATCCAGCTTGGCATTGGGTTGATAACTGATTTGAATTTCCATCAAACCAGGGCGATTAAATAACTCCAAGGCGCGGGCAGCGGGGATAAACACCGTGTCATCCATATCAAAACCCAGCATCTGACCTTTGGGCTGCATCACCCCGATGACGCGATAACGCTGCCCGCCGACCCGCAAATAGCTGCCCAAAGGATTGATGCCTTGAAATAATTCTTGCCTGACCTTAGAACCCAACACCACAAAAGCACGCGCTTGACTGGGGTCGTCGTCGGGCAAAAATTGCCCACTTTGCACCCCGACATTCAGCACATTCACCAAGTCATGTCCCGCGCCAAACACCGTGGTGCGGCGACTCTTATCGTTGGCGCGCAACTCGGCATTACCTTGGATGCTGGGATTGACATGTTCGATATAAGGCAAGCGGCGTAAGGCTTGCGCGTCATCCAACGACAGCGGCCGCACCGACCCAAACATCCCCACATTGCCGCCTTGGGTTTGGGTTTTGCCAGGTTGAATCGCAATCAGATTGGTACCAAATTGACTAAATTCCGCCAAGATAAATTGATGCAAGCCCTCGCCGATGGAAGTCAACAAAATCACCGCCGTAATACCAATCGCAATCCCCAAGCCCGTGAGAAAACTGCGCATCGGGTAAGCAGTGAAGCTGGAGGTGGTGAGGCGGATGAGGTCGGGGAGGCGCATAGTTAAATAAGTTTGTAATCGTTTGCGACAAGCCAGCCTAGCGCACAACAATTGATAACGACCGTCGCCCAAAATACTGTTTGGAATTCTGCTTTTTTGGATTTGTGTCGTAGTAATTTTTGTGCCAATAAGGCACCTAGCCATCCACCGATCATCGCAAAAAAATGCAGCGTACTTTCCTTGGTTCGCCACTCATTATTTTGTGCGGCTGACTTATCAATAGCATACAAAAAAAATGTTAAAACACTTAAGCCTAGGTAAATGTACAACACCTGCACGGGGAGTTGTCCACTCAAGAAAAGCCCAATTAAAAATCCACAGAACGCAATGGGAAATATCACTGGAAATATGCTTGGAGTTGGAGTATTTGTTTTGTCAGCAATGCGCTGATTAGCAACAAACTGAACATCACTTGCCTGAAGTCGTCCATGCTCATCTCTGGTTAGGGTGTAAATGATGAGATCCCCTTCAACGGGGCGGCGAGCTTTATGTGTGAAAGCCTTGATGTGAACAAATGACTTTTCAATACTGCCATTTTGGATGACGAAGCCATAACCTTGGTCATCTTTCCAATTGATAATTTTTCCTTGGTAACGCATCTTTAAACTATCCAAAAGTTATAACACGGTAAATGCATAGAATGCATCCTACGCCATGATTGCAGTATTGAAATAAAAATAGAACTACACCTCTGCCTGCCTCAATGTCGCTATCGGCAAATACAAACACAGCGGTTGATCGACGCAGGGGATAAATCCCAGCCGCACATAAAAATCCCGCGCGCGTTGGTGTTTGGCATCTACCACCACGGCATACAGTCCCACTTGCTTGGAAAAATCCAGCGCGAGGCGCAAAGCAAATGCCAATAAATCTTGGGCAATGCCTTTGCCTTGGGCGCGGACATCGACGGCTAATCTGCCGATGCGCAAAATGGGGACGGGATAACGGGGTAATTTTAGTTCGGCGGGCAGGGCGGCAGTGGCGATTTGCCCCGCGCTGACGGTGATAAAGCCCAACACCGTGCAGCCATCGTTATCCAGCGCGAGGTAGGTTTTGCCAAAATCGCGCCGTTGTTGTTGCCCTGCGTGTTTTTGCAAAAATTCATTCAGCGCGGTATCGCCGCAATCAAATCCTGCCCGTTGGTGTTGTGCATTCAATAAGGCAATCGTGACCATCGCTTAACGGCGCGCCATCAGTTCAATGAGTGCCGCTTTGGGTGGGGGAGGATTGTTCAGCGCGTCTGTAAACGCGGCAAAGTCGCGTTGCGTCAAAAGCAACGTGTCGTTTTCCGACACAATTCGCTGCGCCGCTTGGTAGGCGTTTTGCACCATAAACGCCGATACCGTTGTCCCCATCAAGGCAGCGGCACGCTCAATCATGGTTTTAGCTTCCACACTGGTGCGCAGATTGATACGCGCAGATTCATTGGTCAGTTGCATGAGGATGCTCCTAAAAAAGACGCGACATTGTACGTCAATTTTACGCACAAGAGTTTTGCTATGCGCATGATATAGTGGTTTCAGGCTTCGTGCGCTTGCCGTGCCTCGAGTTTTTCCAACAACACGCGCATCGCTTGCCCTCGGTGACTGATGGCGTGTTTTTGGTCATGGTCTAGTTGTGCACTGCTTTTGCCGAGCTCAGGTAGGTAGAACAGGGGATCATAGCCAAAGCCACCCTCTCCTGATGCTTGATGCGCAATTTCGCCGTGCCATGCGCCTTCGGCGATGAGTGGGGTCGGGTCGCCTGCATGGCGAATCAGCACGAGGGAGCAGTAAAAATAGGCGCGACGATCTGTGTGGGCTTGCATGGCTTGTAATAAGCCAAGGTTGTTGCGTTCATCCGAAGAGGGAAGTCCTGTGTAGCGCGCGGAAAAGACACCAGGTGCGCCATTTAACGCGTGAACGCAAATGCCTGAGTCATCTGCCAGTGCGGGCAAGCCGCAGGCTAAACTGACATGGCGCGCTTTGGCGAGCGCATTTTCAACAAAGGTTAAATGCGGTTCTTCGGCTTCCGAAATGCCAAGTTGTGCTTGGGTGACGATTTCGATACCTAAAGGCGCGAGTAAGGTTTGAAATTCACGCAGCTTACCTGCGTTATTGGAGGCAATGACCAGTTTTTGCATCGGGGTTCCTAGGCCGTAAGGCGAGGTATGAAATGGAATGCTAGGGAGACGCTGATTAAATCTTCCGTTCGTGGTGAGCCTGTCGAACCATGAACGGAAGATTTAATAATATCAGTGTGTTAAGTCCTATCATCCTTTGGTCGTTCGACAAGCTCACGGCTCAGGGCGAGCGGATTTAATCAGCGTTTGCCTAGATGTTAAATCTCCCGCATAACAACGCGTGCTGTGCGGGAGATTTAAGAGCTTGCTACGAAAAATAAAAATTATTTGCGACGACCATATCGAGCCGTAAAGGAGGCGGTGGCAAGGGTGTTGGCGTGGATCATATATCCGACCATCGCAGGAGTGGCATTGCTGGGAACGTCCAATTGTTCAACTTTTAACGCATGCACCGTAAAAATATAGCGGTGAGGTTTATCACCTTGGGGAGGGCAAGTGCCACCCCAAGCTTGAACACCGAAGTCGCTGAGTGCTTGCATGCCGTTGCCAGGCAAGTTGCTGCTGTTCAGTGTGCCTACGCCTGGATCTAGACGATCCGTATCTGAAGGCAAGTCATAAACGACCCAATGCCACCATCCAGAGCCTGAAGGTGCATCGGGATCGTAAACGGTCACTGCAAAACTTTGTGTATCAGCGGGTGCGCCAGACCAATGCAATTCAGGTGAGCTATTTTCACCCATGCAACCAAAGCTGTCTGATTCAAAGCTTTGTGGAATCATGCTGTTAGGGGCAATATCTTCACTGGCAAGTGTGAATTTTGAGGATTTGGGTGCAGCAACTTCGGTGCTATCTGCGCCATCTGCAGAGTCAGTCGCATCTACTGCATCTGTCGTATCAGGTGCGTCAACCACTTTAGGAGGGGCGACTTTAACTTTGTTACTGCGAGTGGGTTGTTTGACTTTGTTGCGTTTTGATTTCTTGGTGGCGGGAGCCGAATAGGGCTGCGATGCGCCTGAGTCATAGCTGTCGGCTGTGTTATCAGCGGCGTAGCTCAGACCGAATATGCTCGATAAAGCAACTACCAGTAGTGTACGGTACATTTTTCTCTCCTTAGCGTCATGAATGGTTTATTAGAAGCGACCTAGCCATCATACAACAAAGTAGGCGATGGTGGGCTATGTGTGCTGGGCAATTGCGACTATTACAGCATAGCGAGACAGCTTACCCACTGCCATAAACAGGGCGGCTTGCCAGATATTGAGCCGCAACCAGCCTGCAGCCAAACAAAGTGCATCGCCTAACAACGGTGTCCAAGCCAGTAATAAGACGGGCGTGCCATAGTGCCGTACTTTATCGACGTGTTTCAGCGTTTGTGTTTGTGGCAGCATCCAGCCCATGCTAAAACTTACCATGCCGCCCAGTGTGTTGCCTAAGGTGGCAATTGCGACGGCCATCCATGCACTATCTGGATAGGATTTAAGAAATACAAGTAAAATGGCTTCTGATCCCCCAGGTAATAAGGTTGCGCCTAATAAGCTGCTGATAAATAAGGAAAGTAAACTGGTAGATTCAGACATAACGGCAGAAGCAAGGTATAAAAAATGAAAAGTGGGGAGTAGATGCGATGCAAATTGTGCGTAACCTGAAGTTTATAATGCACAGGTATTTAAACATGTATGTCTATTGTTATTTTGAAAAATGTTTTGAAAAAGGAAGAGCCAATGAAACGTTACCCTGAACTGGTCGCCGCCGCGCTTATCCACGTCACAGAAATTCAACCTTGGGATTTGAGCAAGTTGCTTGCGGCAGGTCATCATCCCTTGTTGTTGGATGTGCGTGAAGCAAGTGAATTCCATTGCTTGCGTATTTCCAATTCCATCAATGTACCACGTGGGATTTTAGAACAGTCCTGCGAATGGGATTTTGATGAAACTGTGCCTGAGTTGGCGGCTGGGCGTGAGGCCGAGATTGTGGTGATTTGTCGTTCTGGCTATCGTTCTGTGCTCGCCGCCGACGTGATGCAGGAGATGGGATTTCAACGCGTCGTTTCGCTCAAAACAGGGGTGCGCGGCTGGAATGACTTTGAGCAGCCGCTGATTGATGCGGCAGGAAACGCCGTGGATGCGGATGCCGCAGACGAATTGCTAAAGTCTCGTCTACGTCCTGAACAGCGCAAACCTATAAGTCAGACAGGCTGCTAAGGAAACACTGATTTATTCGTCATTCCGACGAAAGTCGAAATCCAGTTCATTGATAAAAAAGTATTTTTGCTTTGGCAAAAATGACAAAACCGAATAAATTAGCACATCCCTAACTATAAAATTTGAGCTGCGTCCTCAAAAGTCAGTCGAGGACTGCGCGCGAATAGCTTAGACGCATCACCATAGCCAATGTTGATGAGAAAATTGGATTTGATCGTGCTGTTGGGAAAAAATTCTGCGTCCACTTTAGCATTGTCAAAGCCCGACATCGGGCCTGCATCCAACCCCAGTGCCCGCACCGCCAAGAGTAAATAGGCTCCTTGCAAGGTGGCGTTGCGGAATGCTGTGGTGTCAATCAGCGATTGATTGCCGACAAACCATGCGCGCGCATCGGTATGGGGAAAAAGCTGCGGGAGCTTTTCATAGAATGCATAATCTTGCGCAATAATGGCTGTCACAGGTGCAGTGCGCGTTTTTTCCTCGTTGCCAGGGATCATGGCGGGCAGCAAGCGTTGTTTCGCTTCCGCGCTTTTGACAAAAACAATGCGTGCTGGGCTGCAATTGGCACTGGTGGGAGCCCATTTCATCAGGTCATAAATTTGCCGTAACTGCTCATCGCTGACGGGTTTGTCCAGCCAGCCGTTGTGGGTGCGAGCGGTTCGAAAAAGCGTGTCTAAACTAGCGTCGTCGAGTTGCATGGTTTTCTCCTGATGAATGCTTGTGTTGGTCGTTAGGCATTAGCTGTTAGTTGGGGTAGTAAACCCAGTGAATGTCAAATTTTTGCAATGTATTCATACACTCTACCAACCAAATAACTAACAACTAGAGACTAATGAGCCGATTATTTCTATCCGTTGCGCGAGGAATCTTTGCCAAAATGTGTTTCTTGTTCTTTGGTGAATAGAACGGCGGCTTTGACACGAGAGGATAGATTCAGCTTGTTTAAAATGTGACGTACATGCTGTTTGACCGTGTCATAGCTGATTTTCAGGGTAATGGCGATGGCTTTATTGCTTTCGCCTCGCGACAACAATTGCAAAATCTCTCGTTCCCGTTCGGTGAGTAATTTCAGTGAACTCTTCGCGTCTTGGCTGGGTTGGTCTCCTCGCAACATTTCGATCATTTTCATGGTCATCGCGGGTGCTACCACCAACTCACCCGCAGCGATACGTCGAATGGCATCGACCACATCATCGGGAGCCATATCCTTGAGCAAATATCCCCTTACCCCTGCGCGAATGGCATTTTGCATATCGACTTCTGAGTCGCTCATGGTGAGCATGACCGCTGGGGTGGTATAGCCATCCGCACGAAGTTGTTGCAGCAGTGTGATGCCGTTCATGGGTTTCATCCGCAAGTCAAGAATGAGTAGATCAGGTTTTTGGTCAAGTAGTTGATGCAGCTCTGCGACATTGTCCGTTGCGCCCAGCACGGCAAAATCATAACAATTGGCCAGTAGTTCGCTCAAACCACGCCGACACAAACATTGGTCATCGACCAGTACCAATTTCAATTTATCATTCACTCGCTACTCTCCAGTCCGTCGGTGGTTCAGGGAAAAACAATTGCACTTTCGTGCCCAATCCTGCTGCGCTTTTGACACGAATTTCGCCGCCGATACGCTGCGCCCGTTCGCGCATAATAATGACACCATAATGACCTTCTATCGGCTTAAAGGTAGATGCACCGCTGCCATTGTCTTCAATGGTAAAAACGTAATAACCAAATTCGGCATCCACAAACAGACGGGCATGCGATGCGCCTGAGTGGCGACCAATATTGGTCAGTGCTTCGCGCACAATGTAATATACCTGAATCTCGTGTTCGAGCGGCAACTCAAATTCGACTAAATGATTGTGGTATTCCAATTCGATGTCATTGCGTTTGCGGAAATCACTGACAAGGTCTTGTAGTGCAGCCGCTAGGCCACCATGGTTGATTTCACAGCGAAAATCAGCGATGAGATGACGCACGCTTTTTTGTCCGATTTCCAGTGCTTCATCGATGTCATTGGTCAGCTGGGCGGCTAGAGATGCTTTACCTGTGCTGATAGCTTCGCGTAGTAGGCTGGCGCGCATGCGGGAATAAGTCAGAGTTTGCGCTAAAGAGTCGTGAATTTCATTGGCGATGTCCTGTCGTGCAGCGAGTCGGTCTGTGCGCTGCACCTCACGCGTAATGCGGGTGTGTTCTATGGTGGCTGCCATCACTTCGGTAAATGCTGCCAACGTGTTCATTATTTGGCTGGCTGCAGTACGGGGGACATCGAAAAAAATGGTCAAAATACCCAGTGGCGCACCTGTCGTGTTTTGAGCTTCTAGCGGGGCTGCGACCAGTGACTGGAAACGACAGCTAGCATAGGGGCAGAGATGGCGAGAGTCGCAGGTGCTGACATCTGAAGAGTGAATAATATGCCCTAGGGTGGCGATGTCATTGGACTCGCAATTCAATTCTACAAAATTTTCTGCTTCTTTTTGTAATTCAGCAGACAATCCCGCTGAACTGATAATTTGCAAGGTACAGCCGTCTGGTGAGAGCAGTCTAACCACGCCTGCAGTTGCATTCACAGTCCCGATAATGCTTTCCAGAAAGGTTTCCAAAAGCATTCGGAGGTCGCCCATACGTGGTGTATCGACTGTTGAAGGAGCTCCCCCTGTACTCGAACGATTCGGGGGCACAAATTCAGGACGATTTGTCCACAAAAATGCACTGTGCGTCCTGTCTATAATGGGGATTTTTTTTCTCTTTATCAATTTCGTCGCGCGCTCCAAAAACGTGTAGTTAGACTAAGTTGAATTCCCTAAAACATCAACTGATTATATTCTAAAGTAGGCTTCCTGACCCATCAGGGTTATACCCGCTCCCACCCAAGGTGGGTATAGACACTATGGGGTGTGATTGTGCCTAATAAAAATAGAGTCAAAATACTTACGCGAATGCCGTTTTCCTGTTGTTGCAACCCCAACCCTATAAAACTGATTGCCATGTCCTCACCCATACACGACCCCATCTCCGCTCCGTTGCCCGATGCGACAACTGAGACCAAAACGACGACATGCTACATGTGTGCTTGCCGTTGCGGCATTAAAGTACATTTGCGCGATGGCGAAGTGCGCTATATCGAAGGCAATCCCGATCATCCGTTAAACAAGGGCGTGATTTGCGCTAAGGGTGGTTCGGGCATTATGAAGCAATACTCACCTGCACGCCTGACTAAACCTTTGCGACGCAAAGCGGGGACGGAGCGCGGTGAAAACCAGTTTGAAGAAATTAGCTGGGACGAAACGTTTGATATTTTGGAAAAGCGGCTGTCGCATTTGCGCGCCACTGACCCCAAGAAATTCGCACTGTTCACGGGACGCGATCAAATGCAAGCCTTGACGGGCATGTTTGCCCGTCAGTTCGGCACACCCAACTACGCGGCACATGGCGGCTTCTGTTCGGTCAATATGGCGGCGGGCATGATCTATACCATCGGCGGATCGTTCTGGGAATTCGGGGGGCCTGATCTGGAACGCGCGAAGGTGTTTTACATGATCGGCACGGCGGAAGACCATCACTCCAACCCACTGAAGAGCGCGATTGGGGATTTCAAACGCAATGGCGGACGCTTTGTCGCCATCAACCCCGTGCGCAGTGGTTATGCCGCGATTGCGGATGAATGGATCCCCATCAAACCAGGCACCGATGGCGCACTAATCCTTGCCATCATCCGCGAAATCATCGCACTCGGTCTGTATGACCGCGACTTTTTGGCGCGCTATACCAACTCTGGGCAACTGGTGAATCAGGACGAATCTAGCAAAGAATTCGGCATGATGATGCGCAATCCTGAAGGCGACAAAATCAACCCACTGCGTCCGCATAATTTTTACTGGTGGGATAGGCACACCAACCACGCGGTGGACGACCACGCGAAACACGCGGATCCCGCCTTGTTCGGCAGTTTTATCATGCCAGACGGCACGCCTGTAAAACCCGCGTTCCAGTTGCTCAAAGAGCGTGTGGCGGATTGCACGCCTGAATGGGCAGCGAGTATCACAGGCATTGATGCCGAAACTATCAAGCGCATCGCGCATGAAATGGGAATTACCGCCCGCGACCAGAAAATTGAGTTGCCGATTCCTTGGACGGATTGGTGGGGCGAAGAACACGAAACTGTCACAGGCAACCCCGTCGCATTCCATGCTATGCGTGGCTTGGCGGCGCATTCCAATGGTTTCCAAACCATACGATCCTTGGCGATTTTGATGTCCTTGTTAGGCACGATAGATAGACCTGGCGGCTTCCGTCACAAAGCCCCTTACCCACGTGCGATTCCCCCCAATGCGCGTCCGCCCAAAGGCCCTGAAGCGGTGCAACCGAACACGCCGTTGAATGGTGCGCCGCTCGGTTGGCCAGAAAGTCCTGATGATTTGTTCGTGGATGCCGAGGGCAAGCCTGTGCGCTTGGATAAGGCATTTTCTTGGGAACATCCGCTGTCGGCGCATGGCTTAATGCACAATGCCATCACCAATGCGTGGCGCGGCGATCCTTACCCCATCGACACCTTGCTGTTGTTTATGGCAAACATGGCGTGGAATTCCAGCATGAACACCTCGGAAGTACGCAAGATGCTGGTGGATAAGCATCCAGACGGCGGCTACAAAATTCCGTTTATCGTGGTGTGCGATGCGTTTCAATCCGAAACCACCGCCTTTGCGGATTTGATTTTGCCTGATACGACTTACTTGGAACGGCATGATTGCATGTCCATGCTGGATCGTCCGATTTCCGAATTCGATGGTCCCGTGGATGCGGTACGGATCCCCGTGGTCGCGCCTAAAGGAGATTGCAAACCCTTCCAAGAAGTGTTGGTAGAGTTGGGCGGTCGTCTCAAATTACCCGCCTTTACCGATGCGGCGGGCGGGCGTAAGTTCAAAAATTACCCCGATTTCGTGGTCAATTATGAAACTGCCCCAGGTTCTGGGATTGGTTTCTTGACAGGCTGGCGCGGTAAAGACGGCGACAAAGCCATGCGCGGTGAGCCGAATCCTAAGCAATGGGAAATGTACGAAAAGAATGGCTGTTTCTTCCAATACCATTTGCCGCCGTCCAGTCAATACATGCGCAACTGGAACAAAGAGTACATGGAATGGGCGCAACAAGCGGGGATGCGCCGCGACAATGACCCTGTGATTATTCACATTTATTCCGAAATTTTGCAGGGTTTCCGCTTGGCAGCCGAGGGCAAACGCGCTGGTAAACAGCCGCCCGATGAGTTGCGCAAACGCGTCGCGACCTATTTCGATCCGTTGCCCTTCTGGTACGCGCCGTTGGAAGACGATCAAAGCGACCTGAAAAAATATCCGCTCAATGCGTTGACCCAACGTCCGATGGCGATGTATCACTCGTGGGATTCGCAAAATGCGTGGCTGCGTCAGATTCACACTTACAACTATCTGTACGTGAATTCGCAAACCGCTAGTGATGCGGGCATTGCTGATGGTGGTTGGATGTGGGTGGAATCGCAATGGGGTAAGGTGCGTTGTTTGTGCCGTTATTCCGAAGCCGTGGAGCCAGGCACCGTGTGGACATGGAATGCCATCGGTAAGTCGGCAGGGGCATGGAATCTCACGGGCGACGCTAATGAATCCAAGCAAGGTTTCTTGCTGAATCATTTGATTTCCGAAGAGTTGGGCGCGAATGCCGATGGTAAACGCTTCTCCAACTCCGACCCGATTACAGGACAGGCCGCGTGGTATGACGTGCGGGTACGTATCTATCCAGCGGAAGCGAGTGAAGCAGAGGAGAGTTCGCCTCAATTTGAAACGCTCAATCCTGTACCTGGGATGGAAGCTAGAAATATGGGCTGGCAAGCATGGTTTGCTGGCAGCAAAAAGAAAGGCGGTGCGTAATGACTCAACTTGCGCTGGTCATTGATTTGAATGTCTGCGTCGGTTGTCACGCTTGCGTGACCAACTGTAAGCAGTGGAATACCTCAGGCGCGGCGGGTGCGTTAACCGACTGCAATCCTTACGAAGCAGAACCGAATGGCACGTTTTTCAATCGGGTACAGACTTTTGAAGTCGGTCAGTATCCAAAAACAGAAACCGTGCACTTCCCTAAATCCTGTTTGCATTGCGAAGACCCTGCTTGCGTCCCCGTGTGTCCGACAGGTGCGTCTTACAAACGTAAATCCGATGGCATTGTGCTGGTCGATTATGACAAGTGCATCGGTTGTAAATATTGTTCATGGGCGTGTCCTTACGGCGTGCGCGAGTTCGACGAACAACGCAAAGTGATGACCAAATGCACCCTGTGTGTGGATCGCATTTATGACATGAGTTTGCCAGAAGATCGTCGAAAACCGTCGTGCGTATTGGCGTGTCCACCAGGTGCGCGCTTGTTTGGTGACGTACATGACCCCGAATCTGAAGTCTCGGTGGCGATACGTGAACGCGGGGGTTACACCTTGATGCCCGAAGCGAATACCAAGCCCGCGAATCACTATTTGCCACGTCGCAAAACCACCGTCACCGTGCGCGATGAAGAGCTGTATCGCTCGGATAATCCTCATAAAATCGATGGGGCTCCTTTCGACAAAAATCTGCCACCGACTCACGAAGAGCTTAACTAAGGAATTACTCAATGCGTCCCGCTTTTTCTGTATTACTGTTGACCACGCTGATTGGCGCAGCGCAAGGTTTGTTTATCGCACTGTTTTTGTGTGAATTGCTAGCACCCAGTGCTGCTACCCCTACCTTATTGGTCGGCGGCAGTGTCATCGTGTTGTTGCTCAGTGGCTTAGGCTTGCTGGCTTCTTTTTTTCACTTAGGTCATCCCGAACGCGCTTGGCGTTCGATGATGATGTGGCGCACTTCTTGGTTGTCACGTGAAGTCATCGCCTTGCCCGCCTTTATGGCAGCCGCTTTTGCTTACGGTGTCGCGCATTGGCTGGCTTTGGGACATACCTTGCTCATCGGGGTTATCGGTGTGGTGCTGTCTATCACCTTGTTTATCTGCACGGGCATGATTTACGCGGCGGTTAAAGTGCTCAAAGAATGGGCGCATCCATTGACGCTGGTGAACTTTAGCCTGCTGGGTTGCGCATCGGGCATGACATTGGCAGCAGCTTATGCCAGCTTCGTTGCCCCCACGCTCACTGCACCACTGGCTCAAGCCGCTTTTGTCCTCACCGCGCTGGGCTTGCTAACACGCGGTGCGGCTTTGGTGCGAAACGCCAAGCTGAGTCCTGCCAGTACGCTACAAACGGCTATCGGTATTCGTCATCCCCACATCGTGCAAAAAGCCCAAGGCGCGATGGGCGGCTCGTATAACACCCGTGAATTTTTCCATGGCAAAAGTGTAGGCTTTGTGCGCGCCATTGTGCCTGCGTTTCTGGTGCTGTCGTTTGCCTTGCCCTTGTTGCTGGTGTTAACCCTGCCGTTGCTGGCGTTCATCTTGCAATACGCGGGTTTATTGGCGGAGCGTTGGTACTTCTTTGCCGAAGCGAAACATCCGCAGAATCTCTATTACCAAGGGAATTCATAATGTTGGCGCACGCATTCTCCAAGCTGCAAAACACGGGCGCGTTGCTGAAAGCCAACGTGATGCTGCTGTTGCTGACCCTGTCTTTGTTTACCGTGGGGGCATTTGCGGCTGAAAACTTGCCGACCGCGAGTACCATGCCATGGTGGGGATGGGTGATCGCCTTGTTTGTCACTTGTTTCTTTTTGGGGATCGTGGCGGTACCCTCAGGCGTGGGCGGCGGGGTGTTATTTGTGCCGATTGTGGGCGGATTTTTCCCGTTTCATCTGGATTTCGTGCGCGGGGCGGGGTTGTTGGTTGCCTTGGCGAGTGCCTTAGCCGCAGGACCTTCCTTGTTGCGCGGCGGCTTGGCGGATTTGAGACTGGCGTTGCCCATGGCGGTGTTGGCATCCGCCAGTTCTATAGCAGGCGCGATGATCGGTTTAGCCATCCCCGCCGCAATCGTACAAATTGCACTGGGGCTGACCATCCTAGGCATCGTCACCCTGATGGCATTGGCGAAAAAATCAGAATTTCCCGAAGTGGGCGAACCCGATAAGCTTTCCAGTGCCTTGGCAATGAATGGTATTTATCACGATGCGGCGCGCAATGAGAAAATCAACTGGCATGTGCATCGCACGCCATTAGGGCTGCTGTTGTTTGTGGGTATCGGGTTCTTGGCAGGGCTATTTGGCATGGGCGCGGGTTGGGCGAATGTGCCTGTGTTGAATTTGCTGATGGGCGCGCCGCTCAAGGTTTCTGCGGGTACATCCAGCTTTATCCTAACCTTGGTCGATTCTTCGGCAGCGTGGATTTACCTTAACAAAGGCGCGGTATTGGCGATTATTGCTGTCCCTTCTGTGATTGGGATGATGATGGGCGCGACCATAGGGGCGCGTTTGCTGCATGTGCTCAAAGCCTCGGTGGTACGCAAAATGGTCATCTCGTTGCTATTGTTTGCGGGGGTGCGCGCTTTGTTGAAAGGATTGGGGATCTGGGTATGAATCAAAAAACAAGCTTTATTTCGGTTGAACAGCAGCGTTATGCCACGTGGCTCAGTTGGGGTTCACGTTCTGGCTTGGCGGTACTGATCGTCACCTTTTTGGGCTATGTGTTGAGCGGCTTGCCCGCCCGTATTCCGCTGGATCAAATGCCCGCAGTTTGGAGTCTTTCTACGCATGACTATTTGCTGAAAACGGGCGCACCGACAGGCTGGCATTGGTTAAATCTCCTTGGACAAGGCGATTTCGCCAGTTTGCTAGGCATCGCGTGGTTGTCTGGCTGCTCGCTATTATGTCTGCTTGCGGTGATACCGATTTATGCCAAGCGCAAAGATTGGGTGTTTGTCGGCTTATGTGTGGTGGCATTGTTGGTGCAATTATTGGCGGCATCTGGCATTCTCACGGTCGGACATTAAAGGACATAGATGATGAGCGACTACCCCTTCAGCCGAATTTTATTGGCGACCGAACATACCGAATTTGACGCAGGTGCCGAACGATTGGCGTTTGCCATGGCGCAACGCTGTGGCGTACCGCTGCGTGTGGTGTTTCCCTTACTCAGCAATCCCGAATATGAAGCCGAAATGCCTGAACACGCCTTGCGTGCGGAACAAGACGTGGCGGTGAAGATTGACGATTTGCGCAAAACCGCTGCGGCAGCAGGGGTGCAATTGGACGTGCAAGTCAGGCGTGGCTCAGAAATTCATACCGAAATTGTGAATGATGCGCGGGCATATCAAGCGGATTTGATCGTGATACGCCGCCGTGGCAAACCAAGTTTTTTTGCACGCATGATGGTAGGCGAAATGGTCAGTCGCGTGATCCGCGATACGACGTGTAGCGTCCTGCTAGTACCGCGTAAAGCACAGTTTTGGAATACGCAGGTGCTAGCCGCCGTGGGCGATACGCCCGCCGCCCCCAGCATTGCCAAAACAGCAGGACTGATCGCGGGCATCTGTGATCTACCGCTCACGGTGTTAAGCGTCACCCCCGATCAAGCTTCATTATCGAAAACGCAAAGCTTCAATACGCTCAATGTGGCATTGGCAGCGGGTTCGTCAGATAAAGTACGCGGTGAGGTGCGGGTAGGTCAAGCCGTCGAACAAACCGTCGCGGCGGTTACAGAAAGTCGAGCCGATTTAGTCGTGATTGGTCGCCAGCGTTATCACCTGATCCCGTTCGGACATCGTAGCATTATGCAAGAAATTGCAGGCAAGATGGAGGTGTCCACACTGGTGGTAACGAATTGATTTGACACAACAACAAACGGAGGAGTAATGGTCAATCTGGAACGCCGTCAGGCATTGAAAACAGGCGGGGCATTAGGACTGTGGGGCGTGTTCGCCTCGCTGGGATTGATGCCCTCTTTCGCGCACGCCGAATGGAATAAGACTTTGTTTTCTGCCAAAAGCATGAATGAAGCCTTGGATCTGATCGGCGCAGTGTTGCCCGAAACTAGCGGGGATATTCAGCTTAATGTGCCTGAAATCGCGGAAAATGGCGCAGTGGTGCCGATTAGTGTGAGCAGCAGCTTGCCGAATGCCACGCAAATTATGGTGTTTGTGGATAAAAATCCTAATGTGTTGGCGGCAAATTTTAATCTGCCCGCAGGTACAGAAACCTTTGTGACCACGCGCGTCAAAATGGGACAAACCGCCACGGTGATTGTGTTGGTGAAAGCCGATGGAAAATTGTATCGTGCCGCAAAAGAAGTCAAAGTGACGCAAGGCGGCTGCGGCGGCTAATCAATTGAATTAAGGAGAAATAAGCATGGGAAGCCCAATGAAAATTCGTGCGGCGGTCAAAGACGGCATCACGGAAGTGAAAATCCTGATGGGACACGCGATGGAAACAGGCTTGCGCAAAGATGCCGCTGGCGCGCTGGTACCTGCTTGGTTTATCACCGAAGTGACGGCAAAACATCAAGGTAAAGTGGTGTTGGAAGCCCAATTCGGCACCGCCGTTTCCAAAGACCCGTACTTGGTTTTTCGCTTCAAAGGCGGCGCAAAAGGCGAAAAAGTGTCGGTATCGTGGTTGGATAACAAAGGTGATACTCGCAGCGATGAAGTTGAAATTACAGAAAAAGTGTAGTTATTGGTCGTTAGCTGTTAGTTGTTAGTAGGGTAGATAAGCGTAGCGCATCCACCTTTTTACAATATACTCAACTAGATACACGCAAATTACCACCGCACCAACTAACGACTAGAAGCTAACGACTAACGACCATCCCCTCTTTAAACCCCTTTTGTGGAGAGTATTGCAATGTACACTCGAATTATCCTTACTCTCGCGCTGGCGATCCCCTGTTTAGCAATCGCGGGCGACGACAAAAGCGCGGAAGAAATCGCGAAATATCGCGAAATGGTCAGTGACGGCAATCCTGCTGAATTAGACGAAATGCGTGGCGAAGAGCTGTGGAAAACCGCTGCGGGAACGAAAAAAGCCTCGCTGGAAAAATGCGATTTAGGCAAAGGGGCGGGCGTGGTCAAAGGCGTATATGCCGAATTGCCGCGTTATTTCGCCGACACCAAACGCGTGCAAGATTTGGAATCGCGCTTATTGACCTGCATGACCACCTTGCAAGGCATCCCCGAAGCCGACATCACCAGCAAACCCTTTAGCACCAACAACTACAAGTCCGACATTGAAGGCTTGGTCGCCTACGTCGTGGGGCAATCCAAGGGCATGAAAATGGCGGTTTCGCTGAAACATCCCAAGGAAAAAGAAGCCTACGAAATCGGCAAACGGATTTTCTTCTACCGCGCAGGGCCTTACGATTTTTCGTGTGCGACTTGTCATAGCGAAAACGGTCGTCGCATTCGCTTGCAAGATTTACCGAATTTAACCACCAATATCGGCGCGCAACGGGCTTATACCACTTGGCCCGCGTATCGCGTATCACAAGGCTTGTTCCGCTCGTTTCAATGGCGCATCAACGACTGCTTCCGCCAACAACGCTTCCCCGAACCCGTATTTGGCTCGGAGTTGACCGTGGCATTGACCCTGTTTTTGGCAGCCAACGCCAATGATGCCGTGTATGACGGCCCCGCCATTAAACGTTAAGGGAGAAGAATATGAAAAAAATTGCACTGCTCGTCATGGCGATGTCTAGCACCATCGCGTTCGCCGCCAACAAAGATGCCGCCCTTGATGCCAAAGCCCTCACCGTGATTCAACGCGATTTCCGCGACAAAGGCATTGCCAAAGTGGATCGCGTCAAGCAAGACCAAGTTCAAGCTCTGTGTACCCAATACCGCGACCACCCGCCCCACGCCTTGCAAGATAAGCTGGAAAAAGAACAACTCGCCGCAGTGAAATATCCCGCCGACGGCAAGTTAATGGGCGATTGGAAAGCAGGCGAAAAACTGGCACAAAGCGGGCGCGGCTTGACGTGGACAGATAAAGAAGGTGACGTGGTCGGTGGCAATTGCTACAACTGCCACCAACTCTCCCCCAAAGAAATCGCCTATGGCACGATAGGCCCTAGCTTGCTGCACTTCGGCAAGATGCGCGGCAATACGCCCGACATGCAAAAGTACGTCTATGGACGCATCTACAACGCCAAAGCCTTCAATTTATGCACCAATATGCCCCGCTTCGGACACGTCGGCGCGCTGACCGAAAGCCAAATCAAAGACTTAGTCGCGTTACTGCTTGATCCTGAGTCGTTGGTGAATAAGGAATAGTTTGGTTCTATGTGATTTACAGTAGGTGAACAAAGCTCCCTCCCCTTGAAGGCATAGGTATCTACACAACTTTCAATCATTTTGGAATAAGGGTGTATTAAACTTTTCATTCAAAAACAACAAGATCCGAATGTCTGGATTTGAACCCAGACTCCCCTCGCCCACTTGTGGGAGAGGGGCAGGGGGAGAGGGTGCGCCGAAGGCGCGAATTGCATCCAGACAATGGCATGTGCAACGCGCCTCTACAAATTATGAAGTATGTTGTTTTTAAATTAAATTCTACCCCACATTAACACTCCCCCTGCTAGGGTGAGGGAACAAAGTTGTGTAGATACCTATGCCTTCAAGGGGAGGGAGCTTGCTCACTTGTGCTGCTATGACCCACTATGATTCACATGGAGCCATTTTTAAGTTGGGTAAGTTCATATCTTGTGGACTCTCATCCGAACACTAAAATTTCTGTTATGCGTATTCGGTGGTGCGGTTTCTGCGTCATTGATTTTAATCGTATGTACTCATTATTTTTATGGTGTTGGTAGTTTTGGAGATATTGACAAACTCAATGGCTTTCTCAACGTGGTAAATCCAATTGTCGGCATTCTTGGTGCTTTTTTAGGAGGCATCATTTTTTAGGATAGCGCGTAAAGAGGGGTGAACGAAGTGAAGCCCAATCTACCCGCTACATTCCCATGAGGAGTCTCTTCCATGAGTATCAATCGTCGTGAATTTTTACAAGTGCTGGGCATAGCCGCAGCGGGGGGATTGACCTTGAGCAGCCGCGAAAATCTTGCCGCCGCACACGCCGCCAAATTGTATGACGTGCCGAATCGCGGCAATGTCAGTTTGCTGCATATCACCGATGTGCACGCGCAACTCAATCCCTTGTACTACCGCGAACCCGACATCAATCTGGGGTTTGGCGGAATGCGCAATCAGCCGCCGCATCTGGTCAATCACGCGTTTCTGAAACAATTTGGCATTCGCCCCAATACCCCCGAAGCCCACGCTTTTACTTCGCTGAATTACGCGGAAGCGGCGAAAATTTACGGAAAAGTGGGCGGCTTTGCGCATCTCGCCACCTTGGTCAAACAACTGCGCGCCGCCCGCCCACAGTCGTTGCTATTGGATGGCGGCGATACTTGGCAAGGATCAGCGACCGCGCTGTGGACCCGTGGGCAGGACATGATGGACGCGTGCGTGCAACTGGGTGTGGATGTGATGACGCTGCATTTTGAAGCGACTTACGGCGCGGAACGCATCAAAGATGCCGAAGCAGGGACGCTAAAAGGGCATATCGACATCGTGGCGCAAAATGTGAAAACCACGGATTTTGGCGATCCCGTGTTTAAACCTTATGTTATCCGCGAAATCAATCACGTCCCCGTCGCCATTATCGGGCAGGCTTTTCCCTACACCACCATCGCCAATCCGCGCTATTTTGTGCCCGATTGGTCGTTCGGCATCCAAGAAGAAAATCTGCAAACCACCATAGACGAAGCCCGCCAAAAAGGCGCGCAAGTGGTGGTGCTGTTGTCGCACAACGGCATGGATGTGGATTTAAAACTGGCTTCGCGTGTGCGTGGCTTGGACGCGATTTTGGGCGGACATACCCACGATGGCATCCCCACGCCGATTCCTGTTAAAAATGCAGGCGGCACGACGCTCGTCACCAATGCGGGGTCTAACGGCAAGTTTTTGGGCGTGTTGGACTTTGAAGTTAAAAATGGCAAAGTGGCAAATTTCCATTACAAATTGCTGCCGATTTTTGCCAATTTACTGCCCGCAGACCAAGCGATGCAAGCCTTGATTGACAAGCTGCGCAGCCCGTTTGCCGCAAAACTTGCTGAACCACTTGCCCTCACCGATGGCTTGCTCTATCGCCGTGGCAACTTCAACGGCAGCTTTGACCAAGTGATTTTGGACGCGCTCATGCGCGAAAAGGATGCGCCGATTGCCTTCTCACCAGGCTTCCGTTGGGGGACATCGCTATTGCCTAACAGCATGATTACCATGGAAGATTTAATGGCGCAGACGGCCATTACCTACCCCGCCACCACGCTCACCGAAATGACAGGCGCGCAAATCAAAGGCGTGCTGGAGGACGTGGGCGATAACCTGTTCAACCCCGACCCGTATTACCAACAAGGCGGCGACATGGTGCGCGTCGGCGGCGTGCAATACACCTGCGATCCCACCGCCAAAATGGGCAACCGCATCCAAGACTTGCAACTCAACGGCAAACCTTTAGATGCCGACAAACGCTACAAAGTCGCAGGCTGGGCAGGGGTGTCCGAAGCGGCACGCGACAGCGGCGGCGAAGCGATTTGGGATTTAGTCGCAAGGTATTTGCGGCATGAAAAAGTCATTAAAGTGACCCAGCCGAATGTGCCGAAAATTAAAGGGACGGATGGCAATTTTGGTATATCGTAAGCTGTTGGTCGTTAGTCGTTAGTTGCTAGTCGTTAGTTAATGGTGGGGGAATGCCCGCCACTATATTTTTTACAATATATTCAAATAGATGAGAAAAATATGCCGCCCCGCCAACTAAAAACTAACGACTAGCGACTAACAGCTAACGACCAACAACCCAATTATTTGTACGCAACCACTGACCAAAAGGAAACCATCATGCGCCATTTTATGCTTGCCCTCGCCCTGTTATTCGGCTTCGCCCAAACCGCCTTCGCCGCGCCGCCTGCGTTGGAAACCAGCAAAATCCAAGTGCAACTATTGCGTATCCAAGTGGCGGACAGTGTGAGTTTTAACGATGCGGTTGAATCTTTAAAACTGCGTGCCAATCAGCTCAACATTAAATATGTCGGGGTGAATGCGATTTACCATGAAATCCAAGCACTGACGGGCAAGCCCGCCAAGCGCATGGAAATTTTTAATTTCTGTGACGGGCTGACCGCGCAACAAATGCTCGCCGCTGACCTGAACACCATCGCCTTTATGCCCTGCCGCATCTCCATTGTCGAAGACGAAGCGGGCAAACGCTGGGTGATTGCCATGATGATGGACGATGCCACGATACACGCCCTAAAAGGCGAAACCCGCAAAAATGCCGAACGCGTAATGGCGGCGTTAAAAGAAATGATGATCGCGGCAAGCAGCGGGGATATTTAACAGAATAACCCCAATGGGTCATTCTATTCGCCCTTCGTGGGTATGGACGATGGCAAGCTGAATGCACTCTAATGCGGTTTGCAATTTGTATCGTGCAACGGTGTGTTTTCAGTGGCAATTTATTAACTTGTGGGAGATGAAAAGAATGAACTTTAATAAAGAATTTGATGCGAGCGGTATGTCTTGTCCTTTACCGATTGTCAAAACCAAAAAAGCACTGGTCGATATGGAATCTGGGCAAGTGTTGAAGGTCATCGCCACGGATTGCGGCGCGGTAAAAGACATGCAAGCTTTCGCCGATCAAACAGGTAACACCTTGCTGTCCAATACCGAAGAAGGTGGTAAGTACATTTTCTTTATGCAGAAGAAATAAGTTTCTAGTTGCTACTTTAAAGAGAAAAACATGACGACCAAAAAAATGGCGATTATCGCCACCAAAGGCACGCTGGATATGGCGTATCCGCCGTTTATTCTGGCATCCACCGCTGCGGCATTGGGCTATGAAGTGCAGATTTTCTTCACTTTTTATGGATTGCAATTGCTGCGTAAGGATTTGTCGGATGTGATGATTAGTCCTTTGGCTAATCCTGCGATGCCCATGCCCATTCCCATGCCTGTGATGGTGCAAATGTTGCCAGGGATGGAGTCCATGGCAACCATGATGATGAAAAACAAGCTCAAAAAACATGGTGTTGCGTCATTAGAAGAATTGCGTGAAATGTGCTTGGAAATGGATGTCAAGTTTATTGCCTGTCAAATGACGGTGGATTTGTTTGAATTCGATAAGAAAGAGTTTATCGAACCCGTGGAATATGGCGGCGCGTCGATGTTCTTTGGTTTTGCAGGCGAAACTGATATTTGCCTGTTTGTTTAGCGAAAAGGTCGGGTTTTTACCCGACCTTTTATTTTTTGGCGGGCAAAAACCCTGTCTACAATGTTGTAAAAAATTTAAAAAAACTTCAGGGAGAGAAGTACCATGAATCAGAAAAAAATTGTACTGTCCATTCTAGCTGCCGCAATGTTGTCACCATTGATAGCAAACGCCACCAATGGTTATTTTTCACACGGATACGGCATTAAAGCAAAGGGCATGGGTGGGGCGGGCATCGCGTTGCCACAAGATAGCTTGGCTGCCGCCACGAACCCAGCGGGTATGGTGAAGGTGGGTGATCGCATTGATTTAGGTGTGGATCTGTTTGTGCCGAATCGCGGTGCTGATGTCACAGGGGCAGCCGCTAACACGTATAGCGGTAATGGCAAAAGTAATTTCCTAATTCCTGAATTTGGCTATAACAAGATGATGGGATCAGATATGTCACTGGGCGTGGCGGTGTATGGCAACGGTGGTATGAATACGACCTACGCGAGCAGTCCCTTTGGTCCGAATGCAGGTATCAATTTGGAGCAATTGTTTATTGCCCCCACTTGGGCGATGAAAATCAACCCTCAGCATTCAATCGGCGTATCGCTCAACTTGGTCTATCAAACTTTCTCTGCAACGGGTTTAGCTGCTTTCGCGCCTATGTCCAGCAACGCTGCTGCATTGACCAATACAGGTACAGACAGCTCGACAGGGATTGGGCTGCGCTTAGGTTGGACAGGTGAAATCACCCCTGAATTTACCATGGGTGCGACTTACCAACCCAAAACAAAGATGGGTAAATTCAACAAATATGCTGGGTTGTTTGCTGAGCAAGGCGGCTTTGACATTCCAGCCAGTTATGGTATTGGCTTCGCTTACAAAATGATGCCTAGCACCACAATGGCTTTCGATATTGAAAAAATTGACTATGGTAATGTGGCTTCAATTGCCAATAGCAATGCCGCAGGTGGCGCGTTAGGCATGAATAATGGCGCGGGATTTGGTTGGCAAAATATGACTGTGTACAAGCTGGGTGTGAGTCATGCTTGGAATGACGCTTGGACAGTACGTGCAGGTTACAACCATAACAATGCGCAAATTCCGAACACACAAACCTTGTTCAACGTGTTAGCACCAGGGGTGGTGCAAGATCATCTGACTTTAGGTGCAACTTGGAATGTTTCCAAAGACAATGAGCTGTCATTCTCCTATATGCACGCCTTTAAACAAACCGTGAGTGGCACCGCTGGCACGGCGGGGATGGTCGGTGGTACAGCTGCGAATATCAATATGTACCAAGATGCGTTGGGTGTGGCGTATAGCTGGAAGCTCTAAATTGATTTAGGGAAGTACTGAACAATCCATAAATCGACACGAGATTAACGTACCAATTGGGTAAAATTGGGTGCAATTTAAGATTTGTGGTTCTGGAATTGCGATTTTGAATGGATTATTTCCTATTTTCCG